>JBBDHZ010000227.1:0-14520 GCA_040880645.1 Minisyncoccota bacterium
TTTATCCGTGTCGTACCAGGCTGGCTGCTGCGTGATGGCGAGAGGGGTGACAGGATAGATTGAACCGCGTAACGCATTTACCTGGAAGAGGTTACGAGTTGTGAAGTTTTGCGACCATACGCATTTGAACTTCTCAAAATAAGCCGGACAAATTCCCGCAAGTCATTTGCGAGCAACAAGTTGCAGCGACGACGCTCCGCCACAGCGATTAACTCAAATACGTCAAGTCGGGGCGACAAGATTTGAACTTGCGACCTCTGCGTCCCGAACGTTTGAGTCCAGCGCAGCAAATGCAGCAAATTGCCCCCGCTATCGCGGACCTGCTCAGCGGTTGCACCAACTCTTCAACCAGCGACACCCACCAGCTCTTATCGTTGCTGGCCGCGAGCCTCGCAGCCGCTCTGGACGACCACGATCTGGACAGGCTAGTTGCGCTGCTGGCAACCCGCCTTTCTGAAGCCGACTGACGTCGTGAGCTCAGCCGGACTCGCCACCGAGCCGCATGAGATGGCGGGGGCGGATGGTCTGACGCTTCGCATCCCTGTAGGTGCCGGCTTGGCCTCCTCGGACCACTCACGGTCGCGGGGCGCACCAGCTGGAGCTCCGCCGTAGCGAACCGGCAACTGTGCAGTACCGAGCGATGCCGAAGGCTACCGCTTTACCTGGCCGGTAAATCCCGGCGGTTTCGTCGAGCGAGGTAGCTTTCCGAACTCTGGGTGCCGGACCGAAGCAGCTTTGCATTACTCGGTTGCGCGCCCAGGACACGCCCTCCTCACGCACTTCATGTTTCACAGGTCGGGAGTAATATGCCTAACACTGACGTCGTCAAAGTGATTCTCCAACTGCGGAGGTCGTTCTCACCGCCTTCAATTTAGATAGCCGTTCGGGACAACGACGCACACTCGTGGTCATGATCGCACAGGACTTGTGACTCGACGAGTTCACAATCTTGAGCAGCGCAGCGAAAAGGGACTCTGGCAGCGACTGGCCTGGTAATTGCAAACGAGACGTTGCTCAACGTTTAAATCAAGCGATGACGTGTTCGTTTGCGATTCATCGGAACGTGGTTCAAGCTGAGACGGTGACGTGATGTACTTTCATAGTCGAGTCGTTTGCGGATTGACGGCGTCAGTGTTCTGGCTTGTCCTGTCGGCCGGATCGGCACTACACGCGTCCGACCCGCGGCACGCCGAACCGATCGAAACGGTGAGCGTCACGCTGCGTGTCGCGGATGAGTCCGACCAGATTGTCGACAACCTGGGGCTCGATCTGGGGCTCGGGTTTCCATTATGGTTTTCCCAAAAAGGTCCCGCTGTCGAGCAGGCACTGCAGTTCTGTGTTTTGCCGACCGGCGTCGACCAGTCTACTGTCGATGGCGAGCAGTTGATCACGGCAACCTTTGAAAGTCAGACGCAGCCGGCCGATGATCTGCTGGACACAACACGCTCTTTACTTGCCGGATTGCAGGTTTCGGACATTGCTCGCGCCGGCATCATCATGTTGCCGGATGCAAAGGTGACGCTGCGTTCGCTGCAAATTAGCGTGAACGGAAATGAACTGCATTCGCGTGACGAAATCAACGAAGCGAGCCAAGCCGCACTCCAGGACGCAGGCAGGCAGCAGAATGATGCGGCCGCGGAACTGAGCAAAATGAACTCGCAGATCAGTGATATTGAGGCGTTTGCGGAGGTCGACTTGGCGTCGGCCGATGACCTGGAAGAACTTCGGCGACTGCGGCAGTCACGGCAAAAACTTGAGCAAGCTTTTGCCCGCGCCGGCGGAGTATTGACCGGTCGCTACCCGTTCTTCGTCGATGACAGTTTTGCTTCGAACTATCGATCCGAAGGGTTGATTGGCTCGGGAGCGGTGACCTTGGTGACGGCCGATCACACCGCGGCGGGAACCGACGATCGGGTGTTCCTGCAACTCGGCGGCAAGAAATACTTGCTCGATCAACCGTTGGACATCGGTTCCATCGGCGAACAACCGCTCAATCCCCTCGGGAACAATCAAGCGATCGCGGCCAGGCAGCGATTTGATCTCGATCTGGTCGCTGCTCCCCTAAACGCATCCGACGTGCGTGGTTTTGCGATCGGACAGATCGCCGCCGGGCAGCCCGGGTCGGCGGCCCCGGATCGATGGCACCCGGCGCGGGTGGTGGTCGAGCTGGACGGCCGGGTGGTTTTCGACAGTGACGATAGCGAGGTCGATCGAAAATCGCTTGAGGCGATTCGCTTGATTCCGCCGGTCCACTTGGATGACGAGGGAATACCGGTTCGGACCCCGCCGACCTCGCGCGAGTGCTCCCTGTGGAAAGCGGGACACGGCCAGGGACTTGATTTGTTCAGTGGCGGAGTGCTGCCACTTCCGCCACCCGATGATCCGCGCGCCCCCATCCCTGAACCGCCGCCGGGCGGTTTCGGAGACGAACCTTGGGACATCCCCCCTGATGATGGTTTCGGCAGCGATCCTCCTAGTAACCCCGCAGGCACTCCTCCGTTCCCTGGCGAATCTCCGCCGCCCGGTGGCGATGCGTGGGGTGGCGGCGGGGGCGGATTTGGTTCGCCCGGTGGTCCTCCGTGGCAGCCGTGGCCCAGTGACCCAGGCAACCCCAGTGACCCAGGCAATCCGGGTGGATGGAGCGGCGGTCCAGGCTTTTGGAACCTGTTGGACCACATCGCCACTTGGTTGCTGGGCAAGCTGCCGGCACCTCCGCCCGGAACCGATCCACCACCCTTCGGAGACAAGTTTGCCTTGGAGCAGGTGCGGATCACCAAAGGATGGAAACAAGGCGACACGTATCGCGTCGCTTGGGATATCAGCGGTGACGTTCAGGCGATCGATCACTACGACGTTCGGATGACTGCGGTGCATCCTTACCGATCGCAAAACGTTTTTGGCCCTGAGGTCTTTGCCAGCGCCAAGGTTCCCACCACTAAAAACCAGATTGATTTTAAATTGGTGGATGATGCTCTGTACTTCCTTCCCAAGGATGCCTTTTACATCGCCCCGGTCGTAACCGCCGTGCCCAAGGATTCCACAAAGTCGCCGCATGAACGATCCGGTCCCGCCCACTTGGTGTTTCCGCCCAACGTGGTGCCGTTGGCACAGCCAAACCTAAAGTCCGAGTATGTCGTGTTGGAGGGACCGCCCGGCGGTCCTTTGTCGGCGACTATCCAGCAGGTTGAATTCCAGGAGCCGGTTGACCCGAATCAAAACGTGGTGTGGATCGCCGGCGAAGTTGCTAGCCAGAACGCATTATTGTTTGCCGATGCGCGACCCGGCATCAACTGCGTCATCCGACCCAGTTTAAACAACACGACTCAGCGATTCGGCTTGACGTTGACCAAGGAAGGGCTCACCAAGCGAAATAAATTCGAGGCGCAGTTGGCGTTTCTCGGTCGCAATCCGGGCAGCAACAAGGTCAGCGTGGATGTCCTTTGCGAGCTCAGGAGTTCAATCAGCAACAAGCTGTTCTCTTACTCGCCGGAAACGTTCTCGCTTACGGACGCCGGCGTCGGCGATCCGGCTCCCACTGTTGAAATCAGCAAGATCATCGATGAAGCCGATTCAAACTTCGGCGAACCAACCAATCTGGTTGTGCACCTCTACGTCAATGTAGGCGACGTCGACCCGGCCAATCCGCCCGCGCTGCTGGGCATGTCGGTCAATCCCATTCCATAAAAGCCTTTCGATGCACCAGCCATGAGTAATGAAATTCGATCTCCGCTTTCCCAATCACGCCCCCGAAGTGCTCACTGCATGGAATATTTCCAACAAGGCGCCATGATCTACCGGCTGCCTTGGGCCACCCTGATCATTGCCCTGGTAATGTCCCTCGTGACCGACGCGTCCTTGCCGGGTGCCGAACCGGGACCTTACGAAGTCATTTTCTACCAAGACACCAACTACACCGGGTTGTCCGATACGCACAAGATCAACCCCACGCAGGCGTACGCAACCTTTCGAGCGGATGACATTTTGGCGACCCGTCACTTCATCAAGTCGGTCAAAGTGGGGGCCAAAGTCGGGCTGCTGCTCGGCTATGACAATTATGTCGCGATCGCTCAACCCATGTTTCTTCACTGTCCCGAGAACAGGCCCAACCTGGATCATCTGAATTGGTTTGTGTTGTCGGTGATTGTTTACAACCGCGGCATGATGAGCTATCCGGAAGGTGTGATGTTCGGAAATCACCCCACAAGTCAGCCGCCGAGCGCTCGGCGCGAGATGTTTGTGCTTGCCAATCAGACGCCGCCATCGCCAGAAGTGCTGGCGCGTCACGACATGAAATTCGCGATGGTGCACGGCCCTGCCAGTCCTGCGCCGCCAAGTGCCAATTTCGATGAACCCGCCGAGACGCGTCTAACCATCATGCACAAAGATTCCGCGGGAGTCGTTTCTGCTTCTGTTTTTGGACAAACGCTGCAGGGCAAATGGCAGCCACACGCACCGTATGATCTTAGCCAATCGATGGACTTGAACCGCATCATCGACATCCGCGTGACGGGTTCGCAGCGAACCTATCGACAAACATCCGACGGTGATGACAAGCCACCCGGTATGAAGATCATTGGCCTGCCTCCGCCCACCAATCCCAAACTCGCACCCGGTGGATCACCCACGGATCCGTTGGAACCTAATACGTCGCCCGGTGGACTTAGCAAAATCAAGCCTGGGCAAAATAATTGGAAGTCTTCCCGGGGTGTGGTTTCACTCCGTCTGACTCCCACTGTGGTCTCAGGAACTCTCACGCAAACCGACGGAGTCGTCTACTCGCTCGCTGGATGGCCCCTGGACGAGGGCGTGCAACTGATCGTTTATAACCGAAGCGCCAAACCGATCGCGAGTTGTCATTTCAAAGAGTCTGTCGATGGCAAAACTGCCAGCGGTGTCTGGACCGACTTGCCGAACGGCAAGCCGCAAGCCTGGATGCTGGACCGAGATCAATCCCGAGGCTAATCCGATGTCCCACCACGTAAAGATTTTTCTAGTTCCGGTGTTTCTAGTCGGCCTGCTGTCCTCACTCGCGCGGGGTGACAGCGGCATTCACGGTCGTATCTTTGGCCAGTCTGAGAATGCTGGCCAGTCCCCACAAACGGTCGCCAATGCGGAGATTGAATTGTTGGGACCGACTGGTCAAGTCGTTGCTCAAACTACATCGTCGGCTAGCGGATACTTTCAGGCTAATGTTCCCCAAGGCACTTATCGGTATCGCGTCCGGGCCCAGGGTTTTCAGAGTCAAAAAGGGGAACGGGGGGTCACCGTTCGCAATCCCGAGCACCTCGCCGTTTACAACATCACACTGGCTCGCGGAACCACGGACGATGAGGGCGACGAGCCTCCGCCCGGTGACCCGACCACGGACCCCGCAACGGTTTATGGCAATGTCTTCTACACCACCGATACGGGCCAGCGAGTTGGCATTGCCGGAGCCTCCGTCTCGTTCGGCGGCCCGGAGAATCTGTTAACGCTCTGGACGGTCGATACTGCGAACAACGTTCCCGAGTTGTCCCGCGGCGCCGGCAACTACACACTTGATGTATGGCCCGGTCGCTACACCGCGTCGGCTTCCGCAGAAGGCTTTGAGAAACGCGAACCCTACAAGACGATTGAGGTGGAGGCGGGCCAGCCGACCGTCGTGGACTTTGAATTGTTCCCCGCGGCGCCTCCGTCACATGCACAAGGCATACACGCCCGCGTCACTCTGGACGAACCGTTCGCGACGGGCGCGGACGAGCTGAACGTCGCTGCAGTGAGCATTTCGGATCCGTCGCGGCCGATTGCGTTTGCGACCACCGATGGGCGACTCTGGTCTGTCGATCTGCCGGAGGATCGCTATCGCGTTGTAGCCTTCGCCGAAGGCTTTGACCGCGTCGTCAGTGGTCCGGTCGAGGTCTTCGCTGGTAGATACTCGCGGATCGACTTGTCGCTTCGTCACTCGATCGCCGAAAGGGTTCCGCCCGAAACGCCGGGAAGGGTTCCGCCCGATCGGATCGGCGGCCAGGGAATCGTCGGCACGGTGAAGTTTGATCCACCGCCGACGGACGGGTCCGTTGCAGCTGTGCAGATGAGCCAAGTCGAAGTCCGCATCGGTTCGGCGGACAGTCGCACGACAACACAAGTAACACCCGATGCGTCGGGGAAATTTAAAGTCGACTTATCGACCGGTCCCTATCGCGTTGTCGCATCGGCTGCCGATTGGAAAGCTGATGGGCAAGGCGTCACAGTCACGCCGGGACAGTACGCACCCCTTGAACTCACACTGCGTCGCGCCGCGACCGCGATGGATCCCAAGCTGGTGACGATGGTCGACATTACGGTTCGCGAAGCCGATGGACCTCGCGGTGCGGGCAAGCCGATACCCGGCGCAATGGTGATCGCTCGCGATAACGTCACTTCGATCGCAGGGGCACCTCGATCGACGACCGACGCATCCGGATCGGCAAAAATGCGACTTGCGGTCGGCACCATGTACGTCCTCGTCGCACAGAAAAGCGGTTATGTCTCTCAGGGAAAACGATTTGTGGCGCGAGAAAGTGGAGCGAATCGACTTGAGTTCCAACTGGTGCGTTCGTCCGTCGACGCAATGCCCGTCGTTCCGCTGCCGCCGATCCCCGAGTCGCCTGGACGTTCCGTCAACTTGGTCGTTCAGGTGTACGGTACAGGCGGTCCATTGAATCGTGCACGACCGTTGCGTGGCGCCCATGTTGTGATCAGTCGTTCCGATGTTCCGGTCACGTCGGTCAGAACCGATAGTGACGGTCGAGCCGGGCTGGACCTTCCGCCGGGTAGCTACCAAATCGACACGCGTTTGGCCGGCTTTCAAGCGGACCAGGCGATGATCCAGCTGACCGAGCAAACCACCACGATCCGAGTCTTTCTGCGGGAAGAATTGTCGACCAACCCGACATCACCCACACCTCCCGTTCGCCCTGATTCCCCGCCTCCGCCAGAAATGTCATTGACGCAGGTCAATATCCAGGTGGGCGGTGTGACGCCGCAGCGCGGAAATCAAATCCAACGCCTTGGCGGGGCGCGAGTGACGTTGCGTCTCAATGGTCAAGTGGTCGGCTCAGGCATCACCAACAGCAGCGGATTGACGAACTACAAGCTGAGTCCCAATCAGTACCAACTTGCCGTCGAGCGAACCGGATACACGAGCAAGTCCGAGTCGTTGCTCGTCGGTCGACAAACGGTCAATCACCGCGTTTTGCTGTCCAGCGTGACTCAGACCCCACCCCCGACGACGCCACCCCCGACGACGCCACCCCCGCCGACACAGCCGCAACCCAAAGTCGTCGCATTGAATGTCCAGGTCGGTGGTGTTTCGCCGGCTTCGGGCAATCGAGTCACGCTTCTGTCCGGGGCGAGCGTCGTGATCCGCAATCGCGGAAGAACCGTGGCGTCTGGGGCGACCAACGCTGCTGGAGTGTTCGCCGCGCAGATCGAGCCTGGCACTTTAGAAATCAACGTGACGTACCCCAGCTATACCAGCCAATCGGTTCGCTTTGTGCTCGGTGCGTCCGCTGCATCGCATCGCATCCTTTTGCGCGCCGCCCAGCCAACGCAACCTCCCGCGCCGCCACCAACGACCCCTTCACCACCGCCGACGGTGCGAAACACGACCTTGACGATCCAGGTCGGTGGTAAAGATCCCGGCGGCAGCAACCGAGTCTCGCTGCTCTCCGCCGCCACCGTCACGATCACCTCCGAAGGGCAAGCCCGCGCCAGCGGAGCGACGAACGCCGGCGGACTCTACACGGCACAACTGCCGCCGGGACGGTACGACATCCGCGTCACCCACAGCGGTCATTACGACGGTAAATCGGCAATCAATCTGCAGCAGTCGACGCCGCTCACCGAACGAGTCCTCCTTCAGCCCAAGCGAAAGATCGAGTGAGGGTCAGCATTTGCTGATCCCTTGTATAGATAGGGGTAATGCGCGAGTTAGAAAACGAAACACGCAGCAGGATATACTGCTGCGCGGAAACTAGCCCGCGCGAGCTGCCCCCCCTCGGATACCGCCGTCGGCACAGCGCGTCTAAACTTCCACCCCCTGGAATTGCACGTCAGCATGTGCTGGTTCAGCGGGAACTGGAAATCGAGCGATGGTAGGAAACATAAACTGGCGACTTTCTGTCGATGCAGATCCGGGCATCGTGCCCAGAAGGTTTTTTGCTTTGTGGCATACCCGAGAGAGTGGCGCCGCCAGGGTCAGGCCTTGTGTTCGGTGTTCAGGTGAAGCTGCTGCTCAATTCGTCGTCGCTCGCGATATGCAAGCGACTCGAAAGAGAGAGCAGTTCATCACGCTGTTGATACATTGAACGGTTCTTTCGATACGCCAAACCGACGGCCATTCCAATCGCGATCAACGCGGTTAACGTCAACAGATTCAGTAGCGAGAATGTTGGCGTGGCCGATCGACGCGGTTCGGATTCGCTCATTGCCCGCCTCCGTTGCAATCCAGCTTGGATCAAAATCGGTCGGTGTATTGACTTGGAGTAGCTGGTTAAACTGCGACTCTCGCGATTTCGGACATAGCACAAACAACCCACCGGCGTAGGTAGTGAGTGTCGTACCGCCGAACGAATAAAACGCCGCCCATCGACCGTCTTTCCTTTGAAAGCTCACTGTCAACAATTTGTGAATCGCTTCGGGTTGTGGCGAGCCCCAACTCGAACTGGTACCGCCTGCTAGATAGCTCCCCTCTTTCGCAACTCGGCCCCCACCACTGAATCGCATAACGTCGTAGTCGTAGCCCGGCGGTAAGTAGCAGCGGAATTGCCAGACACTCTCTAGGTGTAACGCCACTTCGGGTGGAACATCAGGCGTATCGATCTCCACAAGATAAACTCGGTCGGCATCGTCGATCGACATCCGACCCAGTTCGGCTTCCAATTGATCGATCTGGTCGCTCAGGTGGCGGTTGTCGCTCGACAATCGGACCAGACCAATGAGTCCAGCATGCGAGGCAAGGAGTATGAACAGTCGGATCACGATCTTCATCAATTTCGCCGCCTATCGTTTATCAAGCTGGATCGTTCAAGCTGGCAATCAAAACCTATCCGGAAACTGCTGTTAGCTGAGATACCGATGATCGCCAGACTGTGTGCTCCTCGAAACAACGGAGTGTGCGATGGCCAGTGGCGAACGAACGCGAAACCCAAGTGACTTGAATTAGCGCCGTTCATAGCACCCAGCGACCCCGCCAACTCGCGTCGGTCAGATTCACCGCCCGCAGCCGGCGGAATTTCTTGGTGTGGGCGGTTGCATCGTCCGAATGCCGGAAGCGAACGCGCCATCTGCCGTCGGTGAAAAACACCGCTCGCAGTTCGAGTAGACGGGGAGCGGCATCAAGCTGATGACGCTTTGGTGGCTCCGTTGCTGCGCAAGGACGAACCGTCCTGAGTCCCGAAGACTGACGAGTGCCCCCTGCTTCCCGTCGCGCCTTGGTCGCACCCGCCCAATGGGACCGGGTTTGGAGTTGTAGGGCTTGCGGAAAGACGGCAGCGAGTTCCCGGTCGAGATCAGCCTCAGCTCGATCCCCAACGGCCTGCAACTGATGAAGCTGGCGGGTGAGCAAGTGGCGATCATCGAGCAGGCCCGCTCCATGATGGAACGTCAGGTAACGCAGATGGTGCGCCTAGTCGATGACTTGATGGACGTGGGCCGCATCAGTCGGGGCAAACTCGGTAACTGCTCAATAATCTGGCCGGGTTGCTCTTTACTTGGCGAGGTGATTTGGCGCTCTCTATAGGGATGAGCAACGAAAAGCATTCCGAGTCCACCGAACCGCTGAAAATCAAAGGGATTACGATTCCCGCGGATCAGGTATCCCCACTGGTCCTGGCGCTGGTCGCGATCATCCAGAAACAAGACCAGGAAATTCAAGAACTGCGGGACGAGATCCAAAGGATCAAGAAGACCACCACACGTCCCAAGATCAAGCCCAGCAAGCTGCTCAAGCCGCCGCCGGCAGACCCCTCAAAACCTAAAGGCAAACGACCCGGTAGCGCCAAGCGAAAGAAAACCAAACACATCCGCATCGACCACGAAGAGATCCTCGTCCCCGATGACCTGCCCGACGGTGCCAAACTGGAAGGCTACCGCGATTTTGTCGTCCAAGACATCGTGCTGGAGACTCACAACACACGCTATCGCCGAGCCGTTTACCGGATGCCCGATGGTTCGCTGGCTGTCGCCCAGCGGCCGCCGGAAGTCGACTCCCATTTCGGACCTGGGTTGCATGCATTCATCCTCCTGCAGACTCATCAGAACCACGTCACTCAAGGTCGCTTACTCGAGCAACTCCGCGAACTAGGCGTGGGTATTTCCGCCGGTCAGCTTTCCAACCTGTTGCTCAAAGGCCATGAGAACTTTCACGCCGAGAAAGACCAACTGTTGCCGACCGCTCGCCAGATCAGCGGCTACCTGCACTGCGATGACGCCTCGGCTCGCCATCAAGGCCAAGCCGCTGTTTGCACCCACATTGGGAATGAACTGTTCGCCAGCTTTAGCACGACCGAGTCCAAGTCGAGCCTGAATTTCCTGCGTCTTCTTTGTCAGCCCGGTGAGCAGTACCGCTTGTGCGAGGAGGCACGCACGTGCCTGGAGTTCGCTGGAGCGAGCGGCAAGCTGCAAGCCAAGGTGTCCGAACTGGCCGATGGCATCTGGTCGGGGCGCGACGCCTGGGACGAACAGTTGACGGAGTGGGGCATTGTTACCGAAACACATCGCCGACGGGTCAGCGAAGCGGCTTTGTTTGGAACATTGTTGACCGAGAACTGGTATGCCGATCTGGGCTTGGTCAGCGACGATGCGCCGCATTTTAAGCTGTTCGGATTCGTGCATGGGCTATGTTGGGTGCATGGCGAACGCAAGATTAATCGGCTGATTCCGCTGACAGTGCGGCAAAGTAAGGCCCAGGAACTCGCCCAATCAGCCTTCTGGGAAATTTACCAAAGCTTGCAAGCTTATCGGCACGCTCCCAGCGAAACCGCCAAAGAGTCGATCGAGGCACAGTTCGACCAAATGTGTAGCGGCAAAACGGGCTACGCGGATTTGAACGAGGCATTGCAGTTGCTGCATGCGAAGCGTTCTGAGTTCTTGGCGGTGCTGGAGTACCCACACTTGCCGCTGCACAACAACTTATCGGAGAACGACATTCGGCAATACGCTCGTCTTCGCAAGATCAGCGGAGGGACTCGAAGCGACGAAGGTCGTCGCTGTCGAGATACGTTCATGAATCTGAAGAAGACATGCCGCAAGCTCGGAGTGAGTTTCCAGAGTTACCTTCGCGATCGCATCCGCGGCATCGGAGACATTCCCCAGCTATCGGAACGGATGCGATCCGCCGCATCCGATCCCGCCCCAGGATAAAAGCCGAGACTACCCCGGGTTATTGAGCAGTTACAATCCGAGCATCGCTATTAACCCGCAAATTTCACCCTGTGCGCACGTCGGAATTTATGATTGTAAAAACAACAAAGTAAAACTAATGAAAAAAACAGCAGTAATAATTTTTAACGACAATGACGCTGCATTAAATGCAGGATCACATGTGGCAGTAAGAATGTCGCAGGTAAACAAGGAGGCCGGTGTTGAACTGGAAGTATATCTATTTGGTCCTGGGCAAGCTGCTTACTCAAGCAATGCCGAAACTGGCATAAAGGCTGATTATATCAAAGCAATAGATGAATTGGTAGCAACTGGAATTAAAGTTAGCACCTGCAAAAATACAGCAGAAGCAAAAGGCACAACCGATGCTTTGACGGCAAAAGGAATTAATTTGGAATATGCTCGTGATGCATTCTTAAGATATGGCTCAGAAAGCGCTGCCATCATTACGTTTTAAGCTAATAAAAAAATGAAAATAAACCCAACTATACAAACCATTGATACCGATTTTTCAAAAGGTAAATTAATACATACACAAGAAATTTCATTGGATGACACTGCTAAATTCCATGGTCATTTATGCGATGGATTGGTAGTTGGTTTTCTTGGCTTAAAAGAAGCCCTACTTCTTTTGTATCCCAATGGCATCATAGATAGAACCAATACCCAAATAGTAAGTAAATCATCCCCTTGCCTTACCGATGTGGCCATTTATTTGACAGGTGGTCGCTATCAATATAATACTTTTTATGTTGATGATGACATTGAATATACATACATCGTAAAGCGCATGGATAATAAACTAACATTTGGCGTAAAATTAAAATCCGGCGTAAAGCCCCCAATCATTGACAAAATGGGAAACAAAGCCATTCAGCAACAATTGTCTGCGGAAGATTTGGAACAATTAAAAAAAATGGAAGATGATTTTTCAGTTTTTCTTTTGGATGCAAATCCAACCGATTTATTTGCAATCGACCTGCTAAATGATTTTAAATGGCAGCCCCAGCTAGAGAATCAATTTATCAAGACAGACATCATAAACAAACACATTCATTACACAAAATTCTAAAAAACATCAGAATGGAAACGATACCACAACAAATAATGACAATGCCTCACATAGCTGCACTTTAGGTGATTTGCTCTACATGGCCCGGGCGTCATGCTGCCAAGGCCAGCAGGCGCTCGAACCGATCGCGGATTTTTGATTTATCAGGGTCATGACTCGAATACGATCGCTCAGGACGGATCCAAGGCTCGGATTTTCGAAGGCATGTGCTCCTGCGTCCTAATGATTTTTGCAGTGAACGTTGGCAAGCGGTACTCTGTAACCGTACACCAGAACCGTTGTAGGCGCGGGGGTTAGCTTGGGGGGATTTGTTTCCCTCGCACTGGAGTTCCCTTTCTGATGGCTAACCGTTCCCGCCCCGCCACACGCCAAGCCTGGGCCGATCGCATCGATCGATTCGAGCAGGCTGGCCAATCCGTCGCTCAGTTCTGTGCCGCCGAAGGCGTTGCGCCCACGTCCTTTTACCAGTGGCGGCGCAAGCTGCGATCCGACGGCTCGGTGCCCCAACCGCTCGCCGGCTTCCTTCCGGTCAAACTGCAACAGAGCCCGCAGGTACAACCCGCCACGGTGATGTCCGTTGAACTTCCCGGTGACGTTCGCATTCGATTCGAAGTGACCGCCGGCAATCAGGTGGGCTCATGATTGGACTACCCGAGCAAGTTTCGATCTTTCTTTACACCCAGCCGGTCGATTTTCGCAAGGGCTTCGACGGACTCACAGGCATCGTCACCACGTCGCTCGGTCACAACGTGACAGACGGATCGTTGTTCCTGTTCGTCAATCGCAGATTCCGAAATCGCCGCAGCAGTCTCTGAAATGGCCCGCGATTTTGAGCAACAGGCCGCCTTGCTGATCAAGGAATTTGCTGGGTCGCCGCCGACGCCACAGCAGGCTCATTCCATTGAAAACCAGCTTGAAGAAAGGCTTTGCGAGCTGGGCCGACGCTTGATCGAGTGGCTCTTTTCGCAACTGGAGCCCGTGATCGAGGAGATGCCCGGTACCGTCTCGCATCGCGAGAAATCCCACCGGCGTTTGCCCGACAAAACGCTTCGCTTGGATATCGTCACCCGCTTCGGAAAGATCTCGTTGCGGCGTGCTAGGTATCGGCGCGGCCGAGCGGGCCGGACGATCTTCCCTCTGGAGATTGCCCTGGGCATTGAGGACGGATTCACTCCGGCAGCGGCCGATCGCGTTGGAAAGCAGTTCGCGAGCTGTGGAAGTTCGCAGGGCCGGACACTGGAGATGATCGCGGATCAAATGGGAACACAGATCGGGACTGAGAAACTTCGCAAACTCATCGGCACGCTCGCCGACGGCATGACACCACTTCGCGAGGAGGCTCAGGTTCAAAAGCTGATGGAACTGATCGGCGAGGCGCGCGAGCATAAGCAAACGCCGGTGTTGTCGATCAGTCGTGATGGTGTCGCATTGGGATTGGCACCGTGGAGCTTCTTCGAAATGGCGAGCGTTGCTTGCGTGAGCGTCTTGGCCGCCGGCAAGAAGCTTGGCACGGTGTACCTGGGCTGTACGCCAGAAACGAATCAACGGACGCTTTCATCCCAGTTGACCAGTCTGCTTACCGCGACGGTTCGCCGCTGTGGTGATCGGGTGCCAGAGATAGTGTACGTGAGCGATGCAGGCAAAATTGAGACGGCTTACTGGAAGAACTCGCTGCGGAAGTTCTTTGTCGATGGTGTGCGGATCAAGATCACTCGTGTGGTTGATTACTACCACGCGGCGGAGCGTCTGACAACAATTGCCGATGCGCTAAAGCTTGGCAAGGACAAGGCAAAGCGCAAACAGTGGCTGGAGCATGCGAGATGGCTGTTGCTGCAACCCGGTGGTCACGGACGGATGCTTCGCAGTATCGCGAAGATGCGTGAACTTTACAAATACAAGGCGTCAAAGAAAGAGGATGCAGTCAAAGCCGAAAGATACCTTCGTCGCTACAGCCGCTTTATGAATTACGCGGAAATGAAATCGCGCGGGTACCCGATCGGCAGTGGAGTCGTTGAGTCGGCTTGCAAGCAGATCGTCAGCGAGCGGAT
>JBBDHZ010000228.1:0-2368 GCA_040880645.1 Minisyncoccota bacterium
GCCAGTCGAAATCGCCCGGCTTGAGCATCGCGCCCGCTTCGTTCGCTCGGTTATAAAAAACTACCGGGGCGCGGACGCCCTGGCCGCGGTCGCTGTAAACGGTTGCGATGTTTGGGCCGCGTACCCCGTCATGCTCGAAGTGCTTGTAAAACGGCCGCACCCCCATCTCTCGCACCCGGGCCTGGACCAGTTCGCCGATCCCGTTGTCGACCATCGCGGTGGCGATGCCGGTACGCTGGTCGAAGCAGCTGGCGAGATTGGCCGCAACGTTGTATTCCCCGCCGGAAACATGAATATCGAACGACCGGGCGCGGCGGAAAGGGATGACCCCCGGATCAAGCCGATGCACCAGTGCCCCCAGGGCGAGAAAATCGAGCTGACACTCTTCACTGCTGCGAATTTTTAATTCAGCCATTATTTGCCTTTTTTCTGCTACGGACCGTTCTATCGTTTGCCGCTACCGGCCCCCCCCTCGACAACTGGGTGACCGCTGGCTCCTTTTATAGACTGGGGCATACCGGTCTGAAAAGGACCGTTCCGGCGCATTGCCGCCGGCGTCCCTCCGGGTAGATAATCGGGTAGATAATCGGGGCAGGTTTCGATCGTCGCACAACAGGCCGTTGGAGGCGCCGGATGGATCGGAATTCGACTGGGAGAATCGCGTAAAGAAGGATGTGCTGATGAAAGAGGTAGATTTTACGGCCGATTTGTCGCAAGAGAGAAGACGATCGTGAATGACCCGCGAGAACTCTACACTGATGGACTGACTGAGGCTCTGAGCGAAGTTCTTCGAAAGCAGGAAATTACCTCGAAAAGCCCCGGGCCGATCCTGGCCGATGTGCAGGCACTCATTGACAGGATCGGCGAAGGCCTGCCCACGACGAGCAAGTATTTCGTCTTGCCGCAAGGCCGCCTCGGTGACCTCAACCAGCGACTGACGGAACCACTCAAACATCGGCTCAAACGGCCTCAGCTGAGATCCCTCCCGGCGTTGATGGGTCTTTTTTTGTTGCTTCGTGGCAGTGGATTGGCTGTGGGGCAGACGAAGCCCAAGCGGATGCTGACGATCGATCCCGCGATGCTGCGACAGTGGAACTCCCTCAACCCGACCGAACAATACATGTCACTGCTGGAAAGTTGGTTGTTGACGGCGAGTTGGGAAGCGGTCGGAAAACGAGGATCGTATGGGGGTGGGATGCAACAGGAGATCGTGTCAGTCTACATGAAGCTTGACGATACGATCACGAAGCCGAGCGACAGTCAGTATGAGCTGTTTTACGGTCTTTCCGATGCGGTCACGCTCGATTTGCTCCACCAATTCGGTTGGGTGCGTCTGACGTATGAGTCAAAAGTTGCGGAAGGCAAGACCGCCAGAGTTCAAACCATCGAGCGGCTTCCCTTTGGAGATGCCATGTTTGCAGCGGCATGCGACTTGGGGATCTCTGCCAGCAGAGACGCCCAGCTGCCTCGAAAAACGCTCAAGCCATTCTTCCCAGAGTGGAAACGCAGTCTGGAAGTGCTCGAACCGGACTTTCAAGACGGCCAGTATACGCTGAAGCTTTCATTGGGAAACGTCTGGCGTCGATTGGTCGCCCCGGCGGAAACGACGCTGGAAGAAGTTGCCGACATCCTGCTGGACGCATTCGGGTTTGACGACGACCACGCGTATCAATTCGAGTTTCGTGATAGACACGGCAGGGAGGTGAACGCGGTTCATCCGTCGATCCGTGATGCCGAGGCGTTTGCGGATGAAATCCGGCTAGGCGACCTTCCCCTCGGCGAGGGAGACGCGATGACGTTTCTCTTCGACTTTGGTGACAGCTGGTTATTCAAGGTGTTGATCGAAGAAGTGAGCGAGCCAACGTCACGCCGATCCCGACCCGAAATCACCGAGCGATCCGGAACCCCACCAAAGCAATACGACTACGATGAGGACGACGACGAGTACGAGGATGACGGGGACGATTCATGGGAGTGACCATTCACTACCGGGGAACCGTTGACGACCTCGGTCGAATCGAAGCATTGGAAGACCGCGTGACGGACCTCGTCTTTGCACTGGGCGGACGGGCGACGATCTGGCGGTCTTATGCCGATCACGATCCGTCGCGGATCGTCCGCGGTTTGATGATCGAGATGGCACCCGGTCAAGAGACGTTTAGCCTGCTGATCTCGCCCGAGGGCCATCTGACGCCGTTGTTTCAGATCGAAGACGCTGAAAAAGCTCCCTTTGCCGAGCCGCCCTACTGCTTTGTTAAGACGCAGTTCGGTTCGATTTCAGGGCATATAGTGATCGTTCATTTGCTCGATGCGCTGGCGATCACGCAACTCAAACGCGCCCTCAGCGGATACGCGTTCGCGCGCGGAG
>JBBDHZ010000229.1:0-2336 GCA_040880645.1 Minisyncoccota bacterium
TACTGGTCGCTCAGACTCGCCGCATGTTGCAGGATGGCAGAGTTCGGCGGCTCGCGACCGAGTTCGGCTGCCAATGGCTGCACATTCGCGATGTCGCGATGTTGAACGAAAAGAGCGAACGACATTTTCCGACATTCGTCGGCTTGCGCGACGAGATGCAGGAAGAGGCCGTTCGTTTCCTGATGGACATGTTCCAGTCCGATCGGTCGGTGTTGTCGTTGCTGGACGCCGACCACAGCTTCATGAACGCCGCACTTGCCGAACACTATGGTTTCGATTTGCCCAGCAGCAAGTTGCCAAGTGACGCATGGCGGCGGGTTGACGGCTTGCGCGCCCGTGGTCGTGGAGGCATGCTGGGGTTTGCCGCAACACTCGCGAAACAAAGCGGTGCGTCGCGTACCAGTCCGATTCTGCGAGGCAACTGGATCAGCGAAGTTGTGCTGGGCGAGAAACTTCCGCGACCGCCCAAAGACGTGCCGATCCTGCCGGAAGAAGCTCCGGAAGGTCTGACGGAACGCCAGTTGATCGAACGCCACAGCAGTGATCCCAAGTGTGCTCGCTGTCACGAACGCATCGATCATTTTGGCTTCGCTCTGGAAGGCTTCGACGCGATTGGCCGAGCACGCAGCGAAGACGCCGCGGGACTGCCGATCGACACGCTGGCGAAACTCCCAGGAGGAGGAGAGTTGAATGGCATGGATGGCCTGCGCTCGTATCTGCTGGAGCAACGCCGAGACGACTTTCTCCGTCAGTTCTGCCGCAAACTACTCGGCTATGCACTGGGTCGCGGCGTGCAACTGTCAGACAAACCGCTGCTCGACGACATGCTCGTCCAGCTCAAATCACATGATTATCGAGTCAACACTGCCATTGAACTGATCGTCCCGAGTCCGCAGTTTCGCGAAATCCGTGGACGCAAGTAACCCGTAGGACGGCCTTTCCAGGCCGTCCGCAAATTTACAACAGCCTCGAAAGGCCGAATGAAATCACGACGGCCTCGAAAGGCCGTCCTACGAATACATTTTACAGACCAACGTCTTCATTGGAGTCAACATGGACCAGCATCATTTCTCTCGCCGTTTCTTCCTGCGTGGTGTGGGCGTCAGCATGGCCTTGCCATGGCTCGAATCGTTGAACGTGTGGGGCGACGAACCGCGCGCCGGCAAACCGGCGAGCGATGCGCCGGTGCGATTGGCAGTTCTCTTTTCCGGCAACGGGTTTCATTCCAAAGAGTGGTGGGCGAAGGGTGAAGGCCGCGATATGGAACTCGGCAAGGTGCTGACACCGCTGAGCGATTTTCGCGAGAAACTTCTCTTCGTACGCGGCCTCTATCACGAGGAAGCACGCAAGGGGAATATTCACAGTTCGCAGACCGGGAACATCCTCTCCGGTGCGCCCATCGCCTCGGGCGGCGAGATTCGATCGGGAACAAGCTTCGATCAACTCCTGGCTCAGACCTACGGGCGATCGACGAAGGTGCCGAGTCTCGTGCTGGGCTGCGAACATTCCAACCCGTCGGTCCATAAGAACTACTCGATGCTCTACAGTTCGCACATTTCATGGAATTCACCGACGACGCCGACGCCGCTGGAGCTTTATCCCGCGCTGGCGTTCGACCGTCTGTTCAAGGACGAGGTCGCACCCGGTGACAAGAGTGTGCTCGACGCGGTGCTGGCGGACGCTCAGGACCTGCGGCGTCGCATTAGCACCACCGATCAACGCAAGTTGGACGAGTACCTTGATTCGGTTCGCGACGTGGAGACGCGCATTGAAAACGCTGGCAACCGAGGTGAAGTGCAAGGCTGGCGTCCGACACTCGAGAAACCGAACATGAACCGTCCCGCCGACGGCATTCCGCAGGACATCGCCGAACACATGCGGCTCATGAGCGACATCCTCGTGCTCGGTTTTCAGACCGACACCACGCGGATCACGACGTTGAAGCTCAACAACGATCACAGCGCCCTGAGGTTCCCCCATCTGGCAAGTGTCGAGCAACCACAGCACGGGATCGATTACATGATCCATCACCTGTTATCGCACAGCGACGGTGAGGACTGGCTGAAGGTCAATCAATTCTTCATGGAGCAAGTGGCCTACATCGCTCACCGGCTCGACTCGATTCAGGAAGGCTCACGCACGTTGCTCGACAACACGATGCTCATGCATTGCTCAAGCATGATGGCCGGAGCGAAACACGATAACGACCAGCTGCCTGTGATCCTGCTCGGCGGTGCCGGCGGCCGTCTCCAGGGAGGCCGTGTTCTCGATTACAAGGACAAACCCGAACGTCAGTTGTGCCGCCTGTTCCTTTCAATGATGGACAAGATGGACGT
>JBBDHZ010000230.1:0-2335 GCA_040880645.1 Minisyncoccota bacterium
TTGCCTTTGCGCGCGTTTTTCCGTGCCAACCCGAGGATCGCTGTATTGAGCGCTTCGGTCGCGCCTGAGGTGAACACAACCTCGCTCTCGCCCACACCCAAATACTCCGCCAGTTGGTATCTGACGTTCGTCACCGCCCGCTCTGCCCCTACCCCCTTGGCGTGCAGACTCGACGGATTGCCGTACTGCTCACCCCAGAACGGCCGCATCGCCTCCACCACCTCCGGGGAAACCGGGGTCGTGGCGTTGTTATCGAGATAGATCTCACGAGTCATTGTTTGACAGTATAATACATTTATGTTGAACATTCAATGATTCATTTGCCGTACCCGATAACCACAGTCTGCTTGACGTTTTCTGTATTCTTAGTACCATCTATCTCAGAGGTTACCGGAAGCGTATCTGGATCTAACTTCCATGTCTATTTTTACGAAGGAGGTTGCAGTGATACCTGCGGAATTTGAAGAAAGACAACGAAGTAAGCGAGCGGTGGTTGATGCTGCCCGCGATCTGATGTTCGACGTACCTCACCCGGATGCTCTAAAAGGCTTGGAACGAAGAATCGAAGAGCTGAATGAGCTGGAGAAAGCTGCTCGGAACGCGGCAGAGCAATCCACCGGCGAAGAGCGCCGTCGGTGGGTGGAGCTTGGGGTGCTGAATCAAGAACAAGCGCCAGCAACTCAATAGGCGACTGCCTACACCTTGCGTCCATGAAGAGCAAGGATGTAGAAAGTAATACCGCCTAACATTGATCAGTTATTCGCCCACCCCGACCTCACCAGGTCGGGGCTTTTATATACGCAACCCCAGGGGTTGCGTATATAAATGATCACACTCTACCCTTAACAGCCGTCGGTTTTTCTTATATGCAACCCCGGAGGCTGAACACCTTGCCCCGGAATGCCTAGTACGAGATACTACATACTGATGGACGAGCGCATCCAACAACTTCGCAAAATAAAAGAAGAAGTAGTAAACCTGACCGACTCCCCGCTCTACCAAGAGCGGATCGATAACGGCGTCCTGCCGGTTATCGGCGAAGGCGATCAGTATGCCGAGATCTTATTCACCGGTGAAGCGCCCGGCAAGAACGAAGCCGCCGCCGGGCGGCCGTTCTGCGGCGCCGCCGGGCGGATCCTTGACCAACTCCTTGAGTCAGTCGGCATCCCGCGCGAGCAGGTCTACATCACCAACATCGTCAAAGACCGCCCGCCCAACAACCGCGACCCCTCGCCCGAAGAACTGGCGATCTATGCGCCCTTCTTGGACCGGCAGATCGAGATCATCCAACCGAAGGTCATCGCGACACTCGGCCGCTTTTCGATGAACTACGTTCTGGAACGGTACGGTACCCCGGAAATGATCCGGCCGATCAGTAAAAACCACGGCAAAAGATACGAGGTTACAATGGGCTACGGGCCGGTTACGGTCATCCCGCTCTACCACCCCGCCGCGGCAATCTACAGCACCGCGACCAAAACAAACCTGGAAAAGGATTTTCAGATACTGAAAGAATTTTATACGCCAACCAAAACTTCATTATGAAAACAGAACACGGTACATTCGGGGTCGGGGTCGGGGTGATGATCAAGCGAGAAAACGCCGTTCTGCTCGGCAAACGCCACGACGACCGCGACAAAGCAGACAGCGATCTCGAGGGGCAGGGTTCCTGGACACTGCCCGGCGGCTCGATCGACTTCTGCGAAAAACTCGCCCACGCCGCAGCCCGTGAAGTAAAGGAGGAGACCGATATCGATATCTCCCCGAAAGATCTAACCGTGATCAGCATTGCGGACGATATGCTCCCCGAGAACAACGTACACTTCGTCACCGTCGGTTTCTTGGCTCAGTGTGACGGGCAGGAACCCAAAACAATGGAACCCGACGAGATCACACAGTGGCGCTGGTTCGACCTCGACAACCTTCCTTCCCCGCTCTTCAAACCGACCGAAAAAGTACTACGTCACTACAAAGAAAAGCAGATGTACGTTTGCGATGAGTAGGGAGCACTCGCCCCGGCACCTTGCCCTAACCCGGGGTTAAGACAGAAGCTGTCACAGGAGATGTGCGCGCTCGAGTAAAGGGCCTCGCAGCTCGCTCTCGGGCATTACTGACCGCTCGCTTCGCTCGCTCTACGTCGCGAGTAGCAAAACCGCCCGGCCCTCTGGGGGCAAGGCAGTAGTGCTTGGCGGCGGCTCCCTCTCGGGCACAAAGAGGAGAGTTCCAGGCGACAGTAATGTGGTACCCAGATGAGCAAGACTTACGGTTATCGTTATAATAATTGCTGACTCAAGTGGGTCCTTTTGTTGTCTTAAAATGATTGGAACTCCTCTTA
>JBBDHZ010000231.1:0-13895 GCA_040880645.1 Minisyncoccota bacterium
ATAAAAAACTCGGCACGCGCTTTGACTACTATTTCTTTGAGAGTCAGGTGTTTGAAGACGGGCTCAAGCTGGTCGAGGAAGGGAAAGAAAAGGGGGTCTTTGAAGAATCTGACGGGGCGGTGGTGTACCGCGGCGAGCAAGACGGGTTGCACACGCGGGTGTTTGTGAACGCGCGCGGGCTGCCGACGTACGAGACCAAAGAGCTGGGTCTGACCAAGCAGAAATTCGAGACCGAGGCATTCGATCAGTCGGTGGTGGTCACGGCAAACGAGCAGACCTCGTACTTTCAGGTGGTACTCGCCGCACTCGGAAAACTCCGACCGGAATGGAGAGAAAAAACCAAACATATCGAACACGGCATGCTTCAGGCGCCGGACGGCAAGATGTCCTCACGTAAAGGTAACGTGATCGGCGGCGGCACGCTTATCGAGGACGTTGAAGAGCGGGCACGAGAGAAGATCGCCGAGAGTGAGCGCGAACTGGAAGACCCGGAGAAATTAGCGACAGAGGAAGCGGTCGCGGCGATCAAGTATGCCATTTTGAGACAAACGCCGGGCAAGAACGTGGTGTTCGATATCGACCAGTCGCTCTCGCTGGAAGGGGATTCCGGTCCGTATCTGCAGTACACGCATACGCGCTGCGTGTCGGTTCTCGAGAAAGCAGAGCGCGAAGGAGTTACCCCCTCGATCGAGACGGCGCCGGCTGAGTCATACGAGCTGGAACGGGTGCTGTATCGGTTCCCCGAGGTTGTCGAGCGGGCGTTTGCCGACCTGTCCCCTCAGGCGCTCGTAACGTACGTCACGGAGCTTGCCTCGATGTTCAACACATTTTACGGAACCGAGCAGATCGTCAGTGCGGACGACGAGTACTCACCGTATAAATGCGCGCTTACCCGCGCCACCCGGACCGTCCTGGCCAACGGTCTTCACATACTCGGTATCGACGCCCCGGAGCGGATGTAGGTGACATCGACTGGTCGCTCGAAGTGCTTCCCACGGCTGTGTGATCCTGACTCTTCTCGTTTCGTGAACCCCCCGATCGCTTCGGCGGTTGGGGGTTTTCTTTTGCACGGAGTGATAAAATTGGTAGTATAAGCCGTATATATGAACGCAGATCGGGAAACTCAAACGGACAATATAAAGAGCGACCTTGCACGGCGTGAAGAAGAGATTCTTCAAAGCTGGCAGGAGAATGATATTTTCAAAAAAACTCTGGAGAAAACCGGAGACGGAGAAGAGTTCGTGTTCTTCGAGGGTCCGCCAACCGCCAACGGCCGGCCGGGCATCCACCATCTTGAAGCTCGCGCGTTCAAGGACGCTATTCCGCGGTTCAAAACGATGCAGGGGTATCACGTCCGTCGCAAAGGCGGTTGGGATACGCACGGTCTGCCGGTCGAGCTTGAGGTTGAGAAGCAGCTCGGTCTACACTCGAAAAAAGAGATCGAGGCGTACGGGGTCGAGAAATTCAACGAGCAGTGCCGCGAGAGCGTCTGGACGTACGTCTCAGAGTGGCGTTCCTTCACCGAGCGGATCGGGTTTTGGGTTGACCTCGACGATCCGTACGTGACCTATGACCCGGACTATATGGAGTCGCTGTGGTACGTCCTGGGGCAGGCGCACGAGCGGGGGCTTCTGTACAAAGACTACAAGGTTCTGCCGTGGTGTCCGCGGTGCGGGACGGCGCTGTCGAGTCACGAGCTGGCGCAAGGATACGAGACGGTGAAGGACCTTTCCGTAACGGTCGAGCTTACGGTGACGTCAAGCCCGGCGGACGCACTTACGGCAAACGTGCGCACGGCGTTGCTCGCCTGGACCACGACTCCGTGGACGCTCCCGGGCAACGTGGCGCTCGCCGTTAATCCCGCGGTTACCTATGCGGTGATCGAGAAAGACGATGAGGACGCAAGCGGAAAGGTGCGGTTTGTTGTAGCTAAAGACCGGCTTGAAGCTACCTTTGCGGGAAGCGAGTACGAGGTTGTAGCCGAGCTCACCGGAGCCGATCTTGTCGGCACGACCTACGAGCCGTTGTATCCGTACCTTACAGAGAATCTGCCGGCAGGCGAGCAAGAGAAACTCCCCAATGCGTTTCAGGTGTACGCGGCAGATTTTGTGACGACCGAGGACGGAACCGGTATCGTGCACACCGCGGTGATGTACGGTCAGGATGACTTCGAGCTTGGGTCTCGGGTCGGTCTGCCGAAAGTTCACCTGGTACGCGAGGATGGAACGTTTATTCCGGAGACGGACTTTTTGGCCGGGCGGTTCGTGAAAGACGAGGAAACAGACGTCGAGATCATTAAAGACCTTGCCCGGCGCGGGCAGCTGTTTACTAAGAAAAAGATCGAGCACACCTATCCGTTCTGTTGGCGCTGCAAAACACCGCTGCTCTATTACGCACGCGGCTCGTGGTACATCCGGATGTCGGAGCTCCGCGACGAGCTGATCAAGGAAAACAAGGAGATCAACTGGGAACCGGCGTATATTCGTGACGGACGGTTCGGCGAGTGGTTGAGTGAGGTGAAGGACTGGGCGATCTCGCGCGAGCGGTACTGGGGCACGCCGCTTCCGGTCTGGACCGACGAGAGCGGCGAGACGGTCGAGGTGATCTCGTCTCGCGAGGAGCTGTATCGCAACGCGCCGGAGAAGGTGGCGAAAGTATTTTTTATGCGTCACGCTGAGAGCGTCAAGAACGTCACCCGCACCTTTGACAGCGGTCAGCAGAACTTCCCGCTGACCGAGAAAGGAAAAGGCGAAGCCGCGCGTGCAGCCGAAGAGCTTCGTGACGCGGGTATTGACCTGGTGGTGACCTCACCGGTTCAGCGGGCACTCGAGACCGCACAGATCGTCGCCGGCGAACTCGGCGCCGAGCTGATCGTTGAGGAAGGGCTCGCCGAGATCAAAAGCGGAAACTGGGACGGCAAGCAGGTCACCGACGGATCGATCAAAGAGAGTCGAGCGGCGTACTGCGCGCTTGAGCCCGAGGCATACTACACCGCCCCACGCGGCGAGACCGGCGAAAGCTGGAAGGAGATCGAGGCGCGCGCCTTTACTACCGTATCAAAAACACTCGAGGCCCACCCCGGCAAAACGGTGCTGTTCGTAGCCCATCAGGGGGTTGTGGTCTACGCCGTAAAGCCGCTCAAAGGATGGACTATCGAGGAAACCCGTGACGAGCGGGTCTACGATGAGGAGTACCGTGCCCACGCACACCCGGTTGCGGTGTATATCGACCGAGCGCGAAAACGCGAGCTTGATCTGCACCGGCCGTACATCGACGCTCTCACGTATACCAAGGACGGAAAGGAGATGAAACGGGTCCCGGAGGTGATGGATGTCTGGTTCGACTCGGGTTCGATGCCGTTCGCGCAGGATCATTATCCGTTTGAGAACACGGAGCGGATCGATACGGCGGGGTACCCGGCCGACTTTATTGCCGAGGCGATCGATCAGACTCGCGGATGGTTTTACACGCTTCACGCGGTCGGTGCTCTTATGGGGCGGGGGAAGGCGTACCGCAACGTCATATCGCTCGGCCACATTCTCGATGAGGAGGGCAAGAAGATGTCAAAGTCGAAGGGGAACGTCGTTGATCCCTGGGAGATGATGGACCGGTACGGCGTCGATGCGCTTCGGTTCTGGATGTACTCGGTTAACCAGCCGGGTGAGCCGAAAAACTTTGATGAAACAACCGTCGATGAGGTGGTGAAGAAGGTATTTAATCTTGCGTCAAACGTTACTCGTTTTTATGAGATGTACGCCGAGCACGACGACGGGACCGACCCGCAGCGCGTTGACGTGCTCGACCGATGGATCGAGAGCGCCGTGAATGAGCTGATCGGGGAGGTTACCCGTTCGCTCGAGGCCTATAAGCTTCTCGAAGCGACACGGTTGATCCGTGAATTTATTACCGACCTTTCTCAGTGGTATCTGCGCCGCTCACGCGACCGGCTGCGGGACGGTGATCAGGCCGCGCTCTCCACGCTGCGTCGGACACTGCTGACCTTGGCGAAGCTTATGGCGCCGTTCACGCCGTTCTTTGCCGAAGATCTGTACCGGCGCGCCGGAGGCAAGAGCGAGAGTGTGCATCTCGAGCGCTGGCCGGAGGCGGGTGAGGTGGATCCGGACATCCGTGCCGATATGAACGCGGTGCGCGAAATGGTCACGCAGGCCCTTGAGCTGCGGGCAAAGAGCGGTTGTAAGGTCCGCCAGCCGCTTGCGACCCTGACGATCACGGAAGAAATGGGTGACGCCTACCGCGCGATCATTGCCGACGAGGTGAATGTCAAAGAGGTAGTGACCGGACGCGAGCTTGCGCTCGACACGACCCTGACCGACGAGCTCAAAGATGAGGGCGCGGTCCGTGAGTTGATCCGGGCGGTCCAGGGACTGCGCAAAGACGCCGGGCTGAACCCGGGTGATACGGTGGAGCTCACGGTCTCGACCGATACGGCGGGGCAGAAGCTCATCGAGCACTATCAAGACGAAATACGCAAAACAGCGTCGCTCTCCGAAGTGACCTTCGGCAAGGTACACGACGGTACGGAGGTGGCGGCGAACGAATACACCTTTTCGGTTGCCGTTTCGGTGTAAGGTATGTGATTTTTTCTGCTCCGTAACCGGCACGTACCGGTTACGGAGCGGGGGCGCTTGCCGTTCTCGGACCCTAGCGCCGAATGCCGAACGCCTCGTATACTAACGATATGGAATACCGCCTCTACACCACCCCCGCTTTTGTGCTCGCCCGCGCGCCGTCCGGTGAGGCAAACAGCACGGTCTGGCTCTTGACCCGCGACCTGGGCTTGATCCGCGCGACCGCGCAGGCCGCTCGTCGTGTCGCCAGCAAACACCGGTACGGGTTGCAGACGTTCGCGCTTGCCGTCGTATCGGTGGTTCGCGGAAAAGGCGGGTGGCGGATAACCAGCGTCGTGCCGCACCGATCGTATCACTCGCGCCTGAGCCGAACCCCTGAGTCAGTCGATGTCGCGGCGAAGCTCGCCCTCGCTCTGCGTCTTTTGTGTGCCGGTGAAGCCCGGCAGCCGGAGCTGTTCGCTCTTTTTCACGAGGCAATGAACGTGTTGTCGGGGCGATCATTGAGTGCTGATCGGTGTCGGTCGGTTGAGTGTGTGGCTCTTGTCCGGATCCTTGCGCGGCTCGGGTATATCGGTGACGATGCTCACCTTGCGCCGTTCATCGGGTCGGTCGGGTATAGCCAACCGCTCATCGCCGCTCTGGCGAGTGACCGCTCCCGCGTGACGCGAGCGATCAACGAAGCGTTTGCCGCAAGTCATCTTGTGGATGCGCGATACGCATAGGCGCTCCGGCGGGAAAGTGCTATACTTTTATACAGCTATGACGAAGCGGGACAAGCACAATAAGCTTGAGCAGACACAAAACCGACTGAACGCGCGCGGGTACCAGGCGCCTGATGCTCATCGCCGAAGTGGTTTTAGCGAGGACGAGACAACGGTACGCCGAAGCTGGGATGAGCCGTATACCGACCCCGCGGCCACGGAGACCGACAGCTCAGATGAAGCTGAAACCGGCACGCCGAACGCCGAGTCAGCCGCCGCGGACGCGAACGCTCCCGAGGGAGCGTTTCAGGAGCCGGCAGCAGCCTCCTCGCAAGAGCAGGCGCACCCGGCGGCGCATTCTCGGGTAAGCGGATTTTTTCACAAGTTGTTTTTTGTTTCGATCGCGTTCTTCGTGATCGCGGTGGCAACGGCGACCGCGTTGTTTCTGACCGGCTCATTCTTTGTGTCGGGTGAGAACGTGGCGATCAGGGTTGAGGGTCCGATATCCGTGGGATCGGCGGAAGAAAGCTCGTTTGATATTATCGTCGCAAACAGTAACGATGTCGCGCTGACCGACGCGACGCTTACCATCGAGTATCCGGAGGGTGCCCGCGAAAGCGGTGATCTGAGCCGGGCGAAGCAACGCGAGGTGGCCGCGATCGGAACGGTCGGGGCCGGTCAGCAGGTCCGGGCAACGATTGACGTCTCGATCCTGGGACAGGCGGACGCGACGACCGCTATTGATTTTATGCTGGAGTACGGCGTGGAGAACTCAAACGCCACGTTCGTGCGAGAGGTCCGGCACGAGCTTCTTGTAACCTCGTCGCCGATCGATGTTTCCGTTACATCACCGACCGAGATAAACAGCAACCAGCCGGTCACGTTCGAGGTGACGATCCGCTCTAACGCCCACACCACACTCTATAATATTATGCTCGCGGCACGCTACCCCTTCGGATTTACCCCGCAGGAGCTGGACCCCGAGCCGCGCGAGGGCGGGAATGTCTGGGAGATCGGCCGCTTGGAGCCGGAGGAGGAGCGCGTTATTCGGATCACCGGACCGCTTCAGGCCGAGACGAACGAGCAGCGCACCTTTACCTTTGTAACCGGCATCGGTGACGCGCCGCGCGAGGAGGCAATCATTCCGGTGCTTGACGAGTCACAGCAAACACTGAGTGTGAACGCGCCGTATCTTGATCTGAGCGCGCGGTTCAACAACACCGATCCGGACGTCTTTACCGGACGTGTCGGAAGGGAGATCGAGGCGCGCGTGTCGTGGATGAATAACCTCAACGAGCGGGTCGCTGATATGGAGTTGATTGCTACGTTCGGCGGAAACGCGTTCTCCCGGGAGTCGGTTGTGGTGCCGTCCGGCGGGTTCTATCGTTCCTCGAATAACGAGGTGGTCTGGAACCAGAGTACGAACCGTCGGCTTTCTACGGTGGACGCCGGGGAACGGGTGAGCGTGAATTTCGAGTTCGGCTCGATCAGCGGGTCGCGTGCGCGCGATGAGCGACTGGAAAACCCGCATATCACGGTTGATCTCGAGGCGCGCGGCGATCAGTTCACTGACTCCCGTCTTCCGCAGACGATCCGCGCCTCACACAGTTTTTTGATTAAGCTCAATACCGAGATCGGCCTGAGCGGGCACGCGATATACAGCGACGGTCCGTTTGTGAATACCGGCCCGGTACCGCTGGCGGTTGACCGGCCGACCACGTTGACGATCGTTCTGAACGCAACAAACGCGTATAACAACGTAGAGGGTGCGGTCTACACCGCCCGGCTGCCGATCTACGTTGAATGGGAAGGCAATACAACCGACGATGGCGCGCTGACCTACAATGCCAACACCCGCGAGCTTCGGTGGGACATCGGTGACCTGGCGAGCGGGAGCGGATTCTCACGGGAAGCCGAACTGGCGGCGTTCCAGGTTTCGGTCACCCCGAGTCTGAGCCAGGTCCGAAGTATTCCGGCAGTCCTGACCGATGGCCTGCTTCGCGGACGGGATACGTATACCGGCAATGACCTTGACGTTACGATCTCTACCATAACCACCGACCTCAGTGTAGATCCGCAGCACGTACGCAAGGACGGTGAGGTGCGGTCGCAGTAATGCGGTAGGCAGGCGTTGCGGAATATGGTATAGAGAAGGACGAGAAACGGAGGCGGGGATCTGGGTATGAGTACTGAATCACAACAACCTTTGCTGGAAGATATCGTTGCGCTGGCCAAGCGTCGGGGGTTTATCTACCCCGGCTCCGAGATCTACGGCGGCCTTGCCGGAACGTATGATTACGGTCCGCTCGGGGTGGCGCTCAAGAACAACATAAAACGGCTCTGGTGGCAGCGGTTTGTGGACCGCCGTACGGATATGTACGGCGTTGATGCGGCGATCCTGATGAACACAGCAACCTGGAAGGCCAGCGGACACGCGGCCGGTTTCGCCGATCCGCTGGTGGAAGACACGGAAACGAAGCAGCGGTATCGAGCCGATCATCTGCTCGAGGACGCCGGTGTTGAGGTGAACGGCTTGAGTGTCGAGGAGATCGCCGCGGCGATCCGTGAACACGGCGTGAAGAGTCCGGACGGCAACGAGCTCTCAGATGTACGCGCGTTTAATATGATGTTTCAAACCCGGGTGGGTGCAGCCGCCGACGATGAGGCGAAAACCTATTTGCGGCCGGAAACGGCACAGGGGATGTTCGTGAACTTTAAAAATGTGGTGGACTCGCTTCACCCCGACCTGCCGTTCGGGCTGGCTCAGATCGGCAAGGCGTTCCGAAACGAGATCGCCCCGCGTGATTTTATTTTTCGCACCCGCGAATTCGAACAGATGGAGGTTGAGTACTTTATTCGCGGCGAGGAATGGGAAGAGTGGTTTGAATACTGGCGCGATCAGATGTGGGAGTGGATCGATGATATCGGCTTGACCCGCGAGCACATTCACGAGCTCGACGTGCCGGAGGCGGAGCTGGCCCACTACTCGAAACGCACGATCGATTTTGAATTTGATTACCCGATCGGCACAAAAGAGCTGTACGGCCTGGCCTACCGCACCGACCACGATCTCAAACAGCATATGGAACACTCCGGCGTCAGCCTCGAGTACACCGATAAACAAACGAACGAGCGGTTTGTCCCGCACGTCATTGAGCCGTCGCTCGGGGTTGATCGCACGGTTCTGGCGCTGCTGTGTGATGCCTATCGCGAGGAGGAAGACGGCGGGGAGAAACGTACGTATCTGGCGTTCAAGCCCGAGGTGGCCCCGGTTCGCGTAGCGGTCTTCCCGCTCTTGAAGAATAAGCCCGCGCTTGTCGAGAAAGCGAAGGAGGTATTCGGACAGCTGAAGGCCGAGGTTGGCCGGGTCTGGTTCGACGACAACGGGAACATCGGCAAACGCTACCGTCGGCAGGACGAGATCGGGACGCCGCACACCGTGACGATCGACTTTGACACCCTTGAGGGAGGAGAGAACGGCGAGAAAGACACCGTTACGATCCGCGACCGTGATACCGGTGCGCAGGAGCGAGTGGCGATCACGGAGCTCGCAGCATTTTTTAGACAGAAGTGACCGTAGGTCCGGAAGGAAGACGTCCTAGGAGTATCTCCAAGGTAACTCGGAGTTAACTCCGAGATAACTCCGAGTTATCTCGGAGATACCGCCGAAACGAGTTTGTTTCCGCTGCAGCGCGCGGCCAGACCATCGCGCGATGCGCCGAGAGGTGTGGTGGTGCGGCGCGGCGGGGGAGCTCCGCTCCGCACACGGAATCCGCGGTTTCTCTTTGGTCCGGTGTCTGGTAGACTACGCGGGCATATCATACACGAAGTGAAGCAAGGAGAGAGATCGGTGAGGAGAAAAATACAACTATGAAAGCGAATAAAAAAATACTTACAAACGGGGTGCGATTGATCACCGTACCGATGAAGGACAATCCGGCGGTCACGGTGATGGTGATGACCGAGGCGGGCTCAAAGTACGAAACCGACGCAAACAACGGCATCGCGCACTTTCTCGAGCATATGTGCTTCAAGGGCGGGAAAACGTACGCCACGCCGCGCGCGGTGTCCACGGCGCTTGACCGGCTCGGGGCCGAATCAAACGCGATGACCGGGCACGAGTACACCGGTTACTACGCCAAGGCACACCCGAAGCATTTCAAGAAGATCGTCGATGTGATCGCCGATGTCTTTGTGCATGCTCGTTTGGACGAGACCGAGCTCAACCGGGAACGCGGAGTGATCCTCGAGGAGATCAATATGTACGAGGACTTTCCGCCCCGGCACGTTGCCGATCTTTTATACCGACTCGTCTACAGCGGCCAGCCAGCCGGCCAGCCGATCCTGGGGTCGCGTGAGAATATCAAGCAGATGACCCGCGAGCAGTTTCTCGAGTTTCATCACACTCACTACGTTGCCGATGCAACCGTAGTCTTCGTAGCCGGCGCGTTCGATACAAAAGAGGTGACCCGTGAGGTGGAGCGGGCCTTTGCGGAGCTGCCGGCCTCCAAGGCAGTGAAGATGCCGAAGACCGTTGAGTCACAGAAAAAACCGCAGCTTCTGATCGAGCAAAAAAAGACCGATCAGACGCACGTTGCACTGGGAATTCGGGCGTATAAAGCGAGCGACAAGCGTGCGCCGGCGTTGAACGTACTCAAGACCGTACTCGGCGGCGGGATGTCCAGCCGGCTGTTTCTTAAACTGCGTGAGGAAATGGGTGTGTGTTATTACGTAAAATCGTCGCTTGACCTTCACCGAGACCACGGCCTGCTCGGTGTTTCCGCCGGTGTCGATACCAATCGTCTGGAAGAGGTCGTGGGAGAGATCACCCGCGAGTTTGCCCGACTGAAGCGTGAGCCTGTTGATGAAAAGGAGTTGAAGAAGGCCAAAGACTATCTGATCGGCTCGCTGGCGTTGAGTCTCGAAACCTCTGACTCGGTAAATGACTTTTTTGCCGAGCAGGAACTGCTGGAGCGCGGGGAGCTCAAAACCCCGAATCGGGTCATTAAGGAGATCAGAGCGGTGAGCGCCGCGGACATCCAAACGGTGGCTCGCGACATCTTCACGAACGAAAGACTCAATATGGCGGTGGTCGGGAAGGTTCGAGACGAGGCCGGGATACGGCGCGCGCTCAGGATCGAGGCGGCGTAGGTCCGGGCGGAGGCACCGGTATCTGCAATCTAGCCCGAACGGGACTGAGGTGGTAGGATAGGCACAATGTCACACGAATCCCCGAATACGCAGACGACCATTCATATCAGCCCGCAGAGCGTGCTCATCGTTGTCGGTGTGCTGTTGGTGCTGGCCGTGGCGTTTCTCTTGCGGAATCTCTTGATGGTGGTTTTTGCGGCGGTCGTCTTCGCCGCGGCGGTTGAACCGGCGATCCAGTGGTTCCACCGGCGAAAGATCTCTCGGTTGCTCGCCGCGATCGCGATCTATCTGCTTATCGCCACGATATTTATCGCGGTCCTGGCCTTTTTGGTACGTCCGTTCATCAGTCAGGTTCTGGAGTTCCTCAACTCTCTGCCGCAGTACTGGCAGTCGCTTCAGGCCTGGACTTCCGCTCAGTTCGGTACGGTTACCTCGCCGGGAGGCGGCGTGACCGACGCCGTGTCGGTCCAGGAGATCTCGCGGGAACTTCGAAATACACTCTCGGAGCTTTCGGGCGGTGTCTTAACCACGATCTCCAATATATTCGGCGGCATCCTAAGCTTTATCTTGATCGTCGTGCTGTCGTTCTACCTGTCCGTTACGGAGCGCGGCGTCGCGGAGTTTTTGCGTATGATCACCCCGACGCGCTACGAGGGGTACGTCCTCGGGCTCTGGACACGCTCGGAGCGAAAGATCGCGCTCTGGATGCAGGGGCAGTTGATCCTGATGGTGATCATCGGTGTTCTGACCTACATCGGTCTGGTCCTGCTGGGGGTTGAGCACGCGCTGCTTCTGGCGGTCCTGGCCGGAGCGTTTGAGATCATTCCGTTGTTCGGTCCGATTTTGGCGATGATCCCGGCGATACTGATCGGGTTCACCACCGAGGGGATCGTCCTGGCCCTGCTGATAACCGGGCTGTACATTGTGATCCAGCAGCTGGAGAACCACGTGATCTATCCGATCGTCGTTAAGAAGGTGGTCGGGCTTTCGCCGATCGTGATCATCATCGCCCTGGTTGCCGGCGGCCAGCTTGCCGGCTTTCTCGGAATCGTTCTCTCGGTTCCGATTGCCGCGATCCTGATGGAGGTACTGAACGATGTCCAAGGGGGCCGGAACGGCATCGCGAAGGCGCCGGGCGTTGTGGACGCGGTTGACCCCGACCCGGCGGAGTAAATGCATAGCTCTATGAATGCTTCTTCATCTCAAACCACGAAGGCGTTGTATATAACAACAACACTCCCGTACGTGAATGCCGATCCGCACGTCGGGTTCGCGATGGAGCTTGTGCGCGCGGACGCGGTCGCCCGGTACAAGCAGCTGATGGGGTGCGACGTATTTTTTAATACCGGAACCGATGAGCACGGCGCTAAGATCCACGAAAAGGCGACCGAGCAGGGGATTGAGCCGCAGGCATACGTCGACACGGCGGTAACACGCTTCAAGGACCTGATCGGAGCGCTCGGTATTCTGCCGGAGGTGCATTTTATTCGGACGACCGACGAACATCATATGAAGTCCGCGCAGGCGTTTTGGCGGCGGTGCAGTGCCAACGGCGATATCTACAAAGGAACCTACGAGATCAAGTACTGTGTCGGCTGCGAGCTCGAGAAGACCGAGTCCGATCTCGATGAGAACGGCTGTTGCCCGATCCACCCGACGCGCGAGCTTGAGATGCGCGAGGAAGAGAATTACTTTTTCAGGTTTTCCGCGTACGCCGAGCGGCTGCTCGAGCTGTACGACCGTACGCCTGACTTTGTTGTCCCTGATTTTCGTTTGAGTGAAATACGGGCGTTTGTCGAGCGCGGTCTGGAGGATTTCAGTGTCTCGCGACTGAAAGAAAAGATGCCGTGGGGGATCGAGGTTCCGGACGATCCCGATCACGTGATGTACGTGTGGTTTGATGCCCTCGTGAACTATATCTCGACCCTCGGTTGGCCCGAGAATACGGAGGCGTTTGAGCGGTACTGGGTCAACGGCACTCCGACCCAGTACGCCGGTAAGGACAATCTCCGTCAGCAGTCCGCGATGTGGCAGGCAATGCTGCTCTCCGCCGGTCTGCCGACCTCACGGCAGATCGTGATCAACGGCTTTATCACCAGCGGTGGACAGAAGATGTCAAAGTCGGTCGGCAACGTGATCAGTCCGCACGAGCTTGTTGCGGCGTACGGCACGGACGCGCTTCGCTACTATTTACTTCGTGAACTCCAGCCGTTCGAAGACAGCGATTTCACGCACGAGCGGTTTCTTGAGGTCTATAACGCGAATCTTGCCAACGGAGTGGGAAATCTCGTCGCGCGGGTGATGAAGATGGCCGAGACACATCTCGAGGCATCGCCGGCTATTCCCGACGATACGATGCCCCGGGAGTATAAGGATGCGTTTGAGCGGTTTGATCTTCAGAGGGCGGCGGACATCGCCTGGGAACACATCGGCACACTCGATGAGCGGATCGCGGAAGAGGAGCCGTTTAAGCTCGTCAAAACAGACCCGGAACGGGCCAACGAGATCATCCGGGAGCTGGTTGTCGGGCTGTACACCGTGGCGCGAATGCTTGCCCCGCTGATGCCGTCCACCGCGGCGGCGATTACGGAAGCGATCACGCACAACACAAAACCCGCAACGCTGTTCCCGCGCAGCGAGCACTGAGAGATCGTTATGGAGCACGGCCCACTGAGTACAGATTATTCATACATCGATATTCACGCACACCTTGATGCGTACGAGCCGGAGGTTCGCGCGGACGTACTGGCGCGGATGCGTGAGCACGCCACCGGAGCGATAACGATCGGGACGGATCCGGCAAGCTCACGGCAGGCCGTCGAGATCGCTCACCACGAGGATGCAGTCGCGGCGTGTGTGGGCGTGCACCCCGATCACGCCACCGGCACCGACCTGCACGAGCTGGCGACACTGGCTGCCGATCCCGGCGTCGTGGCGATCGGTGAGTGTGGGTTTGATTATTTTCGAGTCGGACGCAGTGAAGTGAGGAAGCTCCAGCAAGGGGTGTTCGAGCACCAGATCGCCCTCGCGCTCGAGCATGCCAAGCCGCTGATGCTTCACCTTCGCCCCAGTCCCGGCTCGACGGATGCCTACGATGACGCACTTGATCTTCTGGAGCAGTATGCCCGGGCGCATGGGGAAGCGCTGACCGGCAACGCGCACTTCTTCGCCGGGTCGCTCGAGCACGCTCGACGGTTTCTCGATATCGGCTTCACCTTATCTTTTACCGGGGTGATCACGTTCACTCATGATTATGACGAGGTGGTCCGCTTTCTCCCCCAGGATATGATCCACGCCGAGACCGATTCGCCGTTTGTAACGCCCGTGCCGCATCGGGGCACGCAGAATGAGCCGAGCTACGTCCGGTACGTGGTTGAACAGTTGGCCGTGATCCGCGGCGAAGACCCGGAGGAGTTGGGGAGAGCGCTGGTGGACAATGCGCGGAGATGTTTTA
>JBBDHZ010000232.1:0-2266 GCA_040880645.1 Minisyncoccota bacterium
TCATCTCGGCGACCCACACGCACACCTCGAGCGGCGCCAAGCTGGAAGAGCGCGAGGGCGAGCCGTATTACGACTACAAAGCGCTGGCCCGTACGACTTGGCCAGGCGACCGGCCAGACGTCTCAAACCCTCGAGTACGTGCTGACGTGGGTGGGCCGCTACGAAACACCTGAGCAATACGAGAGCATCATCCTGAAAGCTAACTCTGAAGGTGAGATTTTGCGGATCAAGGATGTCGCCAAAGTCTCGCTAGGCTCGTCGTTCTACGACCTTTACTCAGACATCGACGGTTTGCCTTCCGCGGCCATTGTTCTCAAGCAAACCCCCGGCTCCAACGCCGCCGACGTCATCGAGAAGGTCAAAGAAAAGGTCGAGGAGATCAAGCAAGAATCGTTTCCTCCGGGGATGGACTATGCCGTCACCTACGACGTCTCGAAATTCCTGGACGCGTCGATCGAAAAGGTGCTGCATACCCTATTCGAAACCTTCATCCTGGTCTCGCTGGTAGTCTATCTGTTCCTCGGCGACTTCCGCAGCACGCTGATTCCGACGCTGGCGGTTCCCGTCTCGTTGATCGGCACCTTCTTCTTCATGCTGATGTTCGGGATGTCAATCAATCTGATCACCCTGTTCGCCTTGGTGCTGGCGATCGGAGTCGTGGTGGACGATGCGATTGTCGTGGTCGAAGCGGTGCATGAGAAAATGCACACCAAGCATCTCGGCCCGTATCAGGCGACCAGGGAGGTCGTCAAGGAAATTAGCGGCGCGATCATTGCGATCACGCTGGTGATGACTGCGGTCTTCATTCCCGTGACCTTCATGACCGGTCCGGTCGGCGTTTTTTACCGCCAGTTTGCACTGACGATGGCCATGTCCATCGTGATCTCTGGTGTGGTGGCCTTGTCGCTCACACCGGTACTGTGCGCGATGATTGTGAAGCCCCACGGAGGCCACGAACAACATGGCCTGATTGGTTTGGTGAACGGTGGTATCAACAAGTTCGGACGGCGTTACGCTTTCGTTCTGCGCGGCATACTGTGCGTCCTGCTCGGTCTCGCGGTCGGTGCCGGCTTCTACTATTTGCTGCACATCGAGATCGTCCACGAAGTAATTTCCGAACAATTACCCCTGACGGATACAAGGGTGTGGATGCTCGCCGGCGTCATTGCACTATTGGCGATGTTTTCTTTCCGAGCGACACTGTCGGGCAGCGATGGCAGTAGTGAGAAAAAGCGGGGGCCGTGGGGCATCTTTTTGCATCTGTTCGACCGAGGTGTCGAGAAAGTGACGGGCGGCTACGCTGGCATCCTGCGGCTGATTATTACACGCCGTGTCCTGACGATGCTCGTCATCGGCGTCTTCGGTTATGGCATTCTAGTTGTGAACAAAGTGCTTCCCTCTGGCTTCATTCCGCTGAAGGACCAGGGGATGATTTACGGGATCGTTCAGACACCGCCCGGCTCGACGCTTGAGTACACCAACGCCAAGTGCCACGAGCTGCAAGCGATCTGCAAAGCGATGGACGAAATCACTTCGGTCTCGTCCGTCGCGGGTTATGAGGTTCTGACGGAAGGCCGCGGGTCCAACGCGGGAACCTGCATAATTAATCTGAAGCCCTGGGCCGAACGAGAGCTGACCTCGAAGCAGATCATTGAGGAGCTTGAGGAAAAGGGCCGAGAGATTGCCAACATTAAACTGGAGTTCTTTGAACCGCCAGCCGTTCCGGGTTTTGGTGCGGCCGGGGGCTTCTCGGTGAATCTGCTCGACAAGACAAACAGCGGAGACTACCAGGTGCTCGGAGAACAGACGGACAAGTTCATGGAGGCCCTGGGAAAACGCAGGGAGTTGAAGGGCCTGTTCACCTTCTTTGCTGCCAACTACCCGCAATATGAAATCGTGATCGACAATGACGTGGCGATGCAAAAAGGAGTGTCGATCCGCGACGCGATGGACAACCTCTCCATCGTCATCGGCAGCACCTGGGAACAAGGCTTCGTCCGCTTCGGCCAGTTCTACAAGGTCTACGTCCAGGCCAAGCCCGAGTTCCGTCGGTTCCCCGAAGACTTAGATAACATGTTCGTCAAGAATGATCGTGGCGAAATGGTTCCTTACTCGAATGGCACTGTCGTTCGGAAGATGGGTTGTGGTCGCGAGTTATGGCAGGGGTACGATTGGCCGTCTTGGAATTTGGTGGAAGTGGATGATGTCGAACGTCAAGTCACTTGTGGATGCGAAGCACTTAGCTCCGCGCATAGCATCACACCGA
>JBBDHZ010000233.1:0-2258 GCA_040880645.1 Minisyncoccota bacterium
GCAATGAACCCGTTCATACTCCGTTTCCGCTAAGCGTCTCCCTGTCTCACCCATCCGCCGCATCGTTTCCCGATCGCAACGGGCCGCCTCGGCGATCGCCGTCGCGATGGCGTCGCAATCTCCGGGCTCGGCCGTCCACCCGAGCGAGTGCTCACGGACAAAACGCCAGACCGCCGAATCAGGTGGAACAATGGCCAGGATCGGCGTGCCGCTCCCGAGGATCCCGTACAGCTTGCTAGGCGCGATGCATCCCGTGATCCGCTCGTCCATCGAGATCACGTGCAAGTCGGCAGCGGATAGACTTTCCGCCAGACGGTCCTGAGGCTGATAGTCCCAGAAACGGACGTTGGACAATCCGGACGCGAGTGCCTCCAGTGAACGCCGTTTCGCTCCGCCCCCGACCAAGGCGAGCAGAATCTCGTCCGAGTCCGTCCGTGGATCACCCATCGCCCGAATCAATACATCCAGCCGCTGCGTCAATCCCATGTTGCCCGAGTGCATGACGACGAACTTGGCGTCGATGCCCTGTTCGCGACGGAATGCGTTTGCTGTCTTCATGGGGCGGATGAGCGAGCAGTCGACCCAATTGGGGACGATCTCGATATTGGATGCATCGAGTCCCCAATCGACCAAGCGGTCGCGCATATCCTCATCCAGCACGACGATCGCGTCGGCTTCACGATAAGCGGCCCGCAGTCGGTTGCGGATCGTTCGCGCAACCCGTCCGTCCCTGACCACACCCAACGCGACCGCCACATCCGGGTAAATATCCTGCAGATAAAAAACCAGCTTCGCGTTGGAGCGGCGAGCGATCCGTCGAACAACGAGCGGCATGAAAAACGGGTCGGTTTCACAAACCAGCACGTCGGCCTCGCATTGCACACTCCGGCCCCAGCGTCGGACTTGATTCGTAAACGAAATCAGATTGGCGAGCCGTCCCAGCCGCCGATGTTTCGGCAGTTGTAAATGCGGAAGTCGTTCGATCCGAACGCCATTACGCATCTGGGCCACCGATTGTTTTCTCGCGCCCCGCGCAGCAACGGAGCCAGCCGGTGCGGGGGTGTTTTCGTCCGCCTCATCGATGGCAAAATTGGGTTGGCCGACGACCGCTGTTACGTCCCAGCGGCGAGCGAGGGATTCGCACAACTGCGTCAGCAGCTGCCCCGTCGCTTCAGCATCAGGCCAATAGCATCGATTAAAAAAACAAATTCGCATGAAAGCGGCTAGAAGCTAGTGGCTAGAAGCTAGAAACGAAACCGTAGGACGGGCACTCCTGCCCGTCGCAAAACAGAAGTAGGCCGGAACAAGCGAAGCGCAGTTCCGGCAGCAGCGTAGCAGCCAACCCTAATCGGGCCGCGTTGGAATTCGCTAGCCCCGGCCACGGCGTCTGGTATGAACTCGTCGAACGAGATACGCCGTCAGAAGACGACGACTTTTAATCATCTGTGTCCGAAAAACCTTGTGGTGTTAGACGTCGTGGCGCAAGGCCGGTGGCTAGCGCCGTTCCGCTCACGTCTCTCGACGGGCAGGAGTGCCCGTCCAACCCTCACCATTCGCGTCTACTCGCCCGTGGTCGCTCTGGCAATCTGCTCCTCCACCCACTGCTGATCGGCGTTCGACGGCGACGGCGGCGGCGGCGGAACGGATTGCTTGTAATCGATTTCGCGGTAGTACGGTCCGGCGGCGTACGTTCTTTCGAACACCTGCTGTAAGGCGACGGGGACTTCTCCATCGCCGGGCAAAAGCGGGATGCTGATCGTCGGCAAGGGGTCCGATAACTGGATCGGGTAAACGAAAAAGTCTTCGAAATGGTCAAAGCAATGGGCACTGATATGGTAAGCAGACGCCGGCAGTTGGTTGTTGGTTGTGTTGACAAAAACATTCCCACGCAAGCCAGCTTCTCAGCATCATTTTTCTGTCACCCATTTTTCCGTCTCGCCACTCACACCTCGCGTGAATCGATCACGGTTCAGCGCCCCGGGCGAGGAGACGTCTGGCCCGTGACTGGAAAACGGCGACGAACTTGTTCGCGTAAATCTCTCGCTACTTGTTCACCCTCCCGCGTGCGGGAGGGTCGGACGCGGTAGCGGCCGGGGAGGGTCCGAAACGTAGAGGCGAGAGGCGAGAAGCGAGAGCAGCAAGTTTAATTAACGCCCAGCCGCAGGCGCCGGCACTGTAGTGACGAGCGTGACGAAGCCGGCGCCTGCGGCTGGGCGTTAAACGGACCAACTCGCTACTCGCCACTTCTTTGCCCCTCG
>JBBDHZ010000234.1:0-13253 GCA_040880645.1 Minisyncoccota bacterium
TCGATAGACGTCGGTTTTGAAGTGGACCCTGCCACGCTTGCTCTGCAAGGAGCGGCCCTGGGGCGGTTTTTCGCATAGCCTTCCGCCACATTTCGGGCAGCCTCTCGGCGGTGGGGCGGCGTCGGCTTGCTTGCCGAGCAGTTCATTGATGACCGCCCGTGTGACCTGATCGACCTGGTCAATCGTCTCTTCTTCGATGGTCATCAGATCACCATGGGCCAGATCCGCCAGCTTGCCGTCCTGAGTCAATTTTTCAACAACGAGGCTGGCGATCTGCTCAATCGATGGCGTCTTCTCGGCCGATTCCATGGCTCATTCTCCAAGCGGCGTTCCCCAAGTTACCCAGCCATCCCGGCTGTACGTTCGAAATTGTAAATCCTCTTCGCAACCGCGCCCACACCAACCGCCGCCGCAAACCCTGTCATGCACCCCATGGGTCATGGGTGATTGTTGCGTAGTTCATCTTGCTCCTCATTGGCGGGGTTGATAGGATCCTGCCGCATTGCCGGCGGCTCCTCACGTGGATCTCTCATCCGCACTCAAGACACAAGGAAGCCGGACTTTTCTGCCGGCGACCTTGAAATCACTAGGGGTATCGATGCGGATGGAAGCACATCACCTAACACGCAAACCGATGAGCACCGCCAATGAAGCAGTCGTCCCAGGACCGGAATCGGGGCGTCGGTTGCGTGGGCTCCGTGGTCGCGTTGACAGATTCCTGAGCCAGCAAAATGGATTCTTCAGGCAGGTATTGATGCTATCGAGCGGTACGCTGGCAAGCCAACTTATCCTGCTCATCAGTGGCATTGGGTTGGCCCGGATATACGATCCGAACCAATTTGGAAGTCTGTCAATTTTTATATCTGTGCTAACGCTAATGAGCGTCATGGCAGCATGGCGTTACGAAGCGGCCATCCCGCTTCCAGCCAAAGTGGAGGAAGCTGCGGAATTACTCGCCCTGAGCCTCCTAGTTTTGGGAGCGATGACAGCATCGAGCATCGCCATCGTCTGGGCATGGGGCACGCGGATTATCGCCTTTTTGCCGCAAGGGGAACTGTTGGAGACCTGTTTATGGCTCGTCCCTCTCGGCTTGCTCTCCACGGGGCTGCATCGCATTTGTGGCTCATGGATGGTGAGGGAGGGAAACTTCCGAGGCATTGCTGGAAATAGTATCGTCCAAACTTTGCTTCAGGTAACAAGCCAGATTGGTTTTGGAGTGTTCTCTGGCACCACCTTGGGATTGATTTCCGGAGATGTATTGGGCCGTACAGGCGGTGCCTGTACATTGTGGAGACGTTGCTGGCACAGCTGCCGCGAGCCGCTACGAAGCGTCCACCCGCAAAACTTGCCAACCATAGCTCGTCGTTACTGGCGTTTTCCCTTTATTTCCAGCTGGGCTGCGTTGGTGAATGCCGCCTGTAACTACTTGCCCCATATTCTTATCGCCCTTTACTTCGGGCTTGGCGTGGCGGGTCTGTTTGCATTGGCACAACGTGTCATTACAATGCCCTGCACGCTGCTCGGCCATTCTGTCGCCAAAGTTTACTTGCGAGAGTGTGCTCGTTTGCGTCACGAACGAAAAGACTTGAAGCAACTTTTTTGGCGAACCGTCCTCAGTCAATCCCTAACCGCATGCCTCGTTATAATGCTGCTGGTCGCTCCCGCCCCATGGTATTTCGGCTGGGTTTTTGGTAACGAGTGGGCAGAGGCGGGATGGTACGCTTGGCCCCTTGCAGCAGTGCTTTTCATCCGTTTGATTGCATTGCCACTTGGAACGACTCTCGATGTGTTCGAACGTCAGGACCTCCATCTACTGCGGGAGAGCATACGTGCTGCCGCCGTGGTCACCGCAATACTGCTGTCGGCCGCGCTACGAACTTCTCCCTTCGTGGCGATCGGACTGTTCAGTATCGCCGCCTGCCTCGCCAACGGTGTTGGAATTTTCGTGGTCTGGAACCTTATTCGCAAGGACGAGGGACTGGTTCAATCGTGATGACCGAAACCTCTCGGTTCACATGTGCCGCTGGCTTGACTAGGATTCGGGTGCATTTTCTTTTCCGCACATACGGTGTCAGTTTCTCCGACGTCTCTCGGGGGTGAAAACGCTTAAACAGTCGAGGGACTTTTCATGCTTGAAGCGTCTTGGTCTGGGGCCACGCGCCGGTCCCTGCCTGCATGAAATTAGGCCGCCGGATTGCGCGTCAGCTCAGAACTTCGCAGTTGCGCGAGAGCGTCGCGCAACTGCTCGATGACGTAGGCTTGTTGCGTTAGGGACAGATGTGGAAACATCGGCAAGCTCAGGCAGCGGTCGGCCGCATTTTCCGCGTTGGGAAAATCCCCTCGCTGGTACCCCAGATGCCGAGTAACTTCTTGCAAGTGGAGCGGCACCGGGTAGTACGGGAAGCATGCGACTCCGCGAGTGCTGAGCAGCTTGCTCAGCTCAGCGCGGTGATTAGTCAGCAACGTGAACTGGTGCCACACGTGCAATTTTTCCGGAGACGGAGGCGCGGGCAATTGAATGAGAGATTCCATGGCCAGCCGTTCAAGATAACGTTCCGCTATAGAATCTCGCATTCGATTCCAATCATCCAGTCGAGGCAGCTTGACTGAAAGGACTGCGGCCTGAATCGCGTCGAGCCGGCTATTGAGGCCAACCTCCTGGTGATGGTACTTAATTTTTCCGCCGTGTCGTCGAAGCATCTCGAGACGCTCGTATACAGCTTCGTCGTCAGTGACCACCATTCCGCCGTCTCCCAGGCAGCCTAGATTCTTGCTCGGGAAAAACGAATAGCACCCGACGTCGCCGATTGTGCCTACCATGCGTCCGTCTGATCTGGCCCCGAGCGCCTGAGCACAATCCTCGACGATCAAAAGATCGTGATTCCGTGCTACCTGGCGGATTTCGGGCATGGCGGCGGGAAGACCGTAGAGATGCACCGGCATGATGGCGCGGGTCCGCGCCGTCACCGCCACTGCGAGCTTCGCCGGATCGATGTTAAACGTGTCATGATTTATGTCCACAAAGACCGGCGTAGCACCAACCAACATAATGGCTTCAACCGTCGCGATGAACGTGAATGGCGTCGTTATGACCTCGTCGCCCGGACCAATGCCGAGAGCTCGTAGCGCTAGGTGCAATGCATCGGTACCATTGCCCACGCCCACGGCGAATTTCGCGCCCGTGTACTCACAGAATTGTCGTTCGAATTCTCGCACTGGATCCCCCAAGATGTAATTGCCGCTTGCGGCAACTGACAGTAGAGCATCATCGACGGAATCTTTGAGTTCCCGATACTGAGCCGTGGTATCACAGAGGGGGACGGTTGGAGGCATAGTGGGACGCAATCCATGACGAAAGGAGGAACGAAAATTTTGCAAATCATCCTGGCGGGGCGAGTCGAGGTCGGACGCCGATCGCCTGGTTAAGCCGGCGTCTTCGGTGCCAGATGCTCGTTGATCAACTGATATGCACGCCCACAGCAGGCACAGTTCGGTTCGGCCCCAGTCGCTATTAGCGGTTCGCCGCATTTACAAGCCCAGCCTCGTTGGCGGGCCGGATTGCCATAGACGATGGCGTAATCGGGTACCGCTCTGGTGACCACAGCACCGGCACCGATCAGTGCATGACGACCGATCGTCACGCCGCAGATAATGGTTGCGTTTGCACCAATACTTGCTCCTCGGCCAACGCGAGTAATGCAGAAATCCGCCGTGGTGTTCCGTGGAAATGCAGAACGTGGAGTCCGAACATTTGTGAACACGATCGAAGGACCACAAAACACGTCGTCTTCGAGAGTCACACCCTCGTAGACCGAGACGTTGTTCTGGATCTTCACGTTGTTGCCGATCACAGCGCGGGGCCCAATGACGACGTTCTGTCCGATGCGACAATCTTCCCCGATGGTCGATCCGGAGATTACATGACAGAAGTGCCAAATTTTCGTCCCACGCCCGATTCGGACATCTTCGTCAATATAGCTGGATTCGTGAACGTCGAATTCGGTGCTAACGGAGTTGGTCATGTTCGGTTTCGGAAGATAGTTAAAGCCCGGTTTTAGGCGGCACACGCGCGAACCATTCGAGAATCGCTTGATGCGGAGGAATCGAGAAGGGGATGAATGTTGTGCGGTGTGGCGGTTGGCTGTGTGTGATTGATCTGATGCACGAGACGGATTGCTGGCCCCGCATCCCGCAACCCTGTTCCCCGGCCGGCAAGGATTTCTTGATAGACCATGGTGTGCAGGTCTGTGAAGCCGTTGGAAAACTCGAGCTCTTGCTCGTCAACCGTGATAGAACGATGAGCAAAATCACCTGCCTCCACTGTTGCCTGGGGAAGATCAGCCGTGTCGGTGGATAGGAACCATCGCACTCTGGCTTTCTCAAGCTCCAAAAGCCCAGCCATTCGTCGTGGTTCCTTGAGATGCACTTCGCTCCAGTGAACATTGCCGAAAATCCACTGCAATACGTCAAAGAAATGAATGCCGATGTTCATCGACACCCCCCCCGATTTTTCGTGTGACCCTTTCCAGCTAGCGTCGTACCAGCGACCTCGCCTGGTGATGTAGGTCAAGCAAACATCGGCACGGTCAGACGCGTTGGCGAATCGTTCCTTTAGAGCGATCAAGCTGGGCAACAGCCGCAGTTGCAGCACGGAGTACACGCGACGTTTCGATTCTTGCTCCAGATCCTCCAGAGCCTCTAGATTCCATGGAGAAATCACCAGCGGTTTTTCGCAAATTGCATCCGCACCTACGCGCAGGGCAAGCCGCACATGCGCATCATGCAAATAATTGGGCGAACAGATCGAGATATAGTTGATTCGCGACTCCTCTGCCCCTCGCCGACACTTTTCGATGTAACGGTCGAATCGTTCGATCTCGGTGAAAAATCGGCAGTCAGGGAAATAAGAATCAAGACGCCCGACGCAGTCATGAGGGTCGACGGCGGCGACGAGCCTGTTGCCGGTTTCATGGATGGCATGCATGTGTCGAGGCGCTATGTAACCCGCTGCTCCGACAAGACAAAAATTTTGCGGCATTTCTGGAACCACTGAGCCTTAAGTGCGTTGATACTTGGCATTTGGTGTAAGAAGTCTACTGAAACGCCGCTCGGCGGGTCAATAGTGAAATTTTCCCGAATGGCTCGAAGAAATCCCAAATGGCCCGGCCCGCCGAATTGCTCAGCGCGATTTGAGGAGCTGCATCGAGGCGACTTTCGCTTGTTCAAAGGCATTTTTGAGTTCGTGGTCTTCGGGACGACGGCTAACGCACCACATCAGCTCTTCAGAGGCTGAATCGTAATCGCGGGCCTTTAGGTAGAGCATGGCCAAGTAGTGGTGGCGGTCAAAGCTGCCCGGTTGCAGACGCGTTAGCAAGAGCGCCGCTTCGATCGCTTGGCCGATCTTGCCGGTCCGCCGAGCGACCGATGCAATGGAATCCAGTAGTGCGATTTTGCGGTCGGTAACAGTTGTGTTTTCCAGTTCGCGACCGAGCTTCAGGAGGTAGTAGTCGCCGACGAGTGACGCCTCTGGATCATTCGCTGCGTACACCCGTTCGAAGAGCTCAGCGGCCGAGGCCGTGGGCAACTCGAACTGGTCCAACAAGATCCTGACCGGAAGGGCTTGGCTGAGACTTCGAGCGACCGCCGTCTGATTCTCTGGATCGGCATCGAGAGCCGACTGCCATAGCTTCAGAGAGATCTCGAAATGTCCACACATCGCGTACGTGTTCCCTGCCAAATACAGGGTCACGGGGTCGTAAGGCCGTAGACGCACCGCTTGGCGAATGAGATCCAATTTCTGCGGCGAGGGGAGATCGCTGAAAACGGCCAGTTGGGCATACGTACGCCCCTCCAGCGGACATTCAGCGATACACCGCTGCATCATTTTCTGTAGCGAAGCCTCGTCGACCCGTGCACCACCAGAAGCATCGTTTGCAGCGGCCAACTGGTAATCGACATATCGCTGGACCGCACGCACTTGCGTCGGATCACTGGCAATTGCTTGCTCCAGATAATTCAAGGCGCTCGCAACTCGCTCGTCAGGCACATCCTCGTCCGGGGACGGTAGGGAGTGGAGATAGTTATCCCAAGCGAACCCATAATTCAGCCGTTGCCATTTTTGGACACAGGCGCAAAGACTAAGAACCAGACAGAGGGTCAGAGCCGGCGCAGCAATCCATCGAGGAGGGGCGATCGTCTCTGTAGTAAGCATGCCGAGAAGCGATGAAACGGCACGCCAGGCGATGATCGCCAGGATTGCCGCGGGCGCAAACGTGGAAGGAATGTGCCAGATGAAGTCGATCAGTGCATGCGCACAGCTGGCTGCGAGACCAGGGAACAGAGCGACGGCAAGCAGTGCATTCGATGACTGAGGAGCTGCCGCCAGCAATGTCATTGGCAGACGCAAAACGGAAATGATGGCAACGATCATTAGAGCAAAACCCACCAATCCAGTCTCGAGCAGAAGTTGGACAACGCTACTTTCCGCGTACACATACGTCTGCTCGGCGACTTCCGGATAATAAATGGGATAAGCGAACTGATGGCTGCCGATTCCCGTCCCGAGAATAGGAAAAGATCTCCACACGGCGAGGTCAGCGCTCCAGAGCAGGGCCCGGCCCCGCGACAGTTCCCGAAGGCTACCCGCCGTCGCCAGCGTCGACGCCTTCTCATGCAGCCGTGCCGGCCCAATCAACAAAGTCCCGGCACCGAGCAACAAAAGCCCCGCCGGAAGTAACCAGCCACTAATCCGAATGAGCTTCGTGCGGTGCAGCGCAAAGCCGCTGGCCAAAACGGCTATCGCGATCGCCAGCATTCCCCCTCGAGAGCACGTTAGCAGACCTGCGACCAGTGTGACGCAAAGCGATGCCAGGTAAAACCAGCTGCGGTGTCCCAGAGGGCGAAAGGAGCTTCGGCCGGCAGACCGACGTGTTTCACAGCGGAATGAAGCGGTGTCGGCGCGCAGTGCGGTTACTAACGCGAAACACAGCGGCCCGATTCCCACCGCCATCAGCTGAGCGAAGTGATTGGCATTTTGAAACGGTCCCTTGACGGTACCGAATGTTTCCCGGGTCGGATGGTCATAGATCCAGAGAAACTTTCCATTCCCAAAAAAAAATTGGGCGAGGCCGATGAGGGCCCAGAACGCTGTTGCATTGGCGAGAGCGTGCAGCAGCCAGTGGATTCGGTGTTCGGAGTCGGCGAAATGCCACAACCAAACAATTCCGGAGACGATGGTAATCAGCGACCAGACGGCTTGAGCAGTAATCCGCGGAACGAGTGAGAATCGATGGGGGGACATTAAATCCAGCTGTTGTGCTTCGCTCATTAGGCTTGAGTAGCCGGGAGCCAGTCCGACCACAAGGCCCTGGGGCAGCTGCTGAATCTGCAGCCAGGGGATGCAGACAACAATGGCACCGAAAATCAACGGACCTAAAGATATTTTCCAGCTCGTGGCACCGCGCGCAACCTGGCCGAGACAGAGCGCACACCCCGCGGCGATGATTATCGTATAGGCCCACATTCCCGCCGGATGTCTGCCGCCCATCGCTGCTGGCGCGAGAAATAGCAAACAGACAAAGAGAAACTTATGCAGCGATCCCCACACGGACACCGAATCCAACAACGAAGCCTTGGCGTTCCAGTTACCCCATTGGCGATCAAGTCCGCCGGGTTGCGATCGCTGCAATGAAAATAGGAAAGCGGTCATTTGGCTGCGCCGAATCGGGACTTGGCGGTTGGGTATGATTGCCAGCTCTAGGCATGTCGCCGGGAATAACCGGATGTAATTGGGGCGTACTATCGTGACAGCGTGACCAACGCGATCCTTGCCAAGATGGGTCCTGATCTACGGTAACGCCCAACCCGTTAAGAATGAAAACCGCCTGCGACGTGCTTAAGCCGCATGCCTGCGGCGCAGAGTGGCTCGGGGAGCCGGCGCCGCGTCTGTTTCTTTCCGATTCCAATCCGACGGTACGGTGATACCCGTCGAGACGATTTCGGGAGCATGACCGGGTTGGCTTTCTACGGAATAGCTCTCGCTCGATTCATCGTGACCATATCCATAGCCATATCCGTAGCCCTCGCCGTAGCCATAGTACTGCTGCTGATCGCTGGGTTCGGCGAAGTTGACTATCAACCCGAGAAGGTTGGCCTCGGCGCGCCGGATGACGTCGATCGCCTTCGTAACAGCGCGCCGCGAGTTCTTGTCGGGGCGGACGACTAGTAGGGACCCATCCACGATTCGGAATATTAAGGAGGCATCGCTGGCAACCAACAGGGGCGGACAATCGATCAGAACCTGATCGTAGTGCACGGAGGCCCACGAGAGCAGATCGCTCATATTCGGCCCCCCGAGCAACGCGGTCGGATCCAACGGCTTGGGACCACAACTGATTAGGTCCAAGTTTTCCAGTCCAGTCGGTCTTATATACTGATGCGCCGTCTCATGCAGATCCGGTTCGCGCAGTAGTTGGCTAAGGCCTCTTTCGCTGCGTGCCTTAAACTGGGTACTGAGCCCCGGCTTGCGCAAATCAGCGTCGATCAGCAGCGTACGGCGTCCAATCAGTGCGAAGGAAGCGGCCAAATTCGTGGTGTTCGTTGTTTTGCCGTCACCTGGCTCACTACTGCTCACCGCCAGCAAGGGACAGGGTTCACTGGCCATGGTCAGCGATGTACGCAGCGTCCGGAACGCTTCGCCCGCCACGACATTCGTTGTCGTGCTGACGTGGATAGGCGGGCCATTCTGCGGAGGCGCTTCCATACGGTGCACCACGGTCAATACTTGGGCGCCTGTGTGGTGCTCCATCTCCTCGGGCGTTCGGAATCGATCATCGAGGACTTCGAGAAGGTAGACCGTGCCACAGCCAAAAACCACAAAAAGGATCATGCAGCTGGCCACCGACACTTTCAAACTGGGCGAGAACGGCCCGGAAGGCAGACTGGGTGGACTTGTAACAGCGACAGTCGTCGTACCGCGGTTCTGAGTAAGATCGATCCCGTTGATTTTCTCCAGCAGCATGTCATAGGACTTGGTAAGCCGATCGATGTCCCGTTGCACCAGAGCTAGATGGGCTCTGCTGCCGTTCATGGAAATGACTTCGTCTTCTACCTGTTGGTATTCACGGTTGAGATTCGTTTCATAGCTGAGAGTCTTTGCCAGTTTTTCCTGTAGCATGCCGCGGAGCATCGGTCCGAGCATGGTGTCATCGTCCAGTGCGGATGGTCGGTTTGCCTGCATTTTTATGTTCGCCACGAACCGTTCCGCATTGTCGATTGCCGCCACTAATTCCGCGTGCTTTGGATGTTCCGGACCGTAGTGCTGGGCGACTGTTTGCAAGCGGGCGCGATCCGACGAAAGCCGCAATTCGATTTGTCGTACCGATTGCGCCTGGACAGGGTCGAGTCCCAGCGATTTCGAAAGTACGACTTGGGCGGTTTCGGCGTCGACCGCGTATAGATGTTGTCGTAAATCCTTATTCTCTCGGATGGCGTCTTCGACAGCCGCCAGTTGCGATTGCAGTTCGATCCGTTCTCTTTGTACGTCGACGATCGTCTCGCTCAGTTTCATCACCCGTTGGACCGCCGGGTGCGAAGCGTTGGCGTCTTCATCGAGTCCCAGAACGCCGACTTCTTGGCGCAACTCGACGAGTTGGTTTTGCTTTCGTCCGAGTTCGCTTTCAACCTCGTTCTTTTCGTCTTCCAGAATACGCAATACCTCGACTGAGTTGTCCTGGTGATGCTGAGCCATGAACTTGAGGTATGTGTCTACGATTTCCTGAAGTATCTGCTGCGATTCCTGTGGTGAAGTACTGGTAAAGTGCAAGTCAATAACATTCGTGCCGCGAGCCGCCTTGGCCGAGAGATTGTTGCGAAGCGACACCAGCCGATCATGACGATTCGCAGCAGGATTTGTAGGAGCGGACCCTGTCTTGTTCAACCGGTCCCACGCTGCCGCCAAGACGGTATCGCTCTGCAGCAACCGCTCATGGGTCGGCATCTTCGACTGCTGTCCCAGCCCATTCGCACTCGCCTGCTGCGTGGGAAAACTGGTTTCTTCCACCCAGAGTTGTGCTGAGGAGCGGTATTGTTTGGGGGCCAAGAAAAAATAGCAAAGGCAGATGGCCGCACAACCAATCCCGATCTTCGCAAGCAAGAATCTACGGTACAGCAGGCTCATGCCAAAACGACGAGCGGCGCGTACAATCTCACCTGGATTCACCAAGCCTCCGGCTAGGTCCGCATCAGTGAGCGGCGTATTCATGTTGTCTTTCGTCATGAGATTATAAGAAGGGGAGATCAGAATCCGGGCAGGGCAGCGCTAAAGCCGACGCGGAAGAAGGATCTGACGGCGTCAGCGGCGACTGTCAATGGAGTGGACTCGACGCTAACGACATCGCCGGATCCCAAGCGTAGGTTTCCGGCACCAGACTTTTTGGCCTCACTAATGGACGCCTCAATGATCACTTGGCCCGCAGCAGGGGATTGTCGGATAACATGAACTTTGTCGGCCATAGGCTGACTGACTCCACCAGCCGCCGTGATCGCATCGAGAAGCCGGAACTCCTGCTCCTCTGGCATGGTGACGGATGTGGGTGTGCGGACCAGTCCCAAAACGCGTACGTTGCGTTCCGGCCGTCTGTGGACCACGACGACCGTGCGGTCGTATAGCTCAACCCGAGCCTTGTCGATTTGCTCGATCGACTCCAAGTTTAACTCGTAGTTATCCGGGATCACCGGCGCGGACTCGGCACCCGCGTAGCCCGCTGGCTGAATCGCCTGCATTCTCGCCAGACGCTCGCCAGTGCCGGGTGGATGACGGATTTCGATTACAGTCGACGCATCGTCCGCCAAACCTTGCGCAAGATTGATAGCTGACATTAGGTGGCTGGAGGTTGCCGGCAGCTGGTAAGAACCTGGCATCTTCACCGCCCCGACCACGGAAACGGTATTGGTGCGCCGCTTGGCAATGGCCAATGTCACGTTCGGGGTCACGTAAACGCCGCGCTGGACGGATGCCTCCCCTATAAGTCGCTCGGCGTCCGATACTCGTAGCCCGGCGACACGAGTAGGACCGACCAGGGGGACCGGCAGCATGCCGTCATCGCCAATTCGTAATTCCCATTCCGGTGACTCTTTTTCTTCCAGCCCCGTGACGATTGAAAGACTCACAGTGTCACCAACCTCCAGCACGTCCGTGGGAGACGAGGAACCGGCCAGCCCCGAGAGATCCAGGTGGTGGACACTGACATTCGGCGCCGGCTGAAACTCCGCCGGCAGACGCGACGCCGAATAGTGCTGAGACTGCGCACAACCCGCTGCTGAGAGCATCAACAGGCTGCACAAGAAGGAGCGTAATGGCCACATGCTGAAAGGAATTCCTTTTCATACTAGACAGACGGAACGGCGTCATGCCGACCGAGTATGGTTTCCTACGATATAGCGGCAGTCATGTGCGTGCGTAAAGACCGTTTGCGCGCAATGGCTTTTCGCAGGCCGTTGGCCGCAGGTTGTCTCTCCCGAAAAACATCAGATGGCGGTTACCCCTGCTTTCTCGCGTTCACCTTGACAATCTCTGGTGGGCGCGTCGGCTATCGCAACACATCGTCCGAACGTGGTTTCCTTACGTAGATTTTCTCTCGGCCGCAAGCGGAAAACGGCCGACGACGAGGTAAAACCAGTACCGAGGGGCCGGCGACGCTCAGAGTAAGGAAGATGCACGACCGGTTGATGGCGAAGGGCTGTTGTTCGTGTCGGGACCTCCCGCCTCCCGGTAAACCCCCATTCCCTCTTGACTCGCCGGATCTCTAAACCACACTCTATTTGCGTTGATTCGTCCGCTTTCCTTCCCTGCCACGAATGGTTACTTCCAGCATGTCCTCGATGACTGAATCGGCTTCTGGCCGCTTGCATGAACGGATTGCCGATAAGACGGCCAGCATTGGCGTGATTGGCCTTGGCTATGTGGGGTTGCCGCTGATCGATGCGTTTACTCGGTCGGGGCTCTCCTGCGTTGGATTTGATGTCGATCCGAATAAGGTGGAGACGCTGACGGGGGGGAAGAGCTATATCAAACATCTCTCCCACGATGTCATCCAGCGTTGGCTGGACGAGAATCGCTTCGAGGCGACCTGCGAAATGGCTCGGATGAGTGAGCCGGATGTGCTGGTGATCTGCGTGCCCACGCCGCTGACCGATGCTCAGGACCCCGACCTCCGGTACATCACGGGCACGGCGGAATCCATCGCCAAAGTGCTCCGCAAAGGCCAGTTGATCGTCCTGGAAAGTACGACCTATCCGACCACCACGCGAGACGTCCTGGTCCCCATTTTGGAAACCAGCGGGTTGAAAGTGGGCAAAGATTTCTATGTGGCGTACAGCCCCGAACGCGAAGATCCCGGCAATCCGACTTACTCGGCGGCTCAAATCCCCAAAGTCGTCGGCGGTATCGACGAAACCAGCCGCGACCTGGCGTGCGCACTCTATTCGATGGCCGTCGCCGGAGTCGTCCCAGTCGAAAACTGCGAAGTCGCCGAAGCGGCCAAGGTTTTGGAGAATATCTATCGAGCCGTCAACATCGCGCTGGTCAACGAACTGAAGGTCCTGTTTGATTCGATGGACATCGATGTCTGGAGTGTTATCAATGCTGCCAAGACGAAGCCGTTCGGTTTCCAAGCCTTCTATCCCGGTCCCGGATTGGGCGGACACTGCATCCCGATCGACCCGTTCTACCTGGCCTGGTTGGCTCGTCGGCAAGGCCTGACGACGCGGTTCATCGAACTCGCGGGCGAAATCAACACGTCGATGCCGAAGTACGTGATCGAACGGTTGGCAGAGTTCCTCAATGACGCCGGTAAACCGATCAAGGGAAGCAAAATCTGTCTGCTCGGCGTTGCTTACAAGAAAGACGTCGATGATCCGCGAGAGAGCCCTTCCTTCCACTTGATGGAAATGCTTCTCAAACGAGGCGCGGACCTGACCTACAGCGATCCCCATGTCCCGACGCTGCCCGAAATGCGGCATCACGACCTGCCCGAAATGAGCAGCCAGGAACTGACGCCGGAGTTTTTGGCGAAGCAGGACTGCGTGTTGATCGCCACCGATCACACGGCGTTCGATTACGAACTGATTGTCAAACATGCGCCCCTGGTGCTCGACACGCGAAACGCGACGGCGGAGATTGCCGATCGGTCGAAGATCCGCAAGGCGTGACGACGTAGCGATTGCCCTTGGCGTAGGCCGGAACAAGCGTAGCG
>JBBDHZ010000235.1:0-13213 GCA_040880645.1 Minisyncoccota bacterium
CCAGCACACAGAAAATACAAAATTACCACTTCGCGATATGCGGAATGTCAGGTCTGCGGGTGACAATTCGGACAATGATTGGGCCGGTCTTAGTGATTTCGGCAGGCAGTCCAGTGGGCTTTCTTCGTAAAGACGTCGGGAGATCATAACCGGAATAAGGCGTTCAACTACATAGGTGCCATTGATCTCCTTAACCCTTCCATAGCAAAGCATTGCTTCATCGGTTGCCGTCGCACTTTGCTCATACGTGTGGCGGGACATAGCCGCAATCTCCGCCCGTCCCGGATTGTCGCGGCTCGGTGGAATTGAGGCGGTATAGTGCGTTGGTGATTGACTATTCTCTTGCCGTTCAGCCAACTCTGCGGCATGGATATCCTGGCAGTCTTCGATCAGCGTAAGATACTCGCTCAACACTGCATCATCAAGCTTCGCCTTAATCTCGCTCACGGCAAAAAAGAAACGCTCATCGTGCTTGTTTCTTATGTTTTGATTGGAAAAGACAAAGATACCAGAGGCCTTACTGAATTCCTTGAGTGAAGAGTATTTTCCACTCGCGATTGTTGAACGCGGTTCACCGGGAGATAACTGTTCTTCACTGGCCGCTGCCTCACGAACTCGCCAAAACGTGAAAGTTGGACTCGTGTGCTGCATTTTCTCCAGCCAACACCATGCTTCCTGACCGTGCCGCGGTGGGTTACCGTCAACCGTTATTGCGGACGCGGAGATCCCAGAAACATCCGCATCATATTGCGGAACCCACGCCGCATGCAGAACGCCCGGCACGACCCATCGATTCCGCTTTTGGTCGAACTCAGGCAGTCGCGGGTTCCTTCCCAACATCAAATAGCATTGGCCGTTCTCAATCCGAATTGGCACCAAGCTTAACCCGTCGCCGGCATTCATGCGAAATCCGAATCGCCGTGCATGGCCCCGCTTGTTAATCTCCTTCCGTTGTGGTTTGAACGGAAACACCCCAAACCGGGAATTCGTGATCGCTTCATAGGCCGAACGGAGCATGCCGCGGACGGAAGATGACGCCAGCAAAGGTTTGCCATCCTGGCAACGTACTTCATAAGTCTTGTGGCCCTCTTCTTCGTCCGCAGTTTCATCATCGCAAATCAAGAGTGGCGTCTCGACTGTCAGTTTCACACGGATGGTACCGGAGTACCGATCCGGCAGGTAACGTTTGTGGCCGGCCGGATTGTTATCCGTCAGTTCTCCCTTGAAGTCCTTACGGTCCTCGAGGCGAATGAAGAAGTACGGATTGGCAAACGCTCCCGTCGCCTGATCAGTGACTGGTGGCGACGCTTCGATGGTAGCGGCCGTCGGCCAAACTTCGCCACGGCGACGCACGCGAGCTGGCTTGCCGCCCTGGAACTCGAAGTCCACTTCCAGATTAGTGACCGGGGTGTTGACAAGGTCGGGTTGAATCTGCGACCCGTCCGTAACCTTAATCGTCTTTGGCTTTCCACCACGTTCGTACGACAAACTGTAATCGAAACGCCTCTTTGTTTTTATAACTGACAGCGTCCCCTGTAGCGTTGAATCCGGGGCTGCCGAGGGCGAGGCGGCAATGTCTTGCCCTTTCGCCTGATCAGCATTAACGAGGCTGCCCAGTTGCTGTTTCAACCAAGTCTGGGCAGCTTCATCAGCGCGTCCGCTGTACAATGTTTCGGGAACATTCCAGTCGGATGGAACGCCCGCTTGACCCAGTAGGTTCAGTCGTCCAGTGTAATTACCGTAACCCTTCGACCCGCCCCATCCGAGTGGTACGCTACCTCCACAGAGATCACGTAGCGCCAAGCCCAAGAGAGCCACGTCGGCCGGTTGCAATCCGTTAAGGTCAAGCTGCATTGTCGTACGAAACTTAGGCCGATCCGCGAATAGCGCGTCAAACTTTGCTCCATCCGCGGCGCCACCCGTCAACCGGTCGATCGCGACAAAGTCTTGACGACGGTGGCTGGAACGACCCTCTTCAGTGAACTCGTCGATCGTTAGAGCAGAAGCTTGACTGGTTTTGCCAAAGATGCGCTCAATCGGACCATTGCCGACCTTCTTGTCATTTGGGTCTCCGGTCGCGTCAGGATTTAGCGAGCAGAGCAGAAATTCGGCACGCTCACGCAGCGCTCCTCGAAACGACGAAGCAGGAAGCCAATTGCCGCCGTCGGCCCGCTTTAACGGAAGGAAATCCGGCGCGGAATTCTCGTCGCTATCATTTTCTTCAGGGCGATTCGCACGCGAGGCATCGTTAACCAGAAATGGGCCGTCAAAGTTCAATAGCAGTTCCGCAGATACATAGTTTGTAGCCTGGGGGGCGACGTTGGCTGGCGTAATCGATATACCATTTTGACAGCATTCAAAGCCGACGATGCGCGTGGCAGTCGCCGGGTCGGGATCCTCGCAAGTCATTACCCGATCGAGTTGCCATGACATGCGTCCCCATCCATCAGAACCGTTGGCACCGAATCGATAGGAATGCGTGGCGTGGACAGCGCCTTCGCTGAGAATTGCCAGTAATAACCCGATTTCCTCTTCCGTCAATCGGGTAGCAGCAATCTCAACGTCAAATGTGATACCTTCGGGCACGAATTCTTCATAGAACAGCTTATTGTGTCGTGCTGCTCCCGTGTGGCGGTCGATGCAGACGTGGCTGAGAATCCCTGTCAACGAACGTGCCTGCCAATACGGCACGAACTCCGCAAATCGCTCCATTGATTCGTGCGACGGATCTTTGAGTGTCGCCGTGCAAAACTCTGCCCAACCTGCCTCGACGTCGGCGCTGCCAATCTTTCGGCACCCGAAGATGCGATCGATCCTCGATTCCTCCCCCGGCAACCTTTGTTCGGCCCAAGCCCGCAGGACACCTTTCATCGCGGTTCCAGGAATACACGGTCGCCCTTGACAGTCTTTTACGACAGCCTGGATATCAACGAGTTCGCCTTCCTTGCCCTTGTCCTTGCCCTTGCCCATGATCCGATCATGACAAGTCACGTCTCCGCTACCGATATGAAGCGGAGAAGTCGTTGTAAATTCGCCGAGGATTCGCCAACGTGTGTACATCTCAACTTCCTTTTGTCTGTGAGCGTGGAAATCGATTCCTCGTGTGGCATTCCAAATCCACAGCGATTTCGCCATAACCGACATGGGGCAAGAATGGACAGGACCGCCAAAGCGGCTCACCATTGCGAGCATAGCGATTCTGCACCCAGTTTGCCGTCGGCAGTCCCTGGGTTACCCACTGATTCAAACAGCTCGTGGCTGTGGCCAGGTTCGAAATGCGCAGGATAAACACGCTGCCACGGTCTGTGAGCAGGAACGGTTCATAATGTTGGGCATTCGTACGTCGCGATAAGAATCCGCCATACAGTGACTGCCGGGCGAAAAATCGAACTACGCTTAAAGAGCCTGACGAAATCTCCTCCCAGAATTCCGCGTAGGCCTCGGTCAGCGCCCCGATCCGGTGAGCCTGCAGTGTTTGCGGATTTGTCATCAGGCACTCTGTCTGCAGCGTAATCGCCGTAAGGTCATCGGGCAGTGCCGCAGTGCCAACCGCGTCCCGCGTCGGCATTGGCAGCCACTCAACTTCGCCCACCGCGCGCGTTTTGCCAATTCCGACGATGCCATGTTCCAGCAAGTCGCGCAGTTCGTTGACGAGTGTCGCGCGATCAATCTGAGGAACAGACTCCAAACCGATTCTGCCTTCCCAGACAAATAAACCGTTCTCACCACACTTTTCCGGTAGGACGAGTCCATAGGAGAAAAGTTGCTCGTCTGCGGCACGGGCCGTCAGTGGATTGATGGCCGTGCGTGTACGACGTTCTCTTGGAAGCTGCCTCCAGCCGAAGGCGCCTCGCACAAGTGCAAAGTCCGCAGTTTTCCAGTCTGGGAGAAACGCGGGTGCAGCCTCGTCGATTAGTGCCGGGCCTTCCTCGAGAGCAGCGTCAAAGAACTTCCCTTTGTTGGTTTCCGTGGGACACGTAACAATGGACAAGGGAGCCTCGACTGGTCGAGCATTCGCATTTGCCAGCATCGGCCGGGCCTCGGTGAAATGAACTCTTTCGAAATGTTTGCAAAGGTGTGGAAACCGACCTGAGGTCGGTTCCCTCACGTACTGGTCGGACGAACCGGTAGCGTCCAAGATTAAGCGGGCCACAGCTCCTTTCAGAACGGCACCGCTGATTACTTCCAAAGATTCGAAGTGGTTTCGGGAATGTTTTCGTCCGACAATGCACAACGGGCGGTCAAGCTTGATTCGAAACGGCAGGATGTCACCCACCCGTGGATTGCCACTGCTCCGCGGACCGGTTGATTGCAATTCTGTTTTGACACTTTGCGTGCGTCCGAAACCGATGGTGCGATAGGCACCATATGACGGAACCCAGCGGAGCGCTTGGTCGATCGTAGACGCGATTATCTTTGCTTCGTTGTCGTCAGCTATAAACTCGGCTTTTCCTCGAAAGGTCACCTCTTCGCCGTATCCAAACGGAGCTTCGATCATCTGCAGCATTCGACCGGCCGCCGCGCCGGAATCTTGCTCAAGTTGAATCCGCTCAACGACATTATCGCGAGCCGATCCCGTTTCGTCCGTGTGAAAATCTCCGAATCGGATTCGGCCGCGCTCAGGGTCATACGAGCCCTTGGTGCTAACCAGCCCGAGCCAGTCGGCCAATTGCGAATCTTTGGGAAAGTAGCGATTCCAGTCTGCATCGAATTGAAAATCAGACTCACGCAGTTCTCGGATCGCATCTACGACTTTGCCTTTAATGAGCGAAAAAGGCAGCATGTACCGGCCAAACCGATCACGAGCTAATGGAGCATCTATCCCGGGCTCTGACATCTCCCCACCACGAGTCAGCAGCGGTCCTTGCAGCGTCAATTCAACATTCAGCGTAAAATGCTTCCTCATGAGTCGTCTCCCATGACTGCCGGTACAGGAAGATACGGCAACATTTGCAGCAGATGAAGCCAGGCGATTGGATCTCCAAGCGTGCTCAGCAGATGTTGGACGTTAGCCCCAGCGTCCTCGCAGGCGTTTTTCAGACGCTTCTCATGTTGTGCGAAATCTTCCCCTTTGCGCCACTTCTTCGTCAGCATGTAAAGTTGACGCATCGGAAAGTCAGAACTAGAAGCAATCCGTTGGAGCACATCCCAACACGCAGCAAGGTGGCTTGGATTGATACTCAAATCGGAAATGTTTTGACTAGCGGGAAGAAAACGACGTCGGTGATTGTCTAAGTCACCAGAGATGTCGTCGTAGGATTCCAGTACTTCGTACGCGAGACGATGTACGTTCTGTCCGTCGATCGCCCCTTTGGTCAAATCGCCCAGACGGTGCGCCAACTCGATGATGTTTCTTATCGGCGCTTTAGCATGACAGAATACTAAGCCGCATCCGTAGGTTAGCTCGTGGCCTTGCACATTGTGCGTTTGATCGAAAAACCACTTGGCCACCTCCCAACCTTTCCACGCTGGCATTACCCACAGGATCTCGTCCCCGCCCCACAGGAGCGTTTCCAGCCGAATCTGGTTTCCCCTCTTCCAGCTCTGATCTACATTCGCAATCTCGATCAACCCTTTGAGGAGCGACCGATGATGGTCACGTAATGCGCTGGACCACGATCGATATCCGTCCACTCCTTTGGCCCCAAGGATGTTGCGGCTAATGGCACCAAACCCATTCCCATCAACTTAAAAAACGGCTAATTTATCGGCCAAGTGTCCTTCGGACGGTATCTCAATGCCATCTCCCGACGATCGTTCAGAAAGCGATTTCAAGTCGTTGGTGAAATCGAGTCGTTCTCCGAGCGAGCCAATCTCGTTTTCGTAAAACCGCTGTCGCGCCCCTCGCCCATAATCGCGACGGTCGCGGGCGGTTTGGGAAACGGGTGTGTTTCCCTTTTCCGGCAATTCGCACGTCGTGTTAGCAACTCGTGTTCGGTCCAGTTCGCACGGTTCAGTGCCCTCATCCCACAAGCCCTGCAGCGACAGAGAAGGCTCTTGCACTTGCCGCCAGCGGTTCTTGGCAACAGACAATTGCACCGCCTGCTGTACGTTCGACGGATCTGAAACGGGTACGACATCCACCACGAATGTGCCGTGTTTAAGAGGCAGTTTCGCAGAGGTGCCGTCATTCGTCTCGTACTCCAATGTGCCCTGGCGCAGGTACGTCTCGACGACCGTGCGTACTTCTTCGGCATCGCCCTCAGCTTGGAACTCAAACAATCCAATCGAGGCACCCGTAGCGATCTCACTAAGACGAGCTTGCAGGTCTTCCGCAAGCGACTCTCGCAACTGCGTCGCGGCATTTAAAACCATCAGCCCGCCGCCTCGCCGGGTGCTAAGTTGATCCGTGTCGTCGATGACATTTGCCAAGTTCACTCCTTCGACCCGAAGAAGAAATCTCTTGGAATTATCACTCGATTCTGCCATTAGGTTCTCCTTCGCACAGTCGATGTCCATAACCGCTTTACCAATGCGCAAGGCCATCGCCACCAAGGCTCATATCGGACTTGCTTGAGAAAGTAGTGCGCGGTCGACGCCATCAAAACGGAAAAAACAACGACAAGCCAAAAATCCCAATCGGGAGGGTTGAACCAATTCCTCATTCTCAGCGAATCGATCGCCGTGAACATCGCGGCCGCTGTTGCTAATCCAATCAGCCAGGGAATTGCTGCACTGGCGACCCGCGCCAATTGTCGAGATTCACGCTCCGACAGCACAGATGTCAGACGCTCGCTTGCCGAGTCTACGAGTTCAAAAAGTCGCTGCGTTTCCAGCACATCGAACCACATCTCAAAAAGCTCACGTCCCTGCAGTTGGTTTGTTACCTCTGGAAAGTACGCACGTGTGCGAAATTTTAGAAATCGGTGTTGGATCTCCTCTACGTGGCTTAAGTACTCCGGACTTGAGAGTTCTTGGGCGATCGGTTTTCCCGCTAGATCTTTGACACTGCGCGCCAACTCATCCGCAAAGTAGAGCAACGCGGCACGCTGATAATGCGCAATCAGTCCCAGGCAAAAATAGTGGTGGCTAAAGTGATCCGGCAGGATCTGTCGGTAGAAGAAGTCGTCCGACGGTCCAATCATCGCAAAGCCGTAGCCGCTGCAAAAATAGCGTGCCCCATAGTGGGCGAACCGCTCGTAGGAGTATCTCGTACGCCGGTCGGCTAAGAACTGTTCCTGATATGGGAAGGCGTCGGATCCCGATGCGTCCACAAACGTTAGTCGATCGTGGTCACCCGTCGAAACTTCGTCCGGCTGCTCCACCGCATAATATGACATCACCGGCATCCGCTCGTCCAAGAGTTGTTGGACGTAAAGCTCCGTGGGATCGACGTCAATAGGAGGGTGGATGTGCCGTTTCAACTGGGCTGGCCTGATCGATTTTCCAAAGAACCATTGCCAGTGAGCAAACAACGGTGGCTCAGCGCCTTGTCGGGTGAATGCTTCGAATGCCGTCTTAGCGCTCTGAAGTTGACGCTGCTTTGCCTGAGGGACTGCTGTGTGCGCGGTTATATCAATGGTATTTCCCGCCTCGTCAAGCTAGGCTAGGTTCCGTAGGCAAAGTCCAGCCTCAGAGGGGTTACTCTGTTGTTTGTCGTCGGCCGATTTCGGCACGCTCCACCAGAACGGAGGGTAGAGTCGGCGAAATTGATCTGTGAAATCTTGTAACACGTCGAGAGAAACCGGTACGCCATCCGTGCGCTGCGGTTGGATCACTTCGATGACCAGGATTGCGACACATGGTTTGCATAAATACAGTTCGGTCCGCGCTACATCGAAGCGGAGACGGATTCCGGGCGGCTGCCATTTACCGACTTCGACCTGCAGGCCTCTGACATCATTTCGTGTAAGGATTCTCGTGGCTCGATTTTGATAATCGTCCGTACCATCTCCGAATAGGAAGTCCCTCACGAAGGGGTGAAAGTAAACTATTTGCTCATAGCTGAAACGGGAGTGAATGCCGTGCCCTACGCTAGACTGTTCCTCCTGCCAATTAGTCGCTGTGAGTTCATTTACCCATGGTTGTAGGATCCCTTCTTCCCCTGCTTCGCTGGTGGGATGCCCGCGAAGCAACACCGGCCAAATCACGATGTGGCGAAAATCGCGAACCTCGATGTCCTTCGCCGACTTCATAGCTTGCTCCAATTAGTTTCGAGTCTGTCGTTGCGCGCTGACTTTGGTCCACTCTTTGGTGTCGCCCCAGTTTTCTGCCTCGCTAGGCGCGTCGCGGCGACGTTCAGCCGGCCTGATCTCAGATATTTCTGACGACAACGCTGATCGTCGGCACGGCATCGGCGATCGTTCCTTGGCTCCCGCGGCACATGGAACTTAGGGCGAAGTGAATTCAGTCTCAACATGATCAGGCGGATCCCAGGGCCGCAGTCGAGCGTTCTTCAATTTGCCGCAACGGAGGAGTGGCGGCGATTTTATCACCTAATGGGAGAGTGTCAAGCAAGTCATCCTAAACATCCGCAGTGAGTCGAGATTATCCCTGATTTGGCGAGGTCTTGAGGTGTCTTGAGGTCTTGAGATAAGTTTCTTCGGTGCATCTGCAAGTTTACCGGGCACGTATTGCTCGCGACGTTGCTCACGTGCGTTGGCAATGTGCATCTCCACACCAGCGGTCCTAGACGCGTCTCATTCCGTTTCTGGCAATGGCGCCAGCTTTACCTCGTCGGCATAGTTTGCCACGCGGACGGTTCTTGTCATTTGATCTCGCCGGGGTTGGGGCACAGCGCTGCGGCTGAAAGCCCCGGCCACGGTTCCGTTTACTCATTGTTCCTCGTCCATCAGCGGCTCCTGGGCGGATCGGCCCAGCAATTCATCGGCACGCCGCAACAGTTCCTGCGGGTCTTCGGGCGGGTGGTATTCGGTCGAGCCGGACAGCAGCTCCAAGGCACTGCGGGCGGCCAGTTCGTGGACTTGCGTCAGGTCTTCCAGCGTTCCTTCGATCGTCTGTTGCATCTCGGCCAGTTGGCGCATCTGCTCTGCAGGCAACTGCGACTCGATCTCCAGCAGGTGGAACGTGTGCCGCATGTCGTGCGAGGTGCTTTCGACCAACAGCCGCGTCGATTCCGATACCAATTCCAAGGCCTCGGTTTCCTCGTTCAAAGCGGTCTCGAAATCACTGAGTTGCCGCGCGACCTGCTGGGAACTCAGGCCCGGCAACAGCGGCTGCGAACCTTTGACGAGTGAATGCTGGAGCTGATTCAGTTGGCTGTCGCGGCGCACTAGTCCGTCGATGTTCTTCAGCAGCTTTTGCCGCTCCTTGGGATCGTCTGTTTGATCGTAGCGATCGCGAGCTTCTCGCAATTTCTTCATCGACATCGCGCGCAGTTGGCCGATGCTGTCGGACAAGGCACGCCGCCGTTGAGGATCATGGGTCGCGGTCGTGGTCAGCCCCTGAAGGCTCTTGCGCGCGAGAGCCACCCGCGTCGAGGCGTCGCCGGTGGCTTCGGCGGCGTCGCCCACCAGATCCGCCACCTGACCGTAGGCCTCGACCACGCGCTTCGCCGATTCGGCGAACTGTTTTAGATCACCGTGCTGCAGATCGTCGATGGCTTGCGTCAGCGTTTTGCCCAACAGACGCAGATGCCCGTCCAGCACGCCGATCCGCTGTGCGTCGCCCGCTTCCGGCAACCTGCTCAACCGGCCAGTGGTCGGCGGCTCGGGTGCCGACTGTGACCAGGCTCGACCGCTGGTCAACACGCAGACCCAGCACAATACGAGTAGCAGGATAAGAACAAAGCGGAAAACAGAATTCAGCCGGGTGGTTGCTGCGTTGGTCATTTGGATACTCCTCGTCAATCGGTTTGGTGTTATCGTTCCTGTGCCGAGCCGTCTGTGTTCATCGCCGCGACGAGCGTCAATTCCCAAGCTTCCCATTGCTGCTTGAGCTTGCGTAGTTCTGTCCTCGCGTCCGGCTCGACGAGATCGCCGTTGCCTGATTCCTCGACCCACCGCTCCAGTTCCCGCAGGAAGTGGCCCGTGCTGTGTAACTGGTGCAACAACGAGATGTGGGCGGCATCGCGGGCCGGCAATCGTTCAAGGAGCCGTCTTGTATACGAGGCAGCGTGGCGTTGGATGACAGCGTGCTCGCGGAAAATTTCGCTCAGCGAGGCGGTGACCTGTGTCGAGCGATCAGCCTGGACGGCAACGGGGAAGGCGGGCTTGAGCGCTGGATCGGCAGTCGCGGGTAGCGTTTGCCTTTCGACCCGATGCGGGACGTTTCGCGGTGCTGGTGCTACAAAGTCAGCTTTCCAGTCCAGCACTGGGTCCGGCTGCGCCTCGGACGCCTCAATTTGCACCGTCTGTTGACCGCCATCGTGTGGCAAATCGTGTGGCAACATGACCGACGAGCTGCAGCCGTACACCGAGACGAGCCACGCCGCGGCGACCCCCACGCCAGCCACAGCGAACCGAATCTTGCATTGCCGGTGACTGCGGATCCAGCGGGAAAACAATCGCCAGCAAGCTGTGAGAATTCGTGGGGCGTCCATGAAGCCTCCTTGAAACGGGTGTTCGCTTTGAATTGGTGGATTGGAGTTGGCGCCCCAGTCACAGAGCGTCCCCAACGTTTGCCTTCAGTGGTGAATTTAGCCTGCCGGGTCATGGGCAATCGGCGTGCGCCAAGCGATCCTCCACCAATGGCCGAAGGCGCCGACAAAGTATGCCAGCGGGTCGCGGTGGAAGATGACGACGCTGCAAAACGCGTAATCGGTGCGACTCCAATCCGCGGCGGCCAGCAGCAGCTTCGCCGCCCCGCCCATTGCCAACTGCTCGACCATGCCATCCACCTCGCCCTTCATCTGACGACTGACCCAACGCTGAAAATGGGCCTCGTCGGGGTTCGAATACCAAGCCGCAATCAGGCCCGCAATCAACCAAATCGTGCCGCTACTTATTAACCCATATCGGCGCATCGGAAGCTCCTTCAAGCAACAAGCGATCAAGCGTGATGAACGTGTCTGGAAGGTATACGCCGCGGGCAGGACTCGAGTGACAGTTGTCAGTTGTCAGTTGTCAGTTGTCAGTTGTCAGTTGTCAGTTGTCAGTCGTCAGTCGTCAGTCGTCAGTTGTCAGTTGCCAGTTGTCAGTTGCCAGTTGTCAGTTGTCGGTTGGCGATCCGGGCATTTTCGACAAAAGAGACGTCCCTTCTGTCATTGGTCCCACGGTGGCGGCGTAGATGGTGGAAGAGGGACCGTCGAAGATCACACGTTGATCTCCTAATCCAAAATCCAAAATCGAAAAATCCCCATGCCTCGCCGCACCTCATCACTGGCAGCCCCGACCGCACACCTGCATGGTCCGGGCAAGCTCAAAGTTTTGAACGGGCAACTCGCTTTCTCGACCGGAAAAGGTGCTCCGCTGCGACTGGACCCGCGACAACTGAAGGAGTTGACCTGTTACGGGGATGTGGGGGTAACGGACGAGGCATTCGAACCTGACTTTGCCGCGAACAGCTATGGCTTTCGGCCGGGCCGCAGTGTGCCCGGTGCGTTGGCCGCAACGACCAAGCTGCTGACCGGTCGGCCGGACCAGAACCAGCCGCTGGCGTATGTCGCCAAGCTGGATGTCGCCGACTGTTTCGGTTCGATTGACCATCGGCAGCTCAAGGAGACGCTGGCAGCGGCGATCGATGATCCCCCGGCCATGGAAATCATGGACCGGCTCTTGGCTGTGGGGGCCGCAAGCGTCGGCTGGTTGCGCCGGCGAAGCGTCGGACTGGTACAGGGTAGTTCGTTTTCGCCGCTGTTGTGCAACCTGGTGCTGGATCCGATCGATCAGCATTTTGTTCGCGAGCCGTGGCGGGGGCAGGTGCATTTGCTGCGGTATGCGGACGATATGCTCCTGCTGGCACGGGACAAAGACGCGGCGCGGCGGGGCGTGGCGGCAATTCGCCGCGGGCTGGGCGGTTTGCGGTTGCGGCTGAAAGCGTCGAAATGCCTGGTGGGACGATCGGAAGCTGGCGTGCGTTGGCTGGGGGTCGAAATCCGGCCGCGGGATGATGGGGGGCAGCGGGCGGAATTCGGTTATTTCGTCCCGGCCGAAAAGATTCCTCACATGCTGGCTCGGCTGGACGAGATGACGGTTCCGCCGAGTCGGCGGATCGATCCGGCCGCGTTCGATCTGGGTCGATGGCTGGCGTCGCTGAACGAGCAGCTTCGGGAGTGGCACAATAGCTATTGTTATGCGGACAATGCGCCGGTGGTCTTCCGGCGGGTGGACGATCATGTGCAGCAGCGGGTTGGCAATCTGCTGGCCACGTTGAGCGGCTCGCGGCGGCGGTTTGTGGAGGCCGATTATCGGGTCCGCTTGCCGCGCGGGTTTTGCAGTTGGCAAGCGGGCGGTGTTCGCCTGCTGGTACTCTCGTCGCTGGCCCCGCGTCGCGCCACGTATTTGACGCACAGGCCGGCGTGGATGCGCCGGTCGCGGTCGAATTGGCCGTCGGCCTCGGCCGCCGCGCGCGGGCATGCCGATTACGCGTAGGGCGGTAGGACCGCCAACCTAGGCGAGCTATCGCTCGGTTTGTAACAACCCGCTTCCCGACCAACCTTCGGTCGGTGCCCGTCGCTGGACTCTTGTTGCGAGAACAACAATTTCGCTGATAACTGATGTAGCGGCTAGGAGTGCGGCTGGAAGCGCTTGCATTGCCGAGTATTTTTGGTAGTTTGACGTGGCAAGGGTTTGCTCTGCGCCCGGCTTGTGTGCTCTTTGGCAATTTGGTTTGGCGAGACTTTTGACGTGCAACATTTGGCCGCTTGAGGGTGGGCGGCGTCGCTAACGCGTGTGCCGCAGGCACTTACGGTGAAAAAATGATGTCAATGGAAAATTTTTTTCTGCGCCGGCAAGCAAAACCAGGGGAGGGTGGGCAAAAGCCCATCCTAACCCCTGCCCCGCTCATGCTTTGCGAACCCCAGAGGCGCAGAGCACTCCCTGTTCACATGGGATTGAAACCCAGTCATCCTTGAGAAGATCGTTGCCGGTCTCCTTGGCGCAGAGCACTCCCTGTTCACATGGGATTGAAACCCAGCCGCCGAAGACACCAGCTCGCGAACGACGCGGCGCAGAGCACTCCCTGTTCACATGGGATTGAAACGGCGCAGATCGCTGAGCATCAGCGAACCGACGCGCCGGCGCAGAGCACTCCAGATTGTTCACTTTCGCGAGCAATACGTCCCCTGCCAGCTCGCCTGGCAGGAACGCAAGTT
>JBBDHZ010000236.1:0-2177 GCA_040880645.1 Minisyncoccota bacterium
CTGAAGTTACCGAAATCATCCGGTGGATTGATTAAGCTCCCAGCACCACCACAGCCGTTCGGTGCCGCTACTGGCCCCGGACCTGGGGTGTTCGTCCGACATTCCGTCACACCATTTGTCACGCGGACTCGATTTGGACCGGACGTACGAGGCTTTTTGTTAACTGGCTTTGGCTTCGGCTTTGGTCGCGCGGGTAGGCTTCCACCGCCCGTCGGTGAACCGTATCCCGGAGGCGGATTTCTTCCGGCTGTCCATTGCAGCCCAGTGGGATCAACCCATTTTTGCGGCTGCGAACCTACGTATTCGTAAAGATTTACAGTGCCCCCGCCAAACCCAATCGGGTCACGCCCCAAAAACCGCCCCTCCGCCGCATCATACATCCGCGCTCGGTAGTGATACAGGCGGAGCGGCTCGTCCCATTCGCGTCCCGTATAGGTGTAGCGGTTATCCTCAGCACTGGCCGTCAGGACGGTTCCACTGGCATCGAGGAACGTGGGCTGGCCGTAGGCGGTGTAGGCGTAGCGTTCGACGATCGATCCTGACGCGTCGGTCAATGCGGTGATGCTGTATTGTTGGTTGCGGTGAAATCGTGTTCTTGGTTTTTCCCAAGCTTCGCACGAAGGCGAGCCCGCACGAGAACACGTGCGGGCTCGGCGTTCATTGCGGCTCGATTGGGCGAAGGCGACCATGCGAACCATTGTAGAGGATAGCCTCTACTGCTGCTCGTCTTTTTCAGGCGGCTTCGGATCTTTCGCTCCGGGGTGCCTACGAGCTACCAGCGGGATTCAGCCAGTCTTCAAGCAGGAGTCCAGAGACTCGACTGAACTCACCGAGATTGTTCGTGACCAGAATCAATCGGTGACGCAAGCAAATCGCCGCAATCTGCAAATCGTACGGACCGATGATCGTTCCAGCGAGCTCTAGTTCATGCCGTAACCTTCCGTACTCTTCGGCATCGGCGTCAGCGAACGGCAACGAGACGAAAGGAGCCAGCGTTCGATGTACCAGCGTGACACGACGCTTGCAGTTGCCGTACTTTTCTGCACCGTGAAGCAACTCACCTCGGATGACCGAGCACGTGACAATGTCAGCCGGACGTAGCAGCGAAAGCCTCGTGCGAATCGGGCCCGAAGGGTGCTTTAGATAGTGGATCCAAACGTTGGTATCGAGCAGGTAACGCATCACCACGGGGCACGTTTTGGCAGTTCACCCTGCGGTGCTCGCTGAAATTCTTCACCCGCCAATGCTCCTGCCGTTTCTTCAAAGTAGCCCTCGGGCCAGCCTTGACCACCGGAAGCTTCGTCACATTCTACTTCTACTCGTGCCAACACCTCCCGCACCATCAACTCAAGGCGTTTCGCGCGATGGGGCTCGAGTGACCGCAACTTTTCGTCAAGTTCTTGTGCAAGTCGGTTCATTGTGATGCTTCCAGGACTACGGCCATGAGGCAATAACGATGCTTCTAGTTTACCAATGACTGAATTCGGTGTCGATAACTACTTGGCTTCGTATGTTGCCGGGACGGCGATCAGTGACCGGCGGCTGGTGAAGGATGACGGCCAGAAGGTGACGATCAAGCTGAAGGATTACCGGACCAAACGCCGCACCACCGAGACGATGATCGGCGAAGAGTTATTGAAACGCTTCGCGTCCCACATCTTGCCGCTGCACTGCAAGCGGATTCGCTATCTCGGTCTGTTCGCTCCGCAAAGACGTCGCGACCGATTGGACGACTGTCGGCGGTTGATTGCCCAGTGGCGAGGTGTTCCTGAAAAGGAAGAGCTGGAAGTCGACGAGGAGGAACAGGGACCGCTCGATCAAGAACAAATCCGCAAGGAGTTATTCATCGGGGAAGGTAACGAACGACGGACGTTTCCGGCGACCTGCCGGTTCTGCAAAGGCTGCATGACGCCGGTCGACAGGATCGACGGCGAGAAGACGATGCGGCTGTTGCCTTATCTGATCGTCGTGATGCGGTGAATACCAGCTCGAAGCGCAAGCAAGTGGGTTCCCTGTGCGGTATCGCAGAAGCGCTGGATTCGAAATCCAGTGACCGCACCTCGCAGCGCTAGGCTCTGTCCTCGCATTGGTTTAAGAGTGATGCCCCACTCGCTGACGCGTCGAGCTTGTACGGTCGCGCACGCTCGCCATGAGCCATTAGGCCCCAATCACGCGAA
>JBBDHZ010000237.1:0-2141 GCA_040880645.1 Minisyncoccota bacterium
ATAAAGACGGCAGCCTCAAGACATTCGACTTCGCCGTCGCCAATCCTCCGTTCTCCTCGAAAGCCTGGACCAGCGGTCAGAGCGTCCGCGGTGTGATCATAGCGCTGGAGAACGACCAGAAGCTGCGGAGAGCGTTGTCGATGGTGCCGACGATTGACTTCTTCCGTTATTCAATCAGCTTCAAGTTGTCGAAAGCCGATGAATTGTCTCCCCAAGGGAAGCTGCTATGAGCGACGATTCGCAGCCAACGACGGAACCGCTTGCCGTCGACCCAGCGTACCGCCTGCGGGACAATCAGTTCTGGTATGGCGATTGCGCGTTTGCCGGTCAGATCCGCGAACGAACCAGCATCTCACTTCGGATCGACGGGCTGGGTATTCGGACACTCACGCATGCGGCTCGGGGAAAGGATGGCAGACCAACTTATTCGTTTACTGTCCCGACGCCCGAGGATCGCGAATGGTGGAAAAGGCATAATCAACAGCGAATACGAGTGGAACTGCTCAGCATTGGCGAGCAGTCGGCCCGGCTTGAACGAGCCCCTGCGGAAGAGAAAGGAAGCCTTTTTGTATCCCCCGCGGTGAATGATCCGGTGCAGGTTCGCAAGCCGTCCCCGGCTCTAAAGAGAGCCCAAATCGACCGGGCCACACTCTGTATCGGACTGGACATTGCGTGGTTTGGAGGATCAAAGAGCAATCCAGATTCCAAGTACGACTGCATCGGCTCGGTGGTCGTCGGAGGGGAATCTGGCGAAGATGAATTCAATCTCACGCGAGTGAGCCTGGGAAAGGACCGTGATCCTGATGCCGCTAAGACGCTGGAGGCAATCCAGGAGTTGCTCGACCCCTATCTGCCTAATGGAACGCCCATTGTTTTCTCGCTGGATGCACCGATCCAGGCACGGGATCGACAACCGCCGTTACCTGTGCGCCAGCCGAGTTTGAAGAAAGGGGAGAAAGGCAAGATCGAACGGCGGGCGTCCGATAATCGGCTCGAAGCAGGTCGAAAGCGAATCGACAAAGCGCATGGCGGAAGTTCGGGCTGGAATCCGAATATCCAAGCCGGGGCACCGCTTGCCCCACGAGTTGAAAAGTTATTGGCCGGGTTGAAGAAGTTAGGTTTTGAGTTGTGGTCTCCGGAGTCCCACGCGGCATCCAGGCTCGTCATCGAGTGTTTTCCCGCCGAAGCGATTTGGGCCGCGAAATGCATGGATGGATTCCGCACTGACATCACGGCACCCTGTGCGAAAGCCTACAAAAAGCAGAAAGGAGTCCGACTCGCTAGTGAGCAAGTGCATAAGCTCACCGAAGATGTCTTACATGCCTTTAGTATCCCCTCGGGCGATGAGACAATGTGGCCTGCACTCGTTACAAACGCGATCAATTGGATGTTAGAAGATCGGACTCGGCGAACGCCGGACGATCTCTATCGGGGCGGTAAGCTGCTGGATGACGTGGTTGATACGATGATTTGCCTTGCCACCGCGCTTAGCTACTCACGCCGAAATGCCCACGTATGGTTTGCCTCAGATAATATCGACGACGGCCACATTATTGGGCCTGGATATCAGGATGACGGTCGATGGGTTGCTGCTTGGCCTCTCGAAGAAGATGAGGGCGGCGGATGAGCGAGAACCAGCGGGCCGAATGGAAAGAGTCCTGGCGGGACGAGTACCTGAAATGGGTCTGTGGCTTCGCCAACGCACAAGGAGGCGTGCTGGAGATCGGCCGCAATGATCAGGGGCAAGCGGTCGGAGCCGCCGGTGCCGCCAAGCTGATGGAAGACCTGCCGAACAAGATGCGGGATACGCTCGGGATCATTGCGGACGTCGATCTACTGGAAGAGGACGGGAAAGAGTTGCTGCGGATCACGGTCGAGCCGTATCCGTACCCAGTCAGCTACAAGGGCGAGTACCTCTACCGCACCGGGAGCACCAAGCAGGTGCTCAAAGGGGCGGCGCTCGATCGGTTCCTGCTGGGAAAGACCGGCAAACGGTGGGACTCGGTTCCTCAGCCACATCTCGCAGTCGGCGATTTGGACAACCGCGTGTTGGCTTGGTTTCGCGACGAAGCCATTCGGCGACAGCGATTGCCCGAGTCGATCTTGAACGATGACAATTCGGTTCTGGTCGAGCGTTTGCG
>JBBDHZ010000238.1:0-2139 GCA_040880645.1 Minisyncoccota bacterium
CGGACAGAACGAAAGCGAGCTTTCGACTGCTCCTCTCTTGTTTCAGTAAAACCTGCCTGGGGCAGGTTTTTCCACGACTGCACTCGAACGGAACGAGAGTGAACTCTCGACCGCTTCTCGTTTGTCGCGGTGAAGCCGTGGTGCGGAGAAGAGCTTTGTTCCATTGCCTCTATTCTCTCACTCTCAAGGCGGTGATTCAACGGATAAGAGGCGTATGCTATACTCTCAGCAATGACAAAACACACCCCTCTCGTTGTCGGTAACTGGAAAATGAACCCCGAATCGGTCGAGTCCGCGCTCGCGATCTACCGGGCCGTGCGTAAAGAGATCGACGCGGTATCCGGCGTGGATGTGGTGCTCTGTCCGTCGTTCGTGCACCTGCCGGCGATCAACACCGAGCGCGGCCGTTCCAAAAAAGTGCAGCTCGGCGCCCAGAACGCGTTCTCTCTGCCCAGCGGTTCATTTACCGGCGAGGTGTCGGTGCCGATGCTGAAAGAAGTCGGCGTGAGTCACGTGCTTCTCGGTCACTCCGAACGTCGGACAATGGGGGAGCACGACGAGCTCATCGCCCAAAAGGTCGTCTTTGCGCTCAAGGCGGATCTCGATGTTGTGCTTTGTGTTGGTGAGCGCGAACGGGATGAGGACGGCCGGTATCTTGAGTGGCTCGAGAACCAGATTACTGCATCGCTCGAGGGCGTGTCGGGCAAATATCTCGGCCAGCTCACGATCGCGTATGAGCCGATATGGGCGATTGGAGCGAAGGAAGCGATGGAAAGCACGGCGATCCACGAGATGGTCGTGTTCATTCGACGTACACTCGCGCGCGCATTCAGTTCGAAGTACGCCGAGCGGCCGCGTATTATCTACGGCGGCTCGGTTAACTCCCACAACATCGAAGATATTATGGAGAACGGCGAAGTCGACGGGGTGTTGCCCGGGCGCGCCAGCCGCGAGCCCCAGCAGTTCGGAACGATCGTTACAACCGTTAAAAAGGTGCTAGCGAAGCGTTAGTCGTTTTTTATTTATGCTCCCCCGTCTCCCGTCAGTCGAAGCGATCGAGAACCCGGAAGGAACGCGGGTGTTGTGTCGCGTTGATTTTAATGTTTCCGTTCAGGACGGACAGGTCCTTGATCCGTACCGGATCGAGAAGGAACGGAAAACGATCGAGTACCTGCGGGACCGGGGAGCAAAAGTCATTCTGGCCAGCCACTTCAAAGGAAAGGAGGGAAACTCACTTGAGCCGGTGGCACGGTATATCAAACAGTATTTGTTTGACCTGACGTTTGTCGGTGACTGCGTGGGCGGCGAGGTGTTTGATGAAGTAGGAAAGATGCAAAACGGCGACGTTCTGCTTCTTGAAAACCTTCGGGCGCACGATGGCGAGAAAACAAACGATCCGGCGTTTGCCCGTGACCTCGCCTCGCTGGCGGAGGTATACGTGAACGAGGCGTTCTCGGTCTCGCACCGCAAGCACGCGTCGATCGTCGGCGTACCCACGCACCTGCCCGGGTACGCCGGCTTTCGTCTTCTCGAGGAGATCGAAAAACTCTCGGAGGCGTTTGATCCGTCTCACCCGTTCGTGTTTCTCTTGGGTGGGGCAAAGTTTGATACAAAACTGCCGCTCTTGGAAAAGTTTGCGGAGAAAGCAAACACGGTGTTTCTGGGCGGTGCATTGGCCAACGATGTTTTTCAGGCACAGGGGCTCGAAGTGGGGGAGTCGTTGGTCTCCGGTTCCGATCATGATCTCACCGCATTGCTTTCGAACGAAAAGATGATGCTCCCCGAGGACGTGGTGATCGAGACCACTGAGGTCGTGAAGCTCGCCGAGGTCGGAGTGACCAATAAAATACTGGATGCGGGTCCGAAAACCGTCGAGAGCATTCGCGAGAAACTGATCGGCGCGGCGTTCGTACTCTGGAACGGTCCGCTTGGCGATTACGAGCACGGCTTCAAGGACGGGACGCTTGCGCTGGCGAAGGCGGTGGCCGATTCGCCGGCGGAGACGATCGTGGGCGGCGGCGACACCCTGGCGGCGATCGAGGGGCTCGAGATACTCGATCGGTTTGATTTCGTCTCCACCGGCGGCGGCGCAATGCTCGATTTTCTTGCTAATGAAACGCTACCGGGGATTGAGGTGCT
>JBBDHZ010000239.1:0-2138 GCA_040880645.1 Minisyncoccota bacterium
AACCCGGAGATCCGCGAGTCGGAGCGGGCGAATTGGACCGAGCCGGAGTGGGCAAACTGCCTGCACCTGCGCCTGGAGATGCCGCTGGAACCAGAAACGGACAGCGAGGACCCGGCGATCCTTCACATTGAACTGCTTCGTCCGGAAAGCTGGGTCCGCGACCGGCTCGCCGTCGTCGCCGATGCCGGCCAGACCGACACGCCTGTAAGTGACACGCCTCGGGCCGCGGCTCTCGACGGCGGCGATGAGCCTACTTCCGCCGGAACAACCGGCGAAGCAATAGCCTCCGTGCCGCTCTCTCCCCTGCGTCCAATCTTTCGAGACATCGCGCTGGCGTCGGCGGCATTATCAGCGGAGGGAGCTGAGCTGATTGGCCTGACGCTGGAAATGGACCTCCCTGAAATGGGCGTTTCGGGGACGGCCGTGGTCACGGATCTTCGTTCCTGTCCGACGGTGAAACGCGGTGACGGTCAGGTCGTAACGGCGACATTCGCGCACCCGCCGTCACGACAGGTCTTGGACGTGGCCTTTGAGGGCGAGTCAGAACCCATCGGCGTGACCGGCAATCACCTCTTCTGGAGCGTCGACCGCGAGCAATTCCAAGCGATCGGTGAAATGGAGCTGGGTGAGCGCGTACAGACGTACCACGGCGACACCAAGCGCATCGTCAGCAAACTCCCCCGCCCCGGCCCCCAGACCGTCTACAACCTGGAAGTCTACGGCGAACACGTCTACTTCGTCGGCCAGCAGGGGCTTCTTGCGCATAACGCCTATAGCGCGCCAAACAGTGCAGCGTCCTTCACTAATGCGATAAACCCACGATTAACAGCGCGTCTTGATGTTTTCCGATCGTACCGAGCCAACGGCGGTACGATGAACATGGGTCGTTGGGTTAAAGCAACTCAAGGGAACCGGTACTATGGTACTGGTTTTCAGAGCGGATTTGCCGATTGGTCTCGACGCGTCGGCAGACCTGTTCATGGAAACAGCCTAGCCGCTCAAGGTGCTCACGATGTTTATGTACTTCGTGACGCTGCTTCTGACCGCTTGCTTCACTTCGGCGAGACTGGTCGCGGTTATCTGACCCGATTCGCTGAACATCAGCGAGAGTACGCGCTTCTTGGCATTGACATTGAAGTCGATCTGTTGCGAACCGTGGAAGGAAAAGCTGCTGCTCGCGCGTTGGAGACGACGTACATCGACACATTCCGTCGTATCTTCGGGCAGCGACCGTCAAACAATCCAGTGAACCATTAAAGGATCAGTATGCAGTTACGCTTTAGTGTGATGGCACGGGATCGCAGGTTCTCGAAAGCGATGCGGTGTGTTCGTCACAGACTCCAACCGCTGCTCGATGCATTCGAGACGGTCGAAATGACCGATCCAATTCATGAAGCAATCTTGGTGGGGATAACTGACGATCAACCGCCGAGCTTCTTCGATGAAGTCGAGAACAACGATGGATTCTTTCAGGTCTTGGCGGGCATTGAATACAACGGTTCGGACGATGCGTTGACGGAAGCAGTGTTTGAAATTCTTCGGAAAGCTTCATCGGCGTGCCCTTTTTCCCGGCCTGATCGCGAAGCTTTTGAATCGCTGTTCGAACGAATGCGACCGACGGTTCTGAATTAAAAGGTGCCCGCAACAATCGACGTCGCCGAAGAAGAACGGCAACTAGTCACGGTGGAACCTGAGTGGACATCCCAACGGAGTCGTTGCGGTTGGAAGCGGGAAAGAACGTATCCGCTGGGAACGCGGAAAAACCAAGAGGCCGCAGGCACGGCGGACATGGAAGCGGACCAATTGAAAGGATCAAGGATGAAGGATGAAGGAAAGGAAACGAGTTAGTGAACCCGAAGCTTTACGATCCCGACTTGAGGAAACAGGCAGTCTACGGTAACGGGTTCCCTTGGTTTGCCGCTGCGCATCAGTCCCTCGCGGACGGACCGACAACCGCCGAGCGACACGCCTTCTGAGCAAATCCGCCGCATTCCCATACCCGGAGCGCCTTACGTGCTTCGAACAGCTTCCAAAAAGCCCGGGCGCGTGCCCGCACAGAAATGCGCTGACCCCCTTTACCCTCGTGGCTGCCTGCATGGCCGCGTTCTGGTTGCCGCGCGGCAACCGGGTCAGATGGC
>JBBDHZ010000240.1:0-2135 GCA_040880645.1 Minisyncoccota bacterium
CAACGGGCAGGATCATTTCTTGATCCCAAGGCGGTAAAATTTGATCACCGAGTTCAACGTTAACCTTCATGATCAAATGAGCGGCATCCCACGTTCTGGCGAACGAGCGCCGCGCCGAGTGATCACGTCTCTTGATCGCAGGTGGGGATATAGCGGTTTGCCAACTCCGCGTAATCCTCGCGAACGGGGCTGAAAACATCGAGTACGGTTGCGGGACCATCCACTGCAACGGCTCGGTGGGGCAGGTTGGAAGGAATAAGAAACATCGCCCCCGGTTCGACGATCCGTGTCTCCTCGCCGATCGTCAGCTGCAAGCGTCCCGAGAGCAGGATGCCTCCTTGCTCGTGGGGATGATGGTGCAACGGAACCTCGGCCCCCTCTTCCATCTCCAAATACGAGAGCATCAAATGCTCGCCAAATGGCGTCCGCATCCGACAGCCTGGAATGGGATCGAGCGCCGGGACACTCGCCAAATCGATAAAACCCATGATTAATTTTCCGTCTCGCTGTTTCCAGTGGCCAGTTTGTGAATTCCAGTGCCCTGTGTCGGCGATCCTCGCAGAGACCGCTTGCCGGCGCGATGCGGCTGATGGAATGAGGCCGCTTTAGTCTATAGTCTATAGCATGTTCGGCCGACGAGTGGCCGCGGTAATCCAAGACTTCAACCGCTAGAGGCACCGATGAACCTGAATCTAAACCTGCTCAGAAACGGAATGTTGCTGCTCTTCGTGTCGATGCTGCCCAACCTTGGCCAAGCGCAGGTGCGGCTGGTCGACGTATGGAAGCTCGATGAAGGACTCTTTCTCTCCGACTGGGCAGCCGGCAAGGTGACGTATTTCTCCGCCGACGGCGAGGTCACGATGCTGAAGGAACTCGGTCCGGGCACCGCCGACCTGGAATACGTCGACAGCATCAAGATGGTCTATTTGCCCGTCATGATGTCGGACGAGCTCGTCGCGTACCGAGTCCAGTGGTAATCCGGCATTGCGTTTTCGGATTGGAGAAGGAACTCGGAGGGGATTTTTTAAAACACTTTATGTGCATGCCGCGTAGAATGACGACTATGAACTCGCTCCTCCTCCAATTCGCCGCCCTCACCAGCAGTTTCTTGCTGACTTTGCCACCTGGATGGTGTGGTGGAGATACGCATGAGCAGCTTGGCTCAGCCCCGGCGGAAGCGGTTTGTTGTCATCAGACGGGGCATGATCGATCGTCCGAATCGCAGGGATCCCCGGTTCGGCCGACGGTAGACTGCTGTTGCTCCTGGGACGCCACGGTGACCCAGAAGGGAGCCGAGCTAAGCGATTCTTCCAGCCTAGCGATCGGCTGTACCGATGCCGACTTCACCACCAACGTCGGTTCGGTGAAGGCGAGCGAGACGGTTACAAAGCCGTTCCGCTCCGGCCCACGTCTGCACGTTCTCAAGTGCTTGTGGCGCTGTTAGGCCACTCTTGGCGAGAGGCTTTCGTTTTTATTTTTGGCCTGACGGCCATTGTGCTGCGCTGATCGTCTGCGCAGTGAATCTCTGATTTTGACAATAACCATTTCTTCACTGGAGAATACTTTCTCATGTTTACTAACCTATTTGCTGGTTCGTTCCTCGTCCTTGGCCTCCTGTTCACAGGCATGACTGTCGCCGACGAGAATCCGCAAGACTGTTGTTCGGCGAAGCTCGCCTGTTGCACGCCGAAGAGCGCCTGCTGCGAAGCAGACGCTAAGCCGGATTGTTGCGAACAGGGCCTGAAGTGCTGTACGGAAGAGCGCGCGTGCTGCAAGGCCGCGCCGAAGTCCTGCGACGAGGGATCGGATTGCTGCAAGGAAGCGAATGCATGCTGCGAACTCGCAAAAGTCGAATCCAAAGCGGCGGACTGCTGTGTTGCCGGCGAGCAATGCTGTGATGAAGCCGCCGATTGTTGCGATGCGACAACGGCATGCTGCACGGAGCAGCGTGCCTAACGGACGAAGAGATTTCGTCCGCTATCCGCAGCCGGACCCCACTTCGGCCGGTAAGCGAAGATTCGCGTCGAACCGCCCTTTCGCAACTCGCTGAAAGGGCGGTTTTTTTTGTCCAAAGCTGCACGTCTAACACAGGAGCCTATCGCGACAGCGTCTCAAACGGCTGATAGACGATGTCC
>JBBDHZ010000241.1:0-12593 GCA_040880645.1 Minisyncoccota bacterium
GTATCGCGGCGTTCTTCGGGCTGTTTATGAACCTTAACTTTATGCTCGCCGGTACGGTAAGCAGTAATCCGATCCTGTTCACGTTGGCGATCGGACTTGTACTTGCCTGGAAGGTTGCCGGTCACTGGGGACTTGACCGCTGGTTGCTGCCGAAACTCGGCACACCGTGGCAGCCGGGAAAGGTCTTCCGGCAGTGAGGGGAGATTTAGTGCAGTACAAAAAACACCGTCCCAAAAAGAAAGAGGGGCGGTGTTTTGCGTAGCGCGGTCGTAAGGAATACGCTTCGTGTAGCTACTCGCGGAGCTTGGTGAACACAACAAATCGGTCTTGGTAGGTACTGGCATCATCGAGCCAGTCGCCGGCACAGGTGGTCAGGTTGAGGCGGCGGTCGCTGCTGGTCCCGAATATCAGATCGATCGGGGCTTTGGTGTATGGATAGGTTTCGGTCCGGACGACCTCGAAGACCAGTTGGTCGTTGTGCTCGTTGGTGACGATGATCGTGTCGCCGATCGTGAGCTCAGAGAGATCGTAGAATACGGCGCGTCGGCCGAGGCTGTTGTCGAGATGGCCGGCGATCACGGCGTTGCCGCGCTCGCCCGGATGCGCGCCGTACTCATACCAGGCAGTGGTCTCGTAGGTGCTTGGGGTGGCCATAGTGCTGCTCTCGGTGAGCCCCACGTGTTCGATCTCGGTGTCGACATTGATCTTTGGGATCTGAATGCGCACCGGCAGAGAGCTTGTGGCGTAGCCCGGAGTTGTAATAACCGTATCGGCGGCGGTTGGGGGTGGTGGGGTACTCCGCAGTGAACCGCTGAAACGCAGACCGACAGTGATAGCCAGCAGCACGGCGATGGCCGTAAGTACGGTAAGAACGCGCTCTGAAGAGGGTGAGGTGGGTTCGCTGTGCATAGGCATATTATACATATAAAACCCCGTTTTGTCACGGGGTTGTATATGCAGTGTGCTGCGTGAGTCGGGTTAGGCTTGGGCTAGTCGCGGTGTCGAGACCACAATGCTGGCACTCACGATAACGCTGAACAAAAGTGCGAGTGTTCCAACGAGAGGCGCGCTGTTGCCTCCATCACCGGTGTGGGCCAGGCCGAGAACCTGTGGGTTGTCACCGCCCGTGCCGCCGGTAGTGCTGACACCGGCTACCTGGCCGTCACCGTCTCCGAAGGTTGGGTTGTCACCGCCGAGACCACCGGGAATGCCACCGCTGATCGATCCACCTCCTCCGTTGCTGTTTGTAAGTTGAAGAGGTTCCGGATCATCACCGCCTGAGCCGCCTTCGCTCCCTCCGTTGGTCTTGTGGTTCGGCTCGTCCAGAAGGGCAGCGAGCGAACAGGTACCGTCACCAAACTGGAACGGACCGGTTCGGGAGATCGAACTTGTGTTCTCCACGTCGTTCGTGACAGTGTTGATCGTGAAGCTGTGCAGAGTGCCGTCGGTTTCGTCACTTGCCAGTTGGCGGTCAAGGGCGTAGTAGGTGTCACCAACCAACGCAGCACTAGTGATGTGGCTGTCGTTGTCGATTGAGCCGATCACGGTGTAGGTGATGTTGTTCACCCCGCTGCTGGTGTCGATCGAGTAGATCGTACCGTTAGAGCCGATGTATATGAGCTCGTCGCCGCTGGTGTTCCCGTCGGTGTGCGGTACGACGTCACCGCCGTGGACATTGAGACGGGTACTGATCGGATCGCTCGCCAGCTTAACCGGACCGAGCGGGAAGACCGATCCATCGGACGGGTCAACTTCGTAGATGCCGTTCGTTTGCTGGTCGAGAACGTAGAGTAGTCCGTCTTTTCCAAATTCCATTGCTACCGCGTGCTCAAACTTGTCGGTTTCGGCGATCTCGTCAACATCACCGTTGGCGCGTAGCTTAACGAGGAAGTCATCTGAGTTGCGGATCGCGTAGAAGTCTTTGGTTCCCGGTACCGCGGTGACCACTGCGTAGTACGAGCCCTCGTAGGTGTTGATGAGCGTCGTCATACCGGTCGACTGGTTCACGGCAAAGGTCTTGCCTTGGTTGTCGCCGGTCTGGGTGTCGAAGTGGACAATACCGGCATCACACTGGATCGAGCCGAGGACCTCGCCGTCGCGGTCGTTGCCGAAGTCAACACCACTTGTGTTCTCATCGAGAGTGATGTGGTAGTAGCTTGGGTTGGTCGGGTAGGTCTGTGTCCAGCCGTCTTGGTTCATCTCTACGACCTGGTAGGCGCCCGGTTCTAGGTCAGTGAATTCATAGTTTCCTTCGCTGTCGGTCTGGGTGGCGTAGTCGGTTACGTCGTAGATCCGGACATCGAGCTCACCCTCGTTGTCGCCGTACCATGCCGATGGAAACGGTGCGTTGTCTTGATCGTAGATGAGTAGGTCAAGGGCGTCACCCGCGCCTTCGAGAACGATCTTGTAGAGATGGTCATCGTTGTAGCTTCCCCAGTGTACATTCGTGTTATCAATGACCAGATCAAGCTGGCGCTCGCCGCGCCCGGGTTCTGTACCGAGGTCATTATGAGTTGCCCAGTTGTCTTCGGTGTAGTACTCCGCGTCTACCACACGATTAATGCCGGTGTTGTCCCACGTTCCTTCTACTTCGATAAGGTAGATCCTTCCTGAAGAAAGGGCGGAGGTGGTTTGGGCAAGGTGATCAGCTGAGTCGATCAAGAGTGTCTCTTCCGGGTCAAGTGACTGCGGTTTGGCGACAATCGTCCAGTCCTCGAGGCCGTCCTCGGCACTGTCGAATTCTCCGTTGCGGTTATCATCGTGCCATTTCACGCCGCTGAGAGTGAAGGTCTCCGGTTCCGGATCCGGATCCGGCTGTCGAGGTTCCTTACAGATGACGGAGGTGTTGTCGAGGAACGATCCGCGAGAGTTTGAGTTGTCACCACGATCGATGAATTCAACGCGGGTCACGGTAGTTGTTGCTTCAAACGTAAATGAGTGCGTGGTCCAGTTGGTTTGGTTGCCGCCGGCAATAACCGGTCCGGCCGTGCCGATAGTTACGCCGTTTGCGGTTACTTCAAGCTGGTTGTCGTTGGCGGGCTCACCCGGTCGGGCCGAGTAGTCAAACGAGACGGTGTAGGTCTCACCCGGTCGGGTTGGGATGTCTTGGTAGATCTTAGTTGCCGCCGGTTCGCCGGTGGTGGTGTCGTCCGGACCGAACCAGTCGGAATCAAGCTCAGCGTACTGATCACCGTTTGACGGTAGCCAGCCGTTCACCCCGGCGTGGAGCTCAAGGTTGGCCTCGTCGGGACGGGTGTCACCGCCGAAGTTGTTTGCTCCGGGAAGCCACTCAATAAGCCAGCTGACGGAACCGGTGGTGAAGATGTCCCATTTGGTTTGGTGGGTCACGGTCGGGTTCTCGAAGTCTGCGTTGGCAAAGAGGTTGACACCGGGCTCGCAGATCGGAAGGGTGTCTTCACAGGAGGTCACGGTTATCTCGACCACGACATCGTTGTAGTCCTGGTCGGCCGAGCCGAGCGGACGATCCTCGAAACCGAGAACGTAGGTGTTGTCGGCGACGTGGTAGCTTACGGCGTTATCGTCACCGCCGTTTTCGCTGATCTCGGTTGCGTACAGACCGGTGCCGTTCTCGATCGCAAAGCCGACCGTCGTTGAGCCGACCATTGGGATGGATACGGTCTCGGTGTGGCCGGTTGATGTTGCGGTTGAGAAGAGTGGGGTAAAGGTTCCCGTGTCTCCGTTGAGGTAATACCCAAAGTCGCTCGTGTCGCCCGCTTCGCTGGCCAGGAAGGTGACGTCAAAGGTCAGGGTCTGGTTTGCACCGTTCCAGGTCTGGTAGCCGGTGCTGTCGGTGTTCACGTCGACGCCGTAGCCTTCAGTGTCAAGAATGTCCTGGAGGTCAGTCTCTGTTCCCGGTGCACTTTGAACCTCAGGATCTTCGCTGTCATCGCTTTCGGGTACGGCGCAGGACCGGTGGGTGAAGTCATCGTGGGGAGTCTCGTCCAGGCCGTTATACGCAACGCAGTAGCTGGTTGCGCCGGGTTTGAGGAACGTAAAGTCCAGGTTGTCGTCCGAGGTGCCGGTATCACCAAAACAGTAGAGACCGAGAATCTCGTCGTTGTTCTGGGGGTCACCGTTCTCGTCAAGCTCAACGATATTGTAACGACCGAATGGTGTGAGTTCGCTAAAGGTTGCAGTTCCGCTACCGTCTGTTGTGGTTGTTGCAATGATCGGCGAGCGCGGATACGGACCGGTCTTATCGCCGTCCTCTTTGTCCTGGTGGGTGTAGCCAAACAAGACGCCTTCTTCAAGCGTACATTCGTCCGGGGCTGTGTGTGCGCCGTCTTCATCAGGTCCGTTCGTAGTACGCGTTACATCTGTTCCGTCAGGACAGTGGTATTTGGTGACCTCGATGGCCGCCGGTTGTGGAGCGTTCAGGGCAACGCAGTGGTACTCTTCACCATCGGTGGCGTTCTTGATCCACTCGCGGTTGTCGTATTTTGCTGCGTCATCGGTACAGTACAGCTCTGCGCTGAAACTCTCTCCGCTTACGTCACCGCTGAACGGGACATAGCCATCCTTGAGTACCTCACGGATCGAGAAGTCGTCTGAGTCGTCAAGCGATAGCGTGGTTGAGGCAACGCCGTTCGCGTTCGTTGGGCCGAGCAGTGTCCAGTCTCCTCCCTTTGGCCCGATCAGGGTGTTGTCGCCGGCCTGGCTTGATACGTTGCTGTCGATCCATTCAAAATTCCAATCTGCTTCAAGCCAACACTGACCCTGGCTGTTATCTACAAAGTCCTGTGCCGTGTCGCCGTCGATCGTGGGTGCACCGCTGCCCCAGTTCGGGAGTAGAGATTCCTCTTGGCAGACTACCTTGTGGGCGATAAGGGTGATAGATTCCTCCGGTTCCTCGACGAGAGGTTCGTCGTTGCCGCAGAACGTAATGTGGCTGATGTCGTGTTGACCGTCTTTTGTGACGGTACCTTCAGTTCCACCGCTGTGGACGAAAGATCCGAGCGCCTCTTTGCTTACTACGCCGGCAACCGCAGGATCTGCGGTCCAATCTGCCTCATCGGTGTCACCCTCAACCGTTATAGTGTATCCGGCAAGCGGGAAATCCCCGTCGTTTTCTTCGACGTACGCTTCTTCGTTGTCATCCCATTCCCACTTAGAGATACCGTAGTCAAAGCCGTTCGCCTGACATTCTTGGTCGGGGTCGCCGATACCGGGATTCGGGGAGTCTTCGTCATCGACGGTGATATGGTTTTTGATGGCGTTATAAACCCCTCCTGCAATACCCGTAACATTCTGTATATCTTCAATGGTGTCAAAATCTCCATTGGTGTCACGGTAGTCAACAATATCCTGGGCACGTGCTTCTCCGATCTGGGGGAGAGTCTCCAGCTCCTCGGTCGTTGCCGTGTTTATGTTTATGTCGTGGTTTGCTTCCACAGAGTTTGCAGGCACAAAAATACCTGCGAAGGGCATAAAGGCCACAAGCAGGGAAAGCGTGACTGCGTATACTTTTGCGGTGAGTGATGTGCGTGCTACAAATCCGCCGATAAGAAAGTTTGGTAAATACATAAGCGATTCGATTACTTGTTATGTTACGTGCGCGTCAACTAATAATACAGAGCAAAACACACCTGTTGTGCCCGGCTCACTGTTTATTGACCCCCTCTTTCGCAACTCGGAGAAAGAGCATTTGATTTCGATTTTACGCCTGGAAACGTGCCCTGTCAATACTCACGTCGTCCACAGGTGGGGAGATGTGGAGGTGAATGAGATTTGATAGTATAGAAGACACGATAGCTATTACTTCCTTACACCCTATTTGCGTATGACTCCATTTGAAGGGCACAACAAAACACCGGCTGACGGCGCAGCGCCGGAGAGCGCCGACCAGGATCCGCGAGAACTGGCGAGCCGCCGACTGGTAGAGGCGTACGATAAGGCTGTACAGGCGCAAGACGCAGGCGCCGACGAGCATCCGGTGCTGCGCTTGCGAGGAGTCGAGCAGGATGTCCGGGCGGTTTGTGATATGGTTGCTTGTCAGGCTGAGGTGGACCACGAAGTCGCGCGCCAGGTACTCGAAAAACTTCGGGGCGAGAACGAGACACAAAATACTGACAAAATCAATTTTCTCTACGAGGTGGTGGCGGCCAAGCTCGAGGAGACCTTGCGGCGGCGAGAGGAGTTTGCCGAGATGCTCGCTGAGCTTCAGCACCAGTTCCCGGTACTGGCCGAGGAACTGCGCAAGCGATTTCCTGATATTGACGCTGTCTACGCCCGGAGCGAGGAATCATTCAAACACACCGTCGCGTATAAGAAAGCTGCATAATGAACGCCGTACCGGAAGAAGCACAGCCGCATATTGATAATCTTCGAGGGCTTCAGGCGTCGTCCGGATTGTTTTTGGCATCGGCGCAGGACGTCTCGACCGGCTACGACAAGGCCTGGCTGAGGGATAATTTCTATATGTCGCTTGCGTTTGAGCATATTGGCGACAAAGAGACGGTTGCCCGGGTCTGGCGTGCTATTTTAAATATCTTCAGCAAGCATAAAGATAAGCTCAACTGGGCGATCGAACATAAGCCCTACGAGAGCTGGCAGTACATTCACGCGCGGTACAATCCCGAGACGTTCGAAGAGTACTGGGAGGAGTGGGGGAACAAGCAGAACGATGCCACCGGAGCGATCTTGTTTGCCCTGTGTTCGTGCCACACGTCGGGCATCGATGTAATGAACACTGAGGAGGACCGTGAGGTGGTTCGACTGCTCGTGAACTATCTCAATAAAATAGAGTACTGGCAGGACCCGGATAACGGGGTCTGGGAAGAGTATGAGGAGGTGCACGCATCCTCGATCGGTCCGTGCGTGGCGGCGCTCAAGCGCTTGAGTGTGTACGACTGGCTGGAGATACCGGAAGGAATGATCGAAAAAGGCGAGCAGGCGTTGGTGAACCTTCTACCGCGTGAATCAGAGAGCAAGTTCTGCGATCTGGCGCTGCTTTCGCTCATATACCCGTATAACGTGATCGACCGTGAGACTGCCGACGTGGTCCTCACGAATCTCGAGTATCAGTTTGATCGAGACCGCGGCGTAATCCGGTACAAGAACGATCGCTATTACAACAAGAATACGGACGGATACAGCGAAGAGGCGGAATGGACGATGGGTTTCCCGTGGCTCTCTATTGTCTACGCTCAGCGCGGCGATCTCGAGAAAGCGAAGCGGTACCTTGATAAAACGCGGGAGGTGATGACGGAAAAGAAGCAGCTGCCGGAGCTGTATTACTCAAACTCACCGAAGCCGAACGAGAATATCCCGCTTGGCTGGTCGGAGAGTTTGTTCGTGGTGGCTCTGCTGGAGTACGAGCAGGCGGTAACGGGTGCTGCTTCGCAGTAATAAAGAAATACGTATGGCCTACACACTTCGTCGTTTGATACAACCGGGGGAATGGGTGCTGATCGCCTCGGGTGCGGTGATGGTCGTCGGTGCCGTGGCGATGCATATCGGGCAGGAGTTTTACGTTGAGTTTTGGTTCGCTGCAAAGGTACTGTACGGGATAGGCGTGGTCTTGATCGTGTATAAACTGTTTCGGAATACATCATAAACCTGACTATGGAGATCGGAATCGAGAATCTTGTTGCCTTTGCCCGTCAGCTCGGTCTGGCGGTGGCCGGCGCGGCTGCGCTCTGGGCCTTTGTGTTCCTGGTGTGCTCGCGCACCTGCCGGTCGGACACTTCTCAGATCATTTTTCACTGGATCGCCGGGCGATTGCAGTGGCTTATGTACGGCGGGATCGTTCTCGGGACAACCTCCTGGCTCGCCCTCTCGCTCTTCTACGAGGTCTTTGCTCACGAAGGCATCACGCTGTACCCCACAGCGTATGAAGTGATGGCGGCGTTTCCGATCACAGCCCCGGGGTATCTAGTGCTTCTGGTGCTGAGTCTCGTCGGGCTGACCGTGCGGTGGCACTCACCCCGAGTCTTTCATCGCTATGCCTTAGGGTATTTTCTCGCGCAGTTTTTGGTCCTGCTGTCTATTACTTCCTTTTCGAGCGCTTGGAGCGGGGAGGTATCCGCCGAGAAGGCATTTTTTGTTCTTCACAGCGTCCACTCGATCTTTACGCTCGGTACGGTGCTGGTTCTTGATTTTCTCTTTCTTTCGGCAAAATCATCACGGACTCTGCAGCAGCACATCTTTCCGTTATTCCCGTGGATCAGCGCGGTTATCTGGATCGGGCTCGGTATCGACTTTCTCAGCGTTGCCTTGGTCTTTGACGACGCCGTGATGCTGACCTCCCGGTTCTTCTTCTCGCAGACCGTTGTCGGGATTCTTATTATCAACGGTATCCTTCTATCCGGGCCGATCACCCGCAAGATACTCAGCTCGCTCGAGCACGGATTTGAATCGATCGGCAAGCGCTGGCTTTTATTCGCCGATATTGCCGGAACAGTTTCGATTACGTCCTGGAGCGCTATTACCTTCATTGACTTCTTTCCGGAGGTACCGCTGTCGTACGTGCAGCTGATAGGTATCTACCTTACGGTTATTGCTGTGCTGTTCGTGGGACATAACCTCTGGGAGCGGTACGATACGGCCGAACCGCGGCTTGAGGGAAGGGTGTAGAAAGTTGGCCACTGGACAAACTCCTGATGCCTGCTATAGTATGTATGTTAGGAGGCGATTGGTATCGCATCCACACCAACTCCCAAACCAGCAGGAGACGATGAGTATGACGAAAGTTGAAGGTGGTTCGACTGACAGCGATCAGTTGCCTATTTGCGTGACAATAATTCAGAAGGAAGGGGAAAAGCTTGTCACGCTAGAGTTCACCTCTGATCGGCGCACGCTTGGAAAGATCTATGAAGTTCTTTCGGATGGCTTCAAGTGTACTATGGTCAGTACCGAGCGGTGTGGCAGTGGTAAGTCGATGACCGTTAGTCTGTGCTGGAAGGAAGTCGTCTGTATCAGCGACATTCTTCGGAAGAACGGATTCGACATTGTGTTTGCCTCCTAACAATTTGCTGATCGTTCTTTTTTTCCGCGCCATGGCGACGGACCGCCGCGCTGCACCTTGTTGTGCCGCGGTTTTTTTATACACAAATACATACTGCGCGCGCTTGGTCACGGGGCAAAGCGGATGCCGGTATCGTCAATACACAAGCCGCGACAGCACCGAAAGAAAGTACCGGAGCGTGGTGGCTTATAGCGTGGGAAGGTCCGAAAACACGAATCTGACGAACTTTGATATACTAGAAAGGTAGTATATGAAACCACTTCGACGAAAGTATTTAGCAGAGTTTGTGTATGGCGGAATCGACGGCACCGTGACGACGTTTGCGGTTATCTCCGGTGCGTTCGGGGCGGCATTGAATCCGGGAATTATTTTGATCCTTGGATTCGCTAATTTATTTGCGGACGGCTTTTCGATGGCGGTGTCGAACTATCTTTCTACTCGGTCCGCGCGCTCGGTTGACGGTGAGCGGGCGAACAGCGGTAAGCAACCGATCAAAACTGCGCTGGCTACTCTGGTTGCGTTTGTAGTGATCGGTTTTATTCCGCTTCTTTCGTTCGTTCTTGCGGTGTTCGTTCCCGCACTCGATCCGATCAAATTTGAGCTTTCGGCGGTTCTGACCGGTCTGGCTTTTCTTTTTGTCGGTGCGGCGAAGAGCCTGATCGCCAACAAGAGCGTGTTGGGCGGGGCGCTCGAGACCGTGTTGATCGGCGGGGCGGCCGCCGCGATCGCTTTTTCGGTCGGGTATCTCTTGCAGGGATTGGTATAAAAAAGCCGCCACGATTTTCACCGTAGCGGTAGGGGTAAGAGGTCGTGCACCTCCTTGAGCTAGAGGTGGACGATCTCAAGATCATCAAGGGTGAACCCATCCGGATACCGTAGACCTATACCCCTTGGAAATTAAGGGCGCACTATGTATCTGAGGTTATATATGTGTGATGTGCGGCACTGAGCAACAGTCATCAGTGTGTCTTGCTCTATAAGAGAGCAGCGTGTTAAAAAGATCTTTTTTTGATATGCTGTGTATATGAAATGGCTTATTGTTCAGCTGCCGCGGTACCTTGCCTGGAGCGGAGGTATTTTCGTGGCCGGTGTTGTACTTGGAGTCGGCGCGTATCTGTTTTTGCCCGGTACCTCGAGGTTGGTCATTAGTGAACTGGCGGCCTTTGCCCACGGCGCGCTCGACGGATCCGCTTTGGAGATCGTCTTGTTTTTGTTTATGAATAATGCGGTCAAGGCGCTGGGCGCGATGATCTTCGGAGTCCTTTTTGCGATCGCGCCGGTGGCGTTTCTTCTTGTGAACGGATTTGTGGTCGGGCTTGTCTTCAGTTACGCCACTGCGCTTGCCGGGCCGTCGCTTGTACTGGCATCGCTTCTTCCCCACGGCGTGATCGAATTGCCCGCGATGCTTGTTGCGGCGGCGCTGGGGCTTTTGTTGGGGGTTCACTTTGTGAGGCGTATCCGCCGTGAGACTGAGGTGCCGATAACGAAACCGCTGATCCTGTCGGCCCGGCTGTTTATCGTATACTTGATCCCGTTGTTCCTCGTTGCCGCGGTGCTTGAGGTGTACGTAACACCGGCGTTTGTTGCGTTGTTGTCCTAAATAATTCGTGTATGGCTTTTACCGGAAAGTACATCATCACCGGTCCGCCCGGGTCGGGAAAGTCGAGCCTGATCGACCATCTGGAGGGGCTCGGGTACTGGTGCGCGCCGGAAGCGGCACGTGAGGTCGCCCGGCGGATCAAGAACCGCACAAGTACGGCGTTTAACCGCTCGGTGGTAGACCGGGGGCGGGAGCTTTTTGCCGGAGCACCAAAGGGGCAGACCTGCTTTTTTGATCGAGCTATCCCCGACGTCGTTGCGTATGCCCGATGGGGGAATGATCCTGCCGCGAGCGAGTACGAAGAGATAGCGCAAATGTATCGATACGACAGCCCGGTATTTTTTCTTCCGTACTGGAAGGCGATCTATACGAATGACGAGGCCCGCAGTGAGTTTTGGTTAGAGGCGCGGTCGATCGAGCGGCAGTTATTTGAGGTCTACCGTGAGCTTGGGTACAGCATCTTTACGCTGCCCCGTGACAGCATTGAAGAGCGTGCCGGCTTGATCCTCTCGATCATCGGGGCTGACCGGTAGCGGTCGTTCGAAGTTCGGCGCTTTTCAATCGGACAATGACCGATACAACCGATGCGATGCGAAAGATTTTTGCGCGCGCGGTGTCTTACGTAGTATACGGGTGAAGATGTGAGGGCAGGATATGTGGCGGCAACGGCGTGAGGTGCCGCGGTTTTAGTATATGACACAGCAAGAGGTATAATGGCACACTCTATTTCACACTCACACACGCATCCCCACAGTTATCCGTGGGTTGATGTATCGGGCCTCGCTGACGTTCTTGATGGCGGGGCGGCGTTTGGTGTGAGTGTGTTCCGAGCGTACGTAGATGCAGCCGGTGCCTTTGTTGCAGTCGCTCTCGTGAAGGGTCTTGCGGTGATCGGTATCTCTCGCGCGCTTAGTGCGACACCGTATCTACCCTACGCGTATCCTGATCTGGTTACTCCGGTCAGTTTGGCGCTTACTTTGTGCGCGGTTCTGGTGTACAGCTGGAGCTCGGTAATGCTCATTCTGCTGGTAAAGGAACGGAATGATCGTACGAATTTTTTTGAGACAGCTGTCCGTGCACTTCGATTACTTCCGTCGTTCTGGTTTCTTTTGATCATTATCGGGGTGGTGGTCGCGGTCGGAACGACACTCCTGGTGATCCCGGGATTGGTCATTGCCGTGTGGCTGATCCCGGCGTTCTTCGTTCTTGTGTACGAAGGGGAACGGGGCTGGCAGGCGTTCGAGACAAGCTTCCGGTACGCGCGCGATCACTTTTGGACACTCCTTTCTTTACTGGTGTTTTCGCTGGTGTTTACGTACGCGGTGTCAACCGGCATACAGGGACTTGTCCGGGATATTGCGGTGGGCGCAAATCAAAACTGGTTTGAGGCAGGGACGTTGCTTCAATGGGTCATTGCTCCTACGGTTTCCTTTTTGATCTGGGCCGCGGTGATCCCGCTGGGCGTGACCGTTTTATCGCTGGGGTACGAAGTTTTGACCGGACGAGTGAGCCCGGTTCGGGTGAATGTAGGGGAAGCGGTAGGAGCCGTTATCGTGCCGGTGTATGAGGCAGTATCGCGGTATCGTCCGCGTTGGCGTGGTCATCGGGCAGATCATCCCTACTAACCGTGACGCGTTTGCCGTGATACACTGCCGGTATGAGTACAGAGCCTCTTGCCGCTCGGATCCGACCGGCGACACTCGATGAGTTCATCGGACAGCGTCATCTGGTCGGTCCCGATAAGCCGCTTCGCGTGGCTGTTGAGAAACAGTATCGGTTTTCATTCATTCTCTGGGGCCCGCCGGGCGTCGGCAAAACCACACTGGCACGGATCTATGCGCACGCTCTGGGCGGGGCGCTGTTTGAGCTCTCGGCGGTCACCGCCGGCAAGTCCGATGTTCGCGCGGTCATTGCAGACGAGACCACGAGCCCCAAGGTACTGTTTCTGGATGAAATACATCGGTTCAATAAAGTGCAGCAGGACCACTTGCTGCCCTACGTAGAGTC
>JBBDHZ010000242.1:0-12551 GCA_040880645.1 Minisyncoccota bacterium
AGGCCTCGCCCAAGCCTTCATCATCGGCGCCGACTTCGTCGGCAACGATCGCGTCGCCCTCGTCCTCGGCGACAACATCTTTTACGGCCAAGGCTTCCGTAAAATCCTCGCCAATGCCGCCAGCAAAGAAACCGGCGCCACCGTCTTCGGCTACCACGTCACCGATCCGACGGCGTACGGCGTTGTGGAATTCGACGGCGACGGCAAAGTCATCTCGATCGAAGAGAAACCCAATGCCCCGAAAAGCAACTTCGCCGTCCCCGGCTTATACTTCTACGACAACGACGTCCTCGACATCGCCGCCAACCTGAAACCCTCACCGCGTGGCGAATTAGAGATCACCGACGTCAACCGAGCCTACATGGACCGCGGCGACTTAACCGTCGAACTATTCTCTCGCGGTTTTGCCTGGCTCGACACCGGGACGAAAGACAGCCTTTTAGACGCCTGCAATTTCGTCGCCGCGGTGGAGAAGAGGCAAGGGCTGAAAATCGCGTGCCCTGAGGAGATCGCGTATACGCAGGGCTGGATTAAAACGTCCGAGCTAAAAGAGCTGGCGGGTCGGTTCAACAACGGCTACGGGGCTTACATAGAGAACCTAGCCGCTAGCAACTAGCCGCTAGCTTCTTTTGATCCTCCTCGACGCCTGCAACTTCGTCGCCGCCGGGGAAAAGCGGCAAGGGGTTGAAAATTGCGTGCCCGGAAGAGATTGCGTATACGCAGGGCTGGATTGAGACGTCAGAGCTAGAAAAGCTGGCGGCGCAATACAACAACGGCTATGGAACATACATCGAGAAACTAGCCACAAGTCACCCGCAACTAGCAACCAACAACCAACAACCAACAACCAACAACCAACAACCAACAACCAACCCGTGTCTCGCGACGACCAAATCATCGCCATCGCAACGATCCAGAAGCTCGTCTTCTCTGGAATCGTGATTCTCGCCGTCGCGGCGATCGCACTTGTTATCTGGCTTGTTGTCGGTTAATCGAGAAACCACCAACACCTAGCCCCTAAGCGTTTCACCCTTCACTCTTCTTTCTTCACCCTTTCCCTCATGTCTCTCGCTGAAGCCGAATCCGAAATCGAACACCTGAATCATCCGTACGAGCCCCAAGGCGACGCGGATGACGACGAATGGGATTTGGTGATCCAGCCCAAGCGGCATTTGCTAGACATTAACCTTCGGGCGATCTGGGAGTACCGCGACCTGCTGTACATGTTTGTCAAACGGGACATCGTCACCGTTTACAAGCAAACCGTGCTCGGTCCGGTTTGGTTCTTTGTGCAGCCAATCATGACGATGCTGGTCTATGTGTTGGTATTTGGCAACATTGCAAAAATCAGCACCGATGGAATTCCGGGGCCGCTATTTTATCTCTCCGGGATTGTGATGTGGAATTTCTTCAACGAATCCTTCTCGAAGACGTCGGTCACCTTCAAGGAAAACGCGCAGATCTTTGGTAAAGTTTACTTTCCGCGGCTCATTGTCCCACTCTCGGTGATCGTGTCGGGAATGGTTAAGTTCCTCATTCAATTCGGCCTTTTCTTCGCGGTCTACGTGTATTTCCTTTGCGCGTCCGAGGCGGTTCACCCGACCACATCGTTAGCGCTGGTGCCCTACATGGTCTTACTAATGGCGGGACTGGGGCTCGGCTTTGGCATCATATTCAGTTCGCTAACAACGAAGTACCGAGACCTAACATTCGTGATTCAATTCGGTGTCCAACTGCTGATGTACGCTACACCGATCATCTATCCAATGAGCACGGTTAACGAGCGAATCCGCAGTTTTTTGTGGTGGAATCCACTAGCGCATCTGATCGAAGGCTTTAAGCACGCATTCCTGGGCGCTGGCCAGCTGTCGCTCGCCGGTCTCGCGTACGCGACGCTCTTTACCGTAGCGACATTGTTCATCGGGGTCCTCGTCTTCAACCGCACAGAACAGACCTTCATGGATACGGTTTAGCGCAGCGAAAGCGAGAGGCGAGAAAGACGATGAATGCGCGCATCGACCGTGCGGTTTTCCTCTCGCGTCTCGTCGACTCTGCTCCGGCCTCGGCCAGAAAGGACGTAGCAGTGAGGCGATTTACAAAACATGCTCGAGCTAATATACGGCAACCGACGAGACCGACGAAGCTAATTAATACATTGGGTGCGCGTTCAGAGCGTTGATCAGGCACCACCGCTCAAAACAACAATACGTTGAACACCGCCTTCTTCCTCACGCTTTGCGCCACTCAGCATTCGATACTCCGATGAGCGTAGCGATTCGCATCGAGAACCTTTCGAAACTGTACCGGCTTGGTGAAGTCGGCACGGGGACGATCAGCCATGACCTGAACCGCTGGTGGGCGAACGTGCGCGGGAAAGACGATCCCTACACTCTAATTGGTCAGGAAAACCGTCGTGATCAGACAGCCGAATCCGACTACGCTTGGGCGTTGCGCGATGTGAATCTTGAGGTTCAGCAAGGCGAAGTGGTAGGTATCATTGGTGCCAACGGCGCGGGCAAATCCACACTACTCAAGTTAATCTCGCGAATTACATCGCCGACTTCGGGCTACATCCGCGCCAAGGGCCGTGTCGCGTCCTTGCTCGAGGTGGGCACCGGTATGCACCCTGAAATGACCGCACGTGAAAACATTTATCTCAACGGCGCCATACTCGGAATGCGTCGGCACGAAATTACAAAAAAGTTCGACAAAATCATTGACTTTGCCGGATGCCGGATGTACGTCGACACGCCAGTAAAACGCTATTCGTCCGGAATGCGAGTTCGCCTGGGGTTCGCGGTGGCGGCATTTCTGGAACCCGAGATCCTGATCGTCGATGAAGTATTGGCAGTCGGAGACGCCGAGTTTCAGCGACGGGCGATCGGAAAGATGCGGGAGGTGAGCCAAGGAGGTAAGCGGACTATCCTTTTCGTAAGCCATAATATGGCAGCTGTTGAGTCGCTTTGCACAAGGGCCGTGCTCCTAACCGAAGGTTCCAACGCTTTTGAGGGCGCGCCAGGAGAAACCGTCGCAGAATATCTTGCGTTCGCTAATGGAGTTCCGATGACCGATGCCCCGGCGCGGAGGCTCGGTAGACGAACAGTCGCCGGGGATGCAGAAGTGTCGTCTTTTTCACTAACCGACAGTAACGGAAAAAAACTAAATGCCGTTAAGACTGGGGATCCGCTGAATATCCTTCTCCAGATACAATGTCGTAGGCCTGTCGATCGTCCGCGGATCGGTATTGCGGTGTCCAGCTATGAAGGGCAACGGCTTTTCCGTCTGCACACATCTGATGTAGGGTTCGAAGTGCAATTTAACCGCGAAGTGACAACGGTCCGGTGCACAGTGGAGCAGTGCCCCTTGCTCCCGGGCACCTACCGCTTGTCGGTTGGGATTGCAGACGCGCATGGTTTGCAGCACGACAACATAGAGAATGCACTTGCACTAACGGTGGTCGCCGGGCCTGTGTTTGGGACGTCCCGCGTTCCCGGCGGGCGCGGGGCTCTGTTCGCAGTGCCTAGCACATGGAGCGTCGCAAATACACCTGCATGAGTAGCACAGCGTTCCTTGGCGTGGCCCCCGGACGCTGGCTTGCGCCTGTGCAGCTTGTGCATTTGTGTTGGCGAGGCCTTGTTACTGATGTTACCACGGCGACGTTCGCGCTTTAGCGGTGGTCGTGTCGAATAGGAGAGATGATGGAAGATTTGAGATACACGCTTGGGCGCGCACTGTCAAAAATTGTGCCGAGACGCACGCAGCCGGTAGTCTCCCGCCAAGTTTCTGATGTTCCCTCGTACAGTAGTTGTTTTAATACCCCGATCAAGGTGTGTTCTGCCGAATGGTACGCGAATGAACGCCTGGTGGAGGTGCCGTTTGTTCACAGGCATCTTCCTGTCAGCAACGGCTATGACATTCGTGCTTTAGAGTTTGGGTGCTCTCGCAGCCATTTGGCATTGGAAATGTCTGCGCTGGGCTTTGACGTCGTCGGCATCGACCTCCGCAACTACGAGTTGGAGTCGCCACCATTCACGTTCGTTCGAGGAAATATACTTGATTACGAGGATCAACGCGGTTTTGATGTCGTTTGTGCCGTTTCTGTGCTTGAGCACATAGGCTTGGGCGTTTATGGAGAGCGGGCAGTCAGTGACGACCGTGCCAAAGTTGCCGCGAAGCTTTACGACCTACTTCGTCCGCAGGGGACACTGCTCGTAACGGTTCCTTGCGGTAAGCCTACCGTGGACGAATTTCTACAAGTGTTTGATCCGTGCGAAGTGACTGACACCTTTTCATTCGAGAATCTTGTACTTGAGGAAATGCAATTTTTCCGGCGTCACTCCCTGCGCGAATGGCGGCCGTGCTCTTGCGAGGAAGCACGCGGAGTGTCCAGTGACCCGTCGGTGCGGGGGCCAACGGGCGTAAACTGCGTTGGCTGCTTTAAATGGCGGAAGCGGACTTAACAGTCTATTGATTTTCGGTCCTCCGGCGCCACCTTGACGCCATGCTTGCAGGAACAACGCATCTTTGGACTACTAACGTATCGGCCGAGTGTTGATTTATTGATATCAATGCACGACCACATCGCATTGCCGCTTCGCTGCTGACCGCAGCAACCAACGATGAAGCTGAAGTCTGGACGCTTCAGTACCGCCGGAGCGCCTAACCTTAGGAACCCCAAGCCATGCGCGCCGACACGGCAAATATCCGCCCAACCGGGCCGCCGGTGCACCTCAACCCGCGCGGCGAAAACGGCCAAAATTCAGGCGGATCTTCGCTTGATTGAGGACTAGTGCTCCTGAGTGGGGACGTCGGAAAAGTCCTGCGATGGAAACCTCTGCATCGTTAACAGGCGATGTAAAAGATTTATGTGAACAGCGGAGGTGTAATGTTTCAGAAGGTGTATAAGGCTGCGATCGATAAGGCTGCATCGCGGATAGCGCGTAATGGACGACTTGTGTTCGTACTTTCCACGGGGCGCGTCGGCACAGTGTCATTGATACGTGCGCTCAGCTCGTGTGAGGAGATAGACGCATTTCACGAGCCACATCCACACTCCGCCTCAGATGCGAAGGCCGCCTATCTTACAGGGCTCACTCCTCGGGCGGAGTACGTCCGCGTGTTTGAACAAGCTAGGAGCCGACGAGTAGCCCGTACTACACTTCGTGGACGCATCTACTTCGAAGCCACGAATATGATTTATTTTGCGCCGCTAATCGCCGAGCAATTTCCCCGGTCACAATTCCTATTCGTTCATCGCCACCCGGGATGTGTAGTGCGATCTGCAATGCGCAGGCGCTGGTTTTCGGGACACCCGTGGGATGAGTATAGGATCTGTCCTAGGGCGGGTGATCCCGCTCTGCGGTCGTGGCCCACTTGGTCGGCGTTCGAAAAGAATTGTTGGTTGTGGTCTGCTGTTAATGAATTTATTTTAGAATTAGGAGAGGACTTACCATCTTCTCGGTTTCTTAGCCTGTCCTTCCAGGAGTTGTTTGGCGACGATGCGAATGGTGTGAGCAAGTTACTTGACTTTGTTGGTGCTAGATCAATAGCTCAGTCGGCATTAACGGCAGAGTTAGCAAAACAGGACAATCAGCAACAGGAGGGCCACTTTCTGCGCTTCGATGACTGGACGCCACCGCAAAAATTGCGACTGCATGAGTTGGCGGGGGGCGTCATGCGTCGCCTCGGATACTACTAAGCTTTCTTCTTTTTGGATTACCGATGGATGGGAGTTGTTGAAGCTACCACTGAGAAAGGATTATTTGGCCGCACGGAGCAATTTGTCAGGAGGCGTGTGTGGAGGCCTCTCGTGACCCGCGCGCGCGGCCAACTCAAGCTTGGCACGGCGCGATTTCGCCGAAAGCGGGTGGGGCTGTTTGGATACGGGTGTCAGAGTGGCTTAGGTGAATTGAATCGACAGCTGTTGGCGCACTTGGACATTGACATCTTTTTACTTATGGAGCACAAGCAGTATCCAACGTCGCCTGAATTTATGACAAGCATCACCTCTGTGTGTCGCGATGGGCAGGACGTAGCGCGATTTGCAAAGCGGATGGATGTAGTTGTTTTTTGCGAGAACCCGCTTAACAGCGACTTGCTGTACAGGTGTCGTGAATACTGTACGACGGTTGCATGCGTTCCAATGCTTGAATGGACGCCCACGTCTGGATCTGCGTGGACGTCCCTGGTGGACATATTCATCTGCCCGACGGAGCAGTGCTACGATGCATTGTCTCCGTTTTTGCCCTGTGAGTACCTGCCATGGCCCGTGGACACCGCGCGTTTTTCATTTGTGGAAAGGGTCCGCTGCGATCGGTTTCTGTTTATTAACGGCCACGGAGGATGGGAGGGCCGAAAGGGGGCAGCTGTTGTCAAGGCGGCAAAAGAACGCTGGCCTGAAATGCCCCTCACCGTAATCAGTCAAGCGGACGATGAGTGGCCGCCTGGAACGCGCGTCGTACCGGCAGTTGAAGACAACCGCGACATGTATGTTGGCGGATATGGTGATGTGCTTTTGGCGCCGCACGCTGTTGACGGCTTGGGGCTTGAGCTTTTGGAGGCCCTTGCGAGCGGGATGCCGGTAATAAGCACTGACGGGCGGCCCTGGAACGAGTTCCCAGCGCTGGACCGAGTCAATGCCCGGACCATTACGCGTCGAGTAGGACGCGATGTGGATTGGTATTTACCAGAACCCTCGGATCTGGTTGAGAAATGTCGTCGATGCGTTGGCAGGGACATTTCCAGAGACAGCCGGCAAGGGCGGGAATGGGCTGAGATGCGAAGTTGGTGGCGTTCACAAGAGCAATTATATCGCCTTCTGCTCGGCTCTGCTCCAAAGGAATGTCGCGGTATTTCTTTGAGATAGTGCGTCGTGAAGGCGAGCTGTATGAGTCGGCCGAAGTTGTTTGGCGTCTTTTCACAGCGGGCAGTAGCGCACAAAAAAATCGATCCATTCGGAATGGCACTAAACTGGATAGTGCCAGTTTAGGGATCAAGGCGGATCATAAGTTGTTCCTCAGACGGGGATATTGCCGTTGCCACGGACGTAAAATGCGACGACCCTCCGCGGGTTCAAGCTTCGCGCGGAAACCAACGTGGTCGCCGAAGGAGATCGCGTCGCTCAGACGAGTGCTTGCCCAATTCCGGCTTCTCTTTCCCGACTGTTTTGCTTGATGCAAACGTCGGCAACCGCTCAGGGTTTACGGCTTGCTTTCCGATCTCCAACGGCAGAACGCGGCGGCGATCGCGCTCAAGCAGGACGTCCCGCCGAGAACTCTCAGAAGGTTTCTCGAGTCGGTCAAGTGAGACGAAAGTTGCGTGCGAGACTGCTGCCAACGGCTCGTCGCCCGGAAGTTCGTGGAACGTCACGCGCTCGGTAGTATCGACGAAATCGCTGTCCCCCGGTGCGGCAGCGTGCCAGTCTTCTGTGACATCGATGAGCGTCAATTGACGGCAGAAGCAGATGACGTTGAACGCTAGATCACAACTCGCTCCAAAGCCATCTGCGTCGTTCATGTGCGGCGTAACCGGGCGCGACTGGATCGCGATATCGAGATCGCCAAAAAGCGGAGAACGGCCTGTTACTGCCGTTTGTGCTGGGCGCTCAGTCGCGACTGGGGAACGTGCTGCGGCGTTGCGGCCAAAGCTCGCAGGCCGCCCTCGCTTGCCGCGCGTTTCCAGTTGAGAACCGCGGTCTTATTCACGCCGAATTCGTTGCAGACATCCTTCACTCTCGCTCCGCTGCGCAGTCGCCGCACCGCTTCCTTACGCCGTTGTTCCAGTTCGTTCGCTGTACCAGCAGAACGCATTGCCTTCCCTCCCGTGATCAAGAATGCGAAAGCCTCTGCTCTTCAGTATGCTGAACAGTCCCGCCAGCGCCAAACTGCGGCAACAATGCCCGATGGCAACTTGCTAGCGCAATCGTCAATAAATTAGTGATCGGACGCAGTGCATATGGCGGATAAAGACATGAGTAATATGTACATGGGATTCGTATGGACGACGCGTTTTTAGGTGAACGCAGAATGAAGACCCAAGAGACCTCTGTCTCCGTTGTCATTCCATGTTACAACGGCGCTCGTTTTTTAAAAGAAACATTGGCATCCGTTCTTGCGCAGTCGCACCGACCGCTGGAGGTTCTAGTTGTCGACGACGGATCGACGGACGGTTCGGCCGAGATCGCTGAGGCTTTTCCTGATCCGGTCCGAGTCCTTCGCCAGTCCAATCGCGGGGAATCAGTCGCCCGCAACCGCGGTATGAATGAAGCGACGGGGGAGTGGATTGCTTTTCTGGACGCGGATGATGTTTGGAAGCCAGAGAAGCTCAAACGGCAGCTCGCGGTTGCAGGACCTGACGTCGTCGGAATCCATTCTGACTTGTATTACTTTGGAAGCCGGAATGGTGTCAGCGACATTAGGAAGAGGTATGGGGATGAACGGTATTCGCTAGAAAGGCTAGCCATATCAAACACGCTGGCAGGTCCGGGAAGTACCCTGATGGTGCGCCGCGAGCTTGCCCCGCGGTTCCCGGAATGGACTCGGTACGCTGAAGACCAGATTTTCTGCCTTGAGCTAGTACGTCGCGGGCGCGTAGTGCTGGTCGAGGAACCGCTGACGGGCTACCGAATTCATTCCAATAGTCAATCCCAACAGAACACGTACTTGGTTACCATACGCTGGCATGAGTCCATCGCAACTTGGCTTTCACAGCAAACCGACGTGACGGACGAGTTTCGTCGCGGTGTTCACGCAGGATGGGCAGTCAAGCTTGCTGAGGCACTCAATGGCTGTTACCGCGCCAGAGACTGGGCGGCGTACCACGAAATTGCGGAATACCTTAAGGACTACAGTGACCATCCTGAAATTCAGGAAGCGCTTAGCCGTAAGATTTACCCGCGTTGGACTTACGCGGGGCTGGCTCTGCTTCGGGCGGGCGCGCGACGGGCACGCCGCATGACCCCGGTTTCCCGCAACGCCTCGCGTCTCTTCGGGCCACGATGAGTCTGCGAGTTCCTCAATCTGAGCAGCTCTTATGCGGCCCCACTCGATGAATACACCGAGCCCCCTGATCAGCGTTGTCATGCCGGTTTACAACCGGAAGAAATACCTTTCGCTCGCAGTCGAGAGTATTCTTCAACAATCATTCGACGATTTCGAGTTCATAATCATCGACGATGGCTCGACCGATGGAGCGAGCGACGTACTGCGACACTACGCTACTCAGGATTCTCGCGTCCGGTTGGTAGAACAAGAAAATTCGGGGTACGCGATCGCACTCAACCGCGGGATACAGCGTGCTAAGGGACAATTCCTCGCTCGTATGGATTCGGACGACATTTCGCTCCCCGACCGCTTCGCCCTGCAGCTGGAGTTCCTGCGCTCGAATCCTCACATTGTCGTCGTCGGTGGGCAAGCTCTCCGGATAGACGAAGATGGCGACCCACTGTCGCCGATGGTGCAGCTGACAGACTCGTCGGAGATTGAGCAGAAGCTCATCGGGGCGATCGAATCGAACCGGGGCGGGCTTGTGCATCCCTCGGTGATGATGCGAAAGGACGCCGTGGATACGGTCGGCGGATATCGACCCGGTTTCGAGCCTGCCGAGGACCGCGATCTTTGGCTGCGACTGGCGGAAGTGGGACAACTGGCAAACCTGCCGCACACAGTGCTGCATTATCGGACGCATTCGGAGTCGGTATCCCAGGAACGATCTGCCCAGCAGCATGCGAACGCAACGCGCGCGATCCACGACGCCTACCGCCGGCGCGAGCAGCAAATTCCGGAGACGATCCACATCTGGAAACTGCAGGACTATCCATCTTCGGACGCTAAAACTCGCGGCCGTTATGCGCTGACTGCAGCACGTAATCGATACTATCGCACCGCTCGGAAGCACGCCCGCCGGGCACTTGCCGCTGAGCCATTGAATCGACACGCATGGAAGGCCATGGTGATCAGTCTGTTGGGAGTGGAGTTGACGACTCCTAGTGGCTATCGGCAAGCTAGAGGGGCACTACTCTGCGATGATAAATGATGTAGCGTCTAACGTTTTCGGTGGCAGCATCAGTTGTAGCAACGCGTTTCACGCAATCAACTACGCATGTTGATACGAGATTCGCACGAGCCGACGGCTCGTGCTCGCCACTGCGTGAGCTTTCGTTCCATGGTTAATTATCTCGACGCGGACGGTGCAGACGCGTCATCTCGATATTCCCACGAACGTTAGGGCGACGAGTCCGACGGGCACGTTCAACCCCACGAACTATCAGATGTCCCCTCTCGTATCTGTCATAATCCCCTGCTACAACGCCGAACGCTATGTTGGCGACGCGATTGAGTCGGCGCTTCGGCAGGTGTATTCGCCGGTCGAGGTCCTAGTTGTGGACGACGGTTCGACGGACGGGAGTCTGGACATCATCCGGGGCTTCGGTCAGGCGATCCACTGGGAGACCGGGCCGAACCGCGGGGGAGGGACAGCCCGTAATCGAGGCGTTACGCTCGCCCGTGGCGATTTCGTACAGTTCCTTGACGCTGATGATTTGCTCCACCCAAGTAAGCTCGCGCGTCAAGTGAGGCTTTCGGAGCCCGATGCGACCAATATCGTCTATTGTGACTGGGAGTGCGTGGAACTAGACGCGCGTACGGGAAGATTAGAGTGCTCGTCGCGATGGCATGTGGATCCAGTGATTCTGGCACTGACACAATCTATAAGCACGTCGGCGCCCCTTTACCCGGTTCAGCTATTGCGTGCCGTCGGAGGATGGGACGAGTCATTGCCATGCGCTCAGGATTATGATCTGAACTTGCGTTTGGCCTGCCATGGGGCAACCTTTGAGCGCATACAAGAGACTTTGATGACGGTGCGACGCGTTTCCGGAAGTGTTTCGTCGAACTACGTTCGCGTGCTTGATCAGTTTCACGGAATTTGCTGGCGCGCGTATGGAACGTTAAAGCACGAGCAGGCTTTGACAGAAGAACGTGCAAAGGCCTTCGCTGCGATATTCGCTGCGCATGGACGAACTTATTTGCGGTTCGGTTTAGTTGACAGTGCCAGGACTCGCTTTCAGGATGCGTTACGCATGCATCCATCGGGCGGGCTAGAAGACGCTTATCGGCCGTGGTCCCGCTTGCTTCGTACGCTCGTAGGGCCAGTTACAACAGAGCGGATTGTACAGTTAAAGCGTCGTGTGTTCCAAGGTCCCGCACATGGAAACGTCTGATATGCGTAATCCGCTCGTGAGCATTGTCATCCCCTGCTACAACGGGGCCGATTGTGTGGCCGAAGCAATCCAAAGCGCGCTAGGCCAAAGTTACAGACGCAAGGAAGTGATCGTCGTCGATGATGGGTCAAAAGACAGAAGTGCGGAGGTCGTTCGCAGCTTCGGCGATGCTGTGCGCTACTTCAAGCAAGAAAACGCTGGGGTTGCCGTAGCGAGAAATAGGGGAGCGGCAGAGGCTCGTGGAGAGCTGTTGCAATTCTTAGATCAAGACGATTTGCTCTACCCGGATAAGCTCGAGCGTCAAGTTCCACACGTCATCCTGCATCGGCCTGGACTGGTCTTTTGTGACGCCGACGTTACGGACTACCAAACCCGACAACATCGGGGCCATTGGGGCGGTGGATTTGTGGACACGGACGATCCGCTGATCCATACGCTTGTTGTTACAGTCCAAACGTCGGGGCCGATTCATTGGCGGGAGGCGTTCTGGCGCGTCGGTGGATTCCGTACCGACTCTCCACCCTGCGAAGATCGCGACCTTCATCTCAGATTGGCCTGCAACGGGATAAAGTTTTATCATCTCAAAGAGGTCCTGTACGCATGGAGGCAGAAAGAGGGGAGTCAAGCAAAGCAAAATCCGCTCAAAGGGATGTACGTCCAACGCCGGATTGGAGACGACGCCTACAACCTTGTGATTGAGCAAGGGACGATGACTGCGCAGCGCCAGTTCGCGTTCGCAGGATACTTCGCCTGGATTGGCAGAAGAGCACTGCAGTTGGGCGACTTCATAGCTGCTACCGAGAACTTCCATCATGCGCGGGAAATCCACGAAGATGGTGGATACTCGCTGGTGTACTCTCCACCAGTCCGGGTAATTGCTCGAACTCTTGGACCGCAAATCGCTGAACGGGTTGTTTCCTGGAAACGGTGGTTCGTGAAAACAGAGCCGCTCATCTGAACCGTGCAGTCAGCTCTGCTCTTTACAATTGCGCTAGCAACGGAATGACCCGTCCTATCATATCGATCACACGCATCACCGGCGACAGAATTGCATCCACTGCTCCTGTGAAATGGCTAGGGATCAGCCGCATCGTGCGGCGGACGAGCGAGACCGGGCGCATGCAGTTCAATCGTTGCTCGACCAGCATCCGCTTTACCGCGGCTGGCTAACGCGGCACTACTTCCTTTGAGTTGTTTGAGCGTCGCAGATCCCGCCCGTTACGCACGGCCGACGGGGTGCAACCCCATTCTACGGACAGCATTGCTAGCAATGAACCCGCTGTTTTCGATGCTTCCATACGGGACTGAGCGGCTTAGAATCTAGGCCTTCGAC
>JBBDHZ010000243.1:0-12277 GCA_040880645.1 Minisyncoccota bacterium
TGTGCTCCTGGGAGAGCAGCCAGCTTCCAAACCTGGCGGACGGGGTTCGACTCCTCGCGCTCGTGCTTGATTGCCGACGTGGCTCGACTGAGAAAGGCTCCGCTCTTGTAAAGCGGCTCATGCTGGTGCGAATCCAGTCGTCGGCTCTTGTGTCCCAATGGTGTAACGGACAGCACAAGACTTTCCTAAGGTCTTGGTCCTGGTTCGATTCCAGGTTGGGACGCCTTTGATGAATGGCCCGTGAGTGTGCTGGATAGCATGTCAGCTTCCGAAGCTGTTGGATCAGGTTCGTTCCTGAACGGGCTGCTGTATGAAATGCCCTGCGAGTGTGATGGACGGCATGACAGACTTCGAATCTGTCGGACGAGGTTCGATCGGGCACCGACCGGAGGTTGGTCGGGTGGGGTGCTGAATAACAATGTCGCCGGAGTGTGCCGGATTTGCACGCGAGCCCGCGAAGCTCGAAGATCAGGCTCGATTCCTGGTAAGGACACTGACAAGACGCTGGAGCCAGACGGTACGGCGGCTGCCTGCAAAGCAGTTGTGAGTGGGTTCGACTCCCACCGGCGTCTCTTTCAAGCAAGGTTTCGATGTTGTTTGAACCAGCGGCCCAGGAGCTAAAGCAAAACACCTACAACCTCACCCGCATGAACCTGATCATGCGAGGCATCAAACCTAGCAACATCCAGGCCCGCAATGGCGACACGCTCGAAGACGACTGGCCGTTTTTTGAAGATAGCGACCCGGTCGCCACCTACAACCCGCTGTACCTGGATGCCGTCGTATCGAATCCTCCGTACTCGCAGAGATGGGATCCCGAGAACAAGGAGAACGATGCTCGGTTCTCCCGCTTCGGCCTCGCGCCGAAGTCCAAGGCAGACTACGCCTTTCTGTTGCATGATCTCTACCACCTAAAGCCGGACGGTATCATGGCCATCGTCCTGCCTCACGGCGTCTTGTTCCGAGGCGGCGAGGAAGGCGAGATCCGCAAACAGCTCATCGAAAACGACCACCTCGATACTATCATCGGCCTGCCGCCCAACATCTTCTTCGGTACCGGCATCCCCACCATCATCCTGGTGCTCAAGCAGAAGCGGAAAAACAATGATGTGCTGATCGTGGACACCGCCAAGGGATTTGCGAAGGAGGGGAAAAATAACAAACTTCGCGCCTCGGATATCAAGAAGATCGTCGACACCGTGACGGGCAGGCTGGCCGTGCCGCGATACAGCAAGGTCGTGCCCAAGAAGAAGATCCGAGAGAACGAATACAACCTCAATATCGCCCGCTATGTCAATTCCTCTGAGCCTGCCGAAAGCTGGGATCTGTACGCCTCCATGTTTGGCGGCATTCCCAAAACCGAGTTGGACGCTCTGAAAGAGTACTGGAAAGCGTTCCCAGGATTGCGTTCCGCTCTTTTCGCGGACAACGGCACGCCCTACGTCGAGCCAAAAGTGGCGGACCTATCAGAGGCCATCGACAAACATTCCAAGGTGCAAAGCTTCACCAAAAAATTCGCAGCCACCTTTACCGACTTCAATCCCTGGTTGCGTACCGAACTCATCGAGCAGATGCTCACACTCCATGTGCCACGACAGGAGTCTGTGATTGGCGAGGCCATCTTTGAACGACTCGCCCCGCTGCCGTTGATCGACAAATACCACGCCTATCAGTGCCTGGACGACCAGTGGCAGCAGATCGGAATTGATCTCGAAATCTTGCAGACAGAAGGTTTCGAGGCCGCTCGCGTGGTCGACCCCAACATGGTGACGAAAAAGAAGGACAATAAAGAGGTCGAGGTTCAAGAGGGCTGGAAAGGTCGCGTCCTGCCCTTCGATCTGGTGCAACGCATCCACCACAAAGATGAGCTGGACGCCCTGCACAAAAAGGGGACTCGCCTCATCGAAATCGCCGCCGGTCTGGAGGAAATCATCGAGTCGCTTTCCGAAGAAGATGGCGAATTCGTCGTCCTGAACGATGCCAGTGACAAGTTTGTCGTTTCTGAGTTGAACAAAGAACTCAAAGAGCAATTGAGTGACGTCGACACGGACGAGATACGATCGCTTAATGAGTACCTTTCTTTGCTCGATGCCAAAGCGAAGAAACCGCGAAGACAAGCCTTTGTTGCAGAGCATCCCGAAGTCAATTGGTCGCAGATAGAGGCAAGCAAAGATGGCACTTATGGAAAGGGCAAGGTGAGTAACTACTTGGCGAGCCTCCAGTCATCCTTTGAATTTCCAGAGGGCACGTTTGCAAACAAGCTAGTCCGTGCAAGTTCACTACTGGCAGAAGAAAAAACGCTGAAATCCGAGATTAAGGAGGAAACCGCTGCCTTACATCTGAAAACCAAAGAGACGATCGAGAATCTCACCGTTGATCAAGTGAACGAGCTTTTGGAAACCAAGTGGATCCTGCCGCTCAACGAGTCGCTGCATCAATTGCCCGCCCAACAGATCGACAACCTCACCAACAAGCTTCAGGCATTGGTAGAAAAGTACAAAATCACCTACGCCGACAACGCCCGCAAAATCCAGCAGACCGAGTCGGAACTCGCGGCCATGATTGATGAACTGGACGGCAATGAGTTTGACATGAAAGGCCTTGCTGAATTGAAGAGGCTACTAATTGGTGACATCACGCGGGGCTCTCCGGAAACGCTGAAACAGGCGATGCCCCAAAAGATGTTCCCGCATGACGGCGCCACCACACCCGAAATCCGCTTCAAAGGATTCGATACTGCGTGGGAATCGAACAGGTGCAGGAAACGCTGGGAAAACTGCGCTCGATACCGAAAGCGGCGCAAAATCGGGCGCACTCTTGGTCGATTCTACCGAAAACGACGCGGACCTGCACGCGATCATCGAGGCTTGGCCAAGACTTTCCGATGACGTGAAGGCCGGCATCGTGGCGATGATTCGGGTGGCTGAGTAGTGCCGGCGAGCGCTCCCGATATTCCCAAAAGGTACTTCCTAACCGACTTTGCTTGGCGACTGCCGGGGGAACGGCCGCAATAGGGAACACAATTTCTTTCTCGCATCATGCAAGGGGATTCGATCATGCGAACGCTGGCAACCGACGCCACGGCCGACCAATTACTTGACTACCTGGCCAGCAGCGACGGGGCGGCGGCGAGTGAACCTACTACGCCGACCTGGGCGACTGTGAATCGCTCTACAACTTGCTGGGCGAGCGGCATTTAATCGGCCGACTTGCCCGGAACCTGGCCGGCCGTGGGCTGGCGGAAATCCGTCGGGCGGCGATGGGAATGCAACTGCGGTTGACGCCGGCGGGCATCGACCTGGCCGAGCGTCGCGAGCGGGAAACGGCTGATGCGTTGGCGGGCATCGACTTGGGCCGGCTTGTCGGCTAGGACTGCGAAACGGTAGAATGCCAGCGTTCGGGTTTCCGTAACGGTCGCTCCGTGAAGGACTTCCAATCGAGCCGAGGGGACGCTTGCGGCGGACAGCATAAGCACCTACCTACCGCGACGCCCCCTGACTCGGCCCGATTTTAGGTAGGTGCTTTCTATGTCCGGTCTTCACGATCCGCCGCTGGGCGAGTCTGATACTCGTTCCAAACTCATCGACCCGGCTATCCATGCGCGCGGCTGGAGTGAAGAAAAGTGGTTGGGCGTATCAGAACGATCATCGCATTACTTGTGCCGCTATTGAGGTGCCAGGATGGCCAAGATTTCTCTGGATGACATCCTTGAACAATTCCGGGACGAAGCTCGCAACAACCGCGACCTCGGCGACCGCTTTGAGCGGCTTATCCTCAGATTTTTCGAGCTCGACCCGATCTACGCCGATCGTTTCGACAAGGTCTGGATGTGGAACGACTGGCCGAATAAAGGTGCCGTCGGAGATGTCGGCATCGACCTAGTCGCCCGCGACCGCGCCACCGGCGAGCACGTTGCCATCCAGTGCAAGTTCTATTTGCCCGAACACACGCTCGCCAAAGCCGACATCGACTCGTTCTTCACCGCCATGGGCCGCGAGCAGTTCACGTCCGGCATGATCGTCTCCACGACGAACAAGTGGGGCAAGAACGCCGATGACGCTCTCAACCACCAGACCAAGCCCGTCACCCGCATCAGCGTCCACGACCTTGAAGCCAGTCCCATTAACTGGTCCCGCTTCGACGCGCGCCGCCCGCAGGACCTGGACCGCAAGCCCAAACACGAACTGCGGCCCCATCAGCAGGAGGCCCTCGACGATGTCATCAACGGCTTCAAGGAAGCGGATCGTGGTAAACTCATCATGGCCTGCGGCACCGGCAAGACTTTCACCGCACTGCGCATCGCCGAGGCAATGGCCCCAGGCGGCCATATTCTCGTTTTGGTTCCTTCGCTGTCCCTGCTCTCACAGACACTCCGCGAGTGGACCGCCCAGGCCACGCACGGCATACACGCCCTCGCCGTTTGCTCCGACACCAGCATTGGCAAGCGCCGCACCAAAAAACAGGACGACACCGAGGACATAACCGTCCACGACCTGGCCTTCCCCGCCACGACCAGCCACAAGCAACTCGCCGCGCAGTATCGCCACATGGCAAAGGCGGCGGCGAAGGACGATGCCAATAAGCTCACCGTCGTCTTCTCCACCTACCACTCCATTGAAGCCGTCCACAATGCTCAGAAAGCCGGGCTGCCCCCGTTCGACCTCGTCATCTGCGACGAAGCCCACCGCACCACCGGCGTCACGCTTGTCGGCGAAGACGAATCCCATTTCGTCAAGGTTCACGACGCCGGCTTCATCGAGGCCGCCAAACGCCTCTACATGACCGCCACGCCTCGCATCTACGGCGACTCGGCGAAGTCCAAGGCCCAGGAAGCCGCCGCCGAACTCGCGTCGATGGATGACGCGGCGCTGTTCGGTAATGAACTGCACCGGCTTGGGTTCGGCGAGGCCGTCAGCAAGTCCCTCCTGACCGACTACAAGGTCCTTGTCTTGGCCGTGGACGAGAGCTATGTCGCCGAGACGTTCCAGAAGCAACTCGCCAGCAAGAGCGAACTGAACCTTGACGATGCCACCCGCATCACCGGCTGCTGGAACGGCCTCGAAAAGCGGTTTGAAGCCCTCAAGGACGCCCCCGACCTTCAGGGCGACATCACCCCCATGCGCCGTGCGGTCGCCTTCTCACGCACCATCAAAGACTCCAAGCGGTTTGTCCAGCAGTTCCACGACATCGTCGAGGCATACAAAGAAGACAACCCCGACCTGGACATCCTCGACATCCACGCCGATCATGTGGATGGCTCTTTCGATGCCCTGCGTCGAAACGCGCTGCTCGACTGGCTCAAGCAGGACTCACCCGGAAATACAGCCCGCATTCTCTCCAACGCCCGCTGCCTCTCCGAAGGTGTCGATGTGCCCGCCCTCGACACCGTCATGTTCCTCAACCCCCGCAACTCCGTGGTAGACGTGGTGCAGTCCGTCGGCCGCGTGATGCGGCTCGCTCCCGACAAGCGGTTCGGCTACATCATCCTGCCCATCGGCATCCCCGCCGACAAGGCCCCCGAAGAAGCGTTAAAGGACAACGAGAAATACAAGGTCGTCTGGCAGGTGCTCCAGATCCTCCGCGCCCACGACGACCGCTTCAATGCCACCGTCAATCAGATCGAACTCAATAAGCAGCGCCCCGACAACATCCAGGTCATCGGCGTGGGAGGCGGCCCAGGCGATGACGACGGCTCGGCTTCCGGGGGCGATGGCGACTCGAAACCCAGGGTCCGCGAGGTCCAAGGCCGCTTCGACTTTCCCCAGCTCGATGAATGGAAAAACGCCATCTACGCCAAGATGGTCAAGAAGGTCGGCGACCGCGCTTACTGGGCGACTTGGGCCGCGGACATCGCCCGCATCGCCGAGAAGCACATCACCCGCATCAAGGCCCTCGTCAAGGACAAGAACGCCCCTTACGCCAAAGACTTCGCCAAGTTTCTCAAGAGCTTGCAGGACAGTCTCAACCCCGCCGTCACCGCCGACGAGGCCGTCGAGATGCTCGCCCAGCACCTCATCACGCGGCCCGTCTTCGATGCGCTCTTCGCCCACTACGCCTTCACCGAGCACAACCCCGTTAGCCAATCCATGCAGGCCATGCTCGATAAGCTCGACGAGCAGGCCGTCAGCAAGGAAGCCGAGACGCTGGACAAGTTCTACGCCTCCGTCCGCGACCGCGCCGCCGGGCTGGACAACGCCGAGGCCCGCCAGCGTGTCGTCATCGAGCTCTACGACGAGTTCTTCAAAAACGCCTTCCCCAAGATGGCCGAACGCCTCGGCATCGTCTACACCCCCGTCGAAGTCGTCGATTTCATCATCCACAGCGTGCAGGACATCCTCAAGTCCGAGTTTGATTCGTCGCTCGGCGACAAGGATGTCCACATCATCGACCCCTTCACCGGCACCGGCACGTTCCTCGTCCGCCTGCTGCAAAGCGGCTTGATCTCCCCGGAAGATTTACCGCGCAAGTACGCCAACGAGTTACACGCCAACGAGATCGTCCTGCTCGCCTACTACATCGCCGCCATCAACATCGAAGAGACCTACCACGGCCTGATGAGCACGGACGAGAAGAAAGCGAAGTACGAAACCTTCGACGGCATCGTCCTCACCGACACGTTCCAGCTCTACGAATCCAAACAGGGCCAAATCGAAGGCACCTTCCCCGAAAACTCCAAACGCGCTAAGCGGCAACAGCAAAGCCCGATCCGGGTAGTGATCGCCAATCCCCCGTATTCCGCTCAGCAACAGAGCGAGAACGACAATAATCAAGCATTGTCGTATCGAAGCCTAGACGAGAAGATTCGCCTGACGTTCGCGGCGAAATCGGCTGCTGGGAACAAGAAAAACTTGTACGACAGTTACGTGAGATCAATCAGGTGGGCCACTGACAGGATTAGAGATCGAGGCGTCGTCGGCTTCGTGACTAACGGGTCATTCATCGATGGCAATAATATGGACGGCCTCCGTGCGTGCCTCACCGACGAGTACACCTCGCTATACGTCTTCAATTTGCGCGGCAACCAACGCACTTCCGGCGACCTGTCCCGGCGCGAGGGTGGAAAGATCTTTGGCTCCGGCTCCCGTGCCCCCATCGCCATCACCCTGCTGGTCAAAAATCCCGGCCACAAGGGCAACACCAAGCTCCATTACCACGACATCGGCGACTACCTCAGCCGCGACGAAAAGCTCGGCATCATCCGCAAGTTCGCCAGTATCGACGGCATCGCCAAAGCGAAGCGATGGAAGCCGATCAAGCCCAATGCTGAGCACGACTGGATCAATCAACGCGATCCGGCATTCGACAATTTTGTCCCTCTCGGCGACAAAACCGATTCCGAAGACTCTGTGTTCTTCCAGAATCACACGCAGGGCTTGCTGACGAGCCGTGATCCGTGGGCATACAACTATTCGACGAAGATTCTGGAGGGTTCGATCAAGAAAACTCTGGATTATTTCAACAAGCAAGTTCGCGTTGTTCGACAGTCGGACGAGTTCTCGAGTAATGCGCGTATGCGAGACAAGCTTGAAGTGGTCGAACAGTTGATTGGTACCGACCCTCGGCAGATTAGCTGGTCGGACACTCTAAAAGCAAGCGTCGCACGACTCTCAGAAGGCAAGTTCAGCAGTCGCTTCATTCATCGCTGCCGATATCGTCCATACTGCACGCAATTTCTCTATTACGATCCCTTATTGATCCACCGGAGAAGTCAGCTTCCCTCCATTTTCCCAAACTCGAAAATCGCCAACCTTGTGATATGTGTCGACAGCCGTGGGTCGACGAAAGATTTCTCCGCGTTGATTGCCGATTCGGTTTTCGACTACGAGTTCATATCTAAAGGCCAGTGTTTCCCGCTTTATCTCTACGAGAAAGCCGTGGAAGACGGCGAGCTGAGTTTGGGCGGTGATGACGACGAGATCATCGACGGCTACCGCCGCATTGACGCGGTCACAGATGGCATCCTCAAGACGTTCCGGGAGGCATTCGGAAAGAAGGTCACCAAGGAGGACATCTTCTACTACGTCTACGGCATCCTGCACAGCCCCGAGTACCGGGAGCGGTTCGCGGCCGACCTCAAGAAGATGCTGCCCCGCATCCCGCTGACCCAGAACACCTCCGACTTCTGGGCCTTCTCCAAAGCCGGCCGCGAGTTGGCCGAGTGGCACCTGAACTACGAAACCGTCGAGCCGTGGCCGGTGAAGGAACATAAGGACACACTGGACTTCGATCTGTGGGATCAGTTCAAGGTCAAGAAGATGACCTTTGCCCGCCCGACCGCTGAACAGAAATCAGCCGGGGAGAAGTGGGACAAGACTCGGATCGTTTACAATAGCCATCTCACCATCAGCCAGATTCCGCTGGAGGCGTATGAGTACGTCGTCAACGGCAAGCCGGCGATTGAGTGGATCATGGACCGCTACCAGGTCACCGTGGACAAAAAGAGCGGCATCCGCAACGACCCCAACGACTGGTGCAAAGAGCACGACAACCCCCGCTACATCATAGACCTGCTCAAACGCATTGTCCGCGTAAGCATCGAAACAATGAGGATCGTCCAGTCGCTCCCCGCCCTCAACGAAAACACTCCAGCCGCAACCTAGCCCTTGCTGCGGTTGTCATGGCGTTCCCTGCGGACGAAATCGGCCGAACTCCGTAAAATGGGCACAAAGCGGGGTAGTCGCCAAGAGGTAACATAATGGGCTGGGAAAAGGACGGCCGGTATTACACACGCTCACGAAAGGTGAACGGCCGCGTCGTTCGTGAGTACATCGGCGGTGGCGAAGTTGGTGCCCTCGTCGCGCAGATGGACGCCATTGAACGGGAACGCCGGGAATTTGAGCGTGAATGCTGGCGGCTGGAAAAGGAAGAAATGGAAGCCTTTGACGCTTCGGTTGGGAAGGTATGCCAAATGGCAGACATCATCGCAAAGGCGGCGATGGTAGCTGCCGGGTTTCATCGTCACCGTGGTGAGTGGAGACGCCGACGTGCCCAAAAAGAAGAATGAATTGAAGCCCCTGGACAGCCCGGAAGCGATGCTTGCGATTATCGAGCGCGCCCAGTCCGGAGACGAAAGGGCGATGCCGGGTCTGCGGGAAATGCTGGACCGCGTCCCGTCGATTCGAGAAGTGTTGGGGGCGGACCTGGATCGAACGGTTGAATCCTCGATCAGCAAGTCGCTGGGCGGCGAGAAGAATCTTGCTTTCCGAGAAGCGATCAAGCGAAAACTCGCTGCACTTCGGGAAGAACTGGAAGGGCCGACACCCAGTCCCACGGAACGGCTGCTTGTCGATCGCATCGTCGCCTGCTGGCTTCAGGTTCAGGAAGCAGACCTGCGATACGCCCAGGCCGGCAATTGCAGCTTCGCTCAGGCCGACTACCATCTGCGGCGACAGGATCGTGCCCACCGGCGAATGCGGCCAACGCGGCTTGGGCGGTGGGCGAGGTCAAAAAGATGGCCCGGGCCTTGTATAGCGCCTTTGACGTGAATGCACCCCCGGAGCTGCAATAGGCGGTAGTGCCGACCCAGGCACTGCACCTGACAGGGGGCACATTACGGCATTCGTGCTACGCTATCACCGCAGCCGCTTCGGTCACATCGCCCGACGGTGCCGCTGGACCATAACCCCAAAAGGACACTCGCTGACTCAGATTGCTGACGCCAACACCCAGCAATCGAAGTCTCAGTGGTCGCGACGGTATTCGCTCGAACAGCATGGAAGCGGCTTGCCAAATTTCCTCCGTCACGTTCGTCGCCGCGGAAAGGGTGTGCGCCCGCGTCACCGTATGAAAGTCGTCATAGCGTACCTTGAGATTGACGGTCTTTGCCTTTGAGCCATGACGGCGCAGGCGACAAGCAACTTGTTCCGTCAGTTCCAGCAGCCACGCGTGCAGCAAAGTTGGTTCTTCGATGTTGGAAGCGAACGTCTTCTCGTGTGAGATCGACTTGGCTTCGCGCTCCGAAGTGACCTTACGCTCGTCAATGCCGTGCGCCAGTTCCCAGAAGTGCGTCGCAGCGTTGCCGAGATGCTGCTGGAGCCTCTCAACTGACAACTGCCGGAGCTGACCGATTGTTTGAACACCGAGCTTCGCGAAGATCTTGCCAGTCACTTTGCCGACGCCCCACAGCCGGTTTACCGGCAGTGGATCGAGAAACGCTTGAACGCGCGCCGGATCAACGACGACGAGGCCGTCTGGCTTCTTCAAGTCACTCGCGATCTTGGCCAGGAACTTGTTGGGTGCCACGCCAACGGACGCGACCAGCGACAGGCTGTCTCGGATCTCACGCTTGATGTCTTGCGCGATCTTCATCGCCGAGCCGTGCAGCGCCTCACTACCGGCGACATCCAAGAAGGCTTCGTCCAGTGAAAGCGGTTCGACAAGCGGCGTATAACGCTCGAAGACAGAGTGGATTTGTGCGGAGACGTCTGCGTAGTGTTCCATTCGCGGTCGTAAAAAGGTCGCGTGCGGACAGAGCCTCTTCGCCTGGGCGGCTGGCATCGCGCTGTGAACGCCGAACGTGCGGGCCACGTAGTTGGCCGCTGCCACAACGCCACGTCCTTCGGGAGTTCCGCCGACAATTACCGGATGCCCGACCAGGTCAGGTTGATCGCGCTCCTCGATCGACGCATAGAAAGCATCCATGTCAACGTGGAGGATCATTCCCGATTTGCGTCCGTCGTTCAGTGCAGGGTCGTGAAGCCGACAATCGTACCATGCGAAGATGGTTCGACAAGTTGCTCAGCGGGCCGAATTTGTTGGCGTTCGCCGTTTCGTTACTTTAGACTGGCCGCTGAACCGACGCAGTTCGAGGCGGCAAATGATTTCCCGGAGATCTATACAGCTTCAACGTGAACACTGTTTAGTTAGAAAGCTTTCCCATGCAACGCTTGGTGATTCTCGTATCGCTGGTCGCAATCGGGCTCGCAGTTGAACCTAATTGCGTTACTGCCGATCCGCTGACCGTAGAGTCCGATTTTGAAGGCGCGTCCGTTCGCGTTCTCGATATCGACGAGGCCGCGCGGAGCGTCAGCTTTATGCCTGGAGGCGATCCTGCGCGGGGTTGGCCGTGCTGGTGGTACTTTCGCGTTGACGGGATCACTCCCGGCGAGACGATCACGTTGCGATTGCGAGGGTCGACGGCGACTGTCGAAAAGCAAAAGCCGCTGTCGGCTTCCTGGGCGATGCCCGCTCAAGCGACCTTTTCGATTGACGGTGAGACTTGGCTGCACACTGAGAACGGCCAACGTCAGGACGAGTGGATGATCTACCGTCTCAAGCCGGATAACGCATCGGTGTTCGTAGCTTGGGGTCCGCCCTACACACCGAGCACTGCCGCGAAGTTTGTGCGAGCCATGAGCGAGCAATCTCCTTACGCGAAAGCCGCGGAACTGTGCCGTTCGCGCGAAGATCGCCCTGTGCCGATGCTGCATGTGCGCGAAGGCGAGCGAACGAACAAGCAGCGATTTGGCGTCTGGGTCCAGGCTCGACAACATGCCTGGGAAAGTGGTTCAAGCTGGGTGGCGCAGGGGTTCGGCGAATGGCTGCTTGGCGACGATGACGAAGCGGCATGGCTGCGACAGCACGCGGAGATATTCATCATTCCCGTCATGGACGTGGACAACACCGCCACAGGCAATGGGGGAAAGAACTCGCTGCCTCACGATCACAATCGCGACTGGTCGCCCAAGCCTCACTGGAACGAGGTCATCGCGGCCCAGCGGATGGTCGGCGGCCTGATTGAGGAAGAGCGCATGGATGTTTTCTTGGACTTGCACAATCCCGCACCCGGCGACCCCAGCTTCTTCTATATTCTGCCACGAGAAATGCTGAAAGAGCCGATGATCAGCCTGCGCGACCGATTCATCGACTTGGCGTATGCGCGAATCAGTAAGATCAAGCCATTGATCCCGATGAGCAACCAACCCAAAGTGACCGGAGCCAGTTATCATCCGCTGTGGCGACAGATCAGTGCCAACTGGGTCAGCATGAACGGAAACCCACACACTGTCAGTCTGTGCCTGGAGACGATCTGGAACTACAAGAACAGCACGACCACGGGCTATCGAGCGGTCGGCGCAAACCTCGCCACTGCGGTCCAGGAGTATCTGAGTGAGCTTCCTGAAAGGCAGTAAGCTATCTCAGGGCGATTAAGTTACCAGTCGTCCGAGTCTTCAAGCCAACCCCGCGCGTCACTTCTGCCGCTCCACAAACCGCGCATCGACCCACGAGTTGTGGTTGTTCCCGGCCTTGGGATGATGGATTTCGGAAGGCGATCATC
>JBBDHZ010000244.1:0-8051 GCA_040880645.1 Minisyncoccota bacterium
CGGTGTGTGCCGCCTGGATCATCGATAGTCGTTTTCGGCCAACTCCGACGAGGGATTGACTTTTATATCCACATAGGCTATTATAGACGAACATCAAATCTCGTGAGTGTTTGCTCAGCCGTAGATGAAGAGCAGCTGAGAGTTAAAGGAGCCGATTCATTCGTCTCATACAGACCATCTCCCGGGACGATGAACGGTAAATAAACGCATCGACCGTTGGGCTTGTGAATAACAAGGTCATATTTATTACGGTGCAGTATGTATAGTATGGATAGACGAAATCAAAGCCGACCTCAGGGTCGCAGCGGCGGGTATCGACAGCGATCGAAGCCGTACAGTTCCCACTCCGGTGCGGGACGATCACGCAGTAACAGCGGATCACAAAGCAGGGGACGATCAGGCGGTGGCCGAAATCAGAGCCGCCGAGGTCCGAGCAAACAACAGATCGATATCAATCGATTTATTAACCGAGCAGAACCGGTAGCGGAAACGAAGCCGTACGAGCCGCACCACACGTTTTCTGACTTCGCGCTCGACAGCCGGCTCAAAACCAACATCGCTTCCAAGGGGTACGTTGACCCAACACCGATCCAGGACCAGATCATCGAGCACGTGCTCGGCGGGAAGGACGTGGTCGGTATCGCGAACACCGGAACCGGCAAAACGGCAGCCTTTCTGCTTCCGCTTATCGACAAAGTGCTGAATAATCCAAAAGAGCGGGTGCTGGTCATTACACCAACCCGCGAGCTTGCTCAGCAGATTGAACAAGAGCTCGCTTCCTTCACGAAAGGGCTTCGCGTCTTCGCGACCTCCTGCGTCGGGGGCGCGCCGATCGGACGGCAGATCTCTCGCCTCAAGCGACACAATCACTTTGTTATCGGAACTCCGGGGCGACTCAAGGACCTGGTCGAGCGGCGTGTGCTCGGACTGAACGGCTTTAGTACGCTTGTTCTGGACGAAGCCGACCGTATGCTCGATATGGGCTTTATCGATGATATGAAGCAAATTATGGCCGGTATGCCCACAAAACGGCACACACTCTTCTTCTCGGCAACGATGTCGAGGGAGATTACCGCGCTTATCGGTACGTTCCTCAACGATCCGGTCACGGTCTCGGTTAAAACCGGCGACACCTCAAAACAGGTTGATCAGGATGTGGTACGGACACGCGGAGCGGACAAGCTTGAGGTGCTCCACGATCTTCTGAATCAGTCAGAGTTCGAGCGTGTCCTCGTGTTCGGGGAAACCAAGCGAGGTGTTGAAAAACTCTCGACCTTGCTCAGCAAACGCGGTATTCGCGCAGAGGCGATCCACGGCAACAAGAGCCAGTCGCAGCGTGAGCGTGCCCTGAAGAAATTTAAGGACGGTCACGTGAGAGTACTGGTGGCAACCGACGTTGCCGCCCGCGGGCTTGATATCAGTAACGTCTCGCACGTTATCAACTACGATACGCCGCAGACCTACGACGACTATGTGCACCGCATCGGCCGAACCGGCCGTGCCGGCAAGACCGGCAAGGCGCTGACGTTTGTGGGGTAACCACGATGTGCTAAAAAAGCCCGGCTCTGTCGGGCTTTTTTATATGTGTACTCGGCCTGGCGTTCGGCAGGTAGAATAGTGTATAGTGCAAGGGAATTGTTGCTGAGTTACAGTAGTAATAGAGACAGATTTATCGATATCTTATGAAAAAATACAAAAACGGAGTGATAGTCGTCGGGCTCGCGGCGTTGGCAATCGGGTTCTTCGTCTGGGGCGCGGTGTCCGGCGGAACCGTACGAACCTGGGCTGACACCAACGTGCAGTGTCTGCCGAACGGACACGCAAATCTTGCGGTACATATCCACCCCACACTCACGCTGCTTGTTGATGGGCAGGAGGAGATGATTCCCGGAAATATTGGCGTGAACCAAGGCTGTATGGCCGAGGTGCACACGCACGACACAACCGGCCAGCTCCACGTTGAGACCGTACTGGCGAGTCGACTAAGCGAGCTTACGCTTGCTGACTTTTTTACGGTCTGGGGCCAAGGCCTTGAGCGTGACGGTTACGTACTTACCGCCCGGGTTGACGGCGAGATCGTCGATGATCCGGCCGGGATCTCTTTTGAAGACCGCCAACAGATCGAGCTTGCATACAGCAGTGTTGAGGAAGGTACTGCCACAAGTACGGATGAACAGACCGTGGCAGCACCGTTAAAGGTGGACGGTATTGAGGAAGATTCCGGATCGAACGGAGCGGAACTCTAGATGTTGATTGTCTGCTGTCAATTTGTGTGAAAATTGTATGAAAAAAACGGGTATACTTCTCATAGCGTTCATTCTCGTCGGCGTCGGTGTGTGGTACGCCTCGAGGGAGGCCCCGAGCGAGACGAACGAGCCTACCTCAACCGGCCCGGACTCTTCGGCGACTTCTGCGCCTGCGGAGGTACCTGCCCGGGAGATGGTTACCGTGGTCGCAACAGACCTCGAGATACCGTGGGACATCGCCTTTCTTCCGGATGGGACGATGCTGGTGACCGAACGGCCGGGACGACTTGTACACATCGAGGAGAATCGCTCGATCGAAGTGGACGGGGTTGAACACACTGGCGAAGGGGGCCTCTTGGGTATCGCGCTCCATCCGAATTTTGAACAAAATCGGTATCTGTACCTGTATCAAACCACGAGGGTTGGCAGTGGACTTGAAAACCGGGTCAATCGATATGTCTACCGTGATAACGAGCTTGTGTTTGATCGAGTCATTGTTGACGGTATAGCCGGTGCCCCGTACCACGACGGCGGACGGATCGAGTTCGGTCCCAACGGATATCTCTGGATCGCCACCGGTGACGCCACGAGCGAGGCCGATGCGCAGAGTTCACAAACGTTTGCCGGCGGGATCCTGCGGGTCACCGCGGACGGCTCGACTCCTGAGGGTAATCCGTTCGGTAACGAGGTCTGGAGCTACGGCCACCGCAACCCTCAGGGGTTGGCGTGGGACGCGGACGGTCGGCTCTGGAGCAGCGAGCACGGGCGTTCCGGGCTTCGGAGTGGAATGGACGAGATCAACCTCATTGAGCCCGGCGCCAACTACGGCTGGCCGGTGATTGAGGGCGATGAAATGCAGGAGGGGATGACCTCACCGGTCGCTCACTCCGGTCCTGACGTGACCTGGGCGCCGGCCAGCGCAACGTACTGGGACGGAAGTATCTTTTTCGGCGGACTCAAGGGTGAGGCAGTGTATGAGGCGGTCCTGGATGAAGATGAAGTGGCGGACATTCGCCGTTATTTCTTTGGAGAGTTCGGTCGAATTCGGACAACTCGCATCGGCCCCGACGGGATGATGTATATCACTACCTCGAACCGCGACGGGCGGGGAGAAGCCGGCCAAGGTGACGACAGAATTATTCGTATCGACCCGGAGCAGGTGTTTCGTTAAGCGAAGCTTGCCTCGACTTCGTTCGGACGGAACGAGAGTGAACTCTCGACCGCTCCTCACTTGTCGAGATAGTTGACGTGGGTGCAGATTTAGTTATAATTAGATTATAATCATACGTTTTTATAGTATGGCTCAAAAAGTGATCAAAATAGGGAAATCCAGTGGCATTACGCTTCCGAAAAGTGTACTTGAAAAACTTGGCGTGTCTGTCGGCGATCAAGTGGATCTTTCTGTTACGGATAGGTCAGCGACAATTACACCGAGCAAAGGTTCGGATGATCGCCAAAGAAAGATCGCTGAGCTCACTCTTGGTTTTATTGACCGGTACCGTGATGATCTAAACGAACTCGCCAAGTAGGTATGAACTATCTGGGCGCAGAAGATGTGCTGGAGATCCACTCCGTTCTTGTTGATGAGACGGGCGGCTCGCACGGTGTGCGAGACAATCAAAGCATTGCAAGTGCTGTTGAGCAGCCAAGGCAGACCTTTGGAGGTAAGGAGTTATACGAAACGGTCTTTGAGAAAGCCGCCGTCCTTTGTCGGGCGATCATACAAAACCATCCATTTATTGATGGCAATAAACGCACCGCAATGACAGCAGCGGGTGTATTCCTTGAACTAAATGGATATATGCTGGTCGCGCCTGAGGGAGATGTGGCACATTTCGCGCTCCTGATAATTGAGGAAAAGTCAGAAATACAGGACATCGCTCGGTGGTTTAAGAATAATTCAAAAAAACTATGATCATTCACAAGATCGGACACTGTTGCCTTACTGTTGAAACGAGCGGCGTAAAACTTCTCACCGATCCCGGCGCGTGGAGCACTGGCCAGAGGGAGGTTACCGGTATTGATGTGGTACTTATTACCCACGAACACGCCGACCATCTGCACATCGAGTCGCTTAAAGCGGTGATTGCGAAGAATCCCGGGGCTCGTGTTATTACCAATACGTCAGTCGGGAACATCCTTACCGATGAAGGTATAGAGCACGAAGTAGTAGACGGTCGCGGGTCAACTGAAGTAAATGGCGTGGTAATCGAGGCGTATGACGGCAGACACGAGGAGATCTACGAAGACTTTGGCCAGGTTCAAAATACCGGTTACTTTATTGATGATACGCTGTTTTATCCGGGTGACTCATTTTATGATCCGGAGCGGGAAGTAGACGTACTGGCTCTGCCGGTCGGCGGACCGTGGTGTAAGATCGGTGACGCGGTACGCTATGCGCTCAAGGTAAAACCGAGAAAGGCGTTTCCGGTCCACGACGGTATGGCGGATCCTGAAAAAGCCGGTCCGCTCTACAAGGTTCCGTCAGTAAATCTTGAAGGAACGGGAATCGAATTTATCGAGCTCAAGGCGGGTGATACGCTAAACTACCCGCAACAAGCTGCATAAAAAGTGAAGCGCTTTACACGGCGAGCTGTAGGGCAGTAACATTTTGACTGTCTCCTCGGCTCACAAGCAGAATGATGTTTTTTTGTTACGTTTTCGCGCTGAGGACAGAATACGGTATACTAAATCCTGTTTATGACCCAAGACACTGCGCTCGACATTCTCAAGATCGGCGCGAATGTATTCTTAACCGGTGAGCCGGGTTCGGGAAAAACGCATACGATTAATCGGTATATCGAGTACCTGCACCGGCACGGCGTGGATCCGGCGGTAACCGCCTCGACCGGTATCGCGGCAACGCACGTCGGTGGTTATACGATCCATTCGTGGAGCGGGATCGGTGCCCGAACCGAGCTCGATGAGTGGGCACTAGAGGAGCTCACCCAAAAGGAACAGGCGGTAAAGCGCGTGAACAAGACCGACGTCTTGATCGTGGAAGAGGTCTCGATGCTCGACGCGCGGTTTATCGACACGCTTGACGAGGTCCTGCGCGCGCTTCGCCAGCGCGACGAGGCATTCGGCGGGATGCAGGTCATATTCGTCGGTGATTTCTTTCAGCTGCCGCCGGTCTCGCGCGAGCGGCAGATGCAGTTCGCCTTTCGCGCCCGAGCATGGCGTGAAGCAAAGCCGGTTGTGTGTTATCTCCATGAGCAGTACCGACAGGAAGACCAGGAGTTTCTCACTATTCTTGCCGCGCTCCGTAAGCGTGACGTGCGTGACGAGCACGTTGCCTCGCTTATTCAACGCCGATGTGATCCCGACACCGAACGTGAGGAACCGGCCACCCAGCTCTACAGTCACAACGCGGATGTTGACCGTATCAACGATGAAGAATTAGGAAAACTTGCGACCAAGCTCCGCACCTACGAGATGAACTCTGACGGAACCAAATCGGTGGTAGAGAGTCTCAAAAAGGGCTGTCTTTCGCCCGAGACACTGACTCTAAAGGTCGGCGCGGTGGTGATGTTCACCAAAAATAATTTTGAGGAAGGATACGTCAACGGCACGGTCGGGGAAGTGGTGGACTTTGACAGCTCGGACAGTCCGATCGTTGAAACCACGACCGGTGAGCGTCTGGCGGTCGGCGCGGTTGACTGGGCGGTCGAGCACAACGGAGTGATCCGAGCGAAGATAACCCAGCTCCCTTTACGGCTCGCCTGGGCGATCACCGTACATAAGAGCCAGGGAATGAGTATGGACTCGGCTATTGTCGATCTCTCGAAGGCGTTCGAATACGGCCAGGGGTACGTGGCGCTCTCGCGTGTCCGCTCGCTCAAAGGTCTTCACTTGATCGGTTTCAATGAACGCGCCCTTCAGGTGCATCCGGATGTGGCGGATCAGGACGCCGAATTCCATAAACGCTCCCGGGCAGCCGAGAAGCGCTTTGCCGAGCTGGAGGCCGAGAAGCTTCAAAAAATGCACGGGAACTTTCTGACCGCCATAGGCGGCACGCTTGGAGAGATCAGTGACGAGGAGCTTCACGGTGAGAAAAAGGTCAGGCGGGCGCGAAGCGCGGCCGGTGAGACGTACGAGAAAACCCTCGGGTACCTTAAAGAAGGCTGGAAGATTAGCGCGGTCGCCAAAGAACGCGGCCTCTCGCCGTCAACGGTGTTTTCGCACGTAGAAAAGCTGGTTCAGAACGGCCGCATTGACCCGAGCGAGGTCAGGTATCTCTGGGAGGAGACAGAGCGCACTCACGATGAGCTTGAGGATATTCAAAACGCATTCAGCGAGCTCGATACCACTAAACTCACTCCGGTTATGCGGCATTTTGATAATGAATACTCTTTTGATGAGCTCAAACTCGCACGGATCCTGATGTAGCAGTGTACGGCAGGGTACTCTTTCGGTGTGCCGACCGTGGTGTGCGGTAAGAATAGTTCCGGTCACCGGGTGGTTCTCAAAAAAACTACCTCGTCATCTCCGCTCTGAAGGTGGTTGTTAGACGGAGATTGAAATCGCGATACAATACAGGAAGGTTATAAGTAAGACGTTGTCTATGCATACTAACTCATTAGGAAAGTCGTTCGGAATCGCCTTTCTCGTTACGTTCATTATTACGGCGATCATACTGCCGCTTGTGTTGAGTGGCGTCGCGCCGATCCAGCAGCCATTTGCCGTGACGTTTGTTCGGTCACTCTTCGGAGATACTGTCCCCATGCCGGTGGGGGTTGCGTTTCATTTCGTTTGGGTTCTGTTCTGGTCAACACTTTTCTTCCGCTACTGGGTCGCGAATCCGATTAGAAACGCAATTTCGCTCGCCGGCTGTCTTTGGCTCATTCAGGTGCTCGTGTTCGCCCCTCTTGTTGGGTGGGGGGTCCTCGGGCTCGGCGTCGCGCCGGGTGTAGTACTACCAACACTCCTTCCGCATACACTGTTCGCCGTAATTCTTGCCGTTGCCGGCGTAACGGTACGACGGGGAAGTGGCGCTACGCGGGAGTAAGCAGCTGGGTAGTTTTCGTATCTGTACACCTTTTACGCGGCTTGCCGGGGGTACGACACGGCGCAAGCGAAGGGGAGGGCAGTATTACCTAAGAGCGAGCGGCGATGTTTGTTGCTGCTGTCTCTTCCCGCACAACGGCTCCGCACGCGTCTGGTGATCTGTTCATCAATCCGGCATACCAACGTATCGGTCTGCCGCCGGCTGTGGAGCGGGTGCTTGACGTGCATACCCCCCGGGGGTATCATAGAGAGTATGAAGCATACCACGCAAAAACAGATCCTTCGCCGGCTGAGCATTATTGAAGGGCAGGTTGCCGCGCTGCGCCGGATGATCGAGTGTAATGAGTACTGCATCGATATCATCCGCCAGTCATCCGCGGCTCGGCATGCGCTATCCGCGGTGGAAGAAATTATGCTCGAGAATCATCTCAGTGAACACGTGATCGATCAGATGGCATGCGGTGAGTCGCAAAAAGCGATCGATGAGATCCTCGAAACGTACAAAGCGGCAAAGCGAAAATAATCTCTTTTACTGTCTAGCTCTACAAATATGTCTGAATGTTGCGATCACACCTCATCCGGTTCGTCCCACGATGTAACAGCACTCCATCAAACCGGTACGAGGCACGTCTACACCTGCCCGATGCATCCGGAGATCGAGCGGGAGGCACCGGGGATGTGTCCGGAGTGCGGAATGAGTTTGGTGGCCCGATCCGGGACATTGAAAGAAACGACGGAAAAAACTACCGGTACCGGCGGTAATGACAAGCACGCCGGACACTCAACCAATGAGTTCCT
>JBBDHZ010000244.1:8151-12134 GCA_040880645.1 Minisyncoccota bacterium
GGGCACTGGATCGAGATGCGCTCGGTCAAGAAGGCGCGCGGGGCGCTCAAAGAGCTCTCGGCGCTTCTCCCGGATACCGCAGAGGTCGAACGTAACGGAACAACTGAGGTAATACCGGTTGCTGAGCTCAAACGGGGCGATGTGGTACACCTAAAGCCCGGCGGCAGAGTGCCGGCTGACGGTATTGTGGTTGAAGGTCTCTCTGAGGTGGACGAGTCGATCGCTACCGGCGAGTCAAAACCGGTAGCGAAAAAAGTCGGTGATGAAGTTATTGCCGGTACGATCAACGCCGATGGATTTCTGAAGCTCACGGTGAGCAATGTCGGGGAGGAGACGTTCCTGGCAAACGTGATGCGGTTGGTTGCCGAGGCCGAGGCGTCCAAGTCACGCCTGCAGCTGCTCTCGGACAAAGCCGCGTTCGTGCTGACCGTGATTGCCGTGACAACCGGTGTGGGAACACTTTTGGTTTGGCTTGCTCTCGGCGGTGAAGTGTCCTTTGCGGTGGCACGACTGGTTGCGGTGTTGGTTATTGCCTGTCCGCATGCGTTGGGGCTGGCGGTACCGCTGGTCGCGTCTATCTCCACCGGGATGGCGGCGGAGAACGGCTTTGTGGTTAAGAGCCGTCTGTCGCTTGAGTCGGCTCGGTCGGTCAGTACCGTCCTGTTTGATAAAACGGGTACTCTGACCCGGGGCGAGTTCGGTCTCGATGAGGTGTTCCCGGCAGACGAGTTTGATGCTGCCGGTGTTCTGGGGTTTGCCGGTTCGGTCAACAGCGGTTCGGAGCACGCTATTGCTCGGGCGGTGGTGGAAGGTGCGCGGGAGCAGGGTGTGGAAATGGCCGCTGTGTCTGATTTTGAGCGGGTCCCCGGCAAAGGAGCTAAGGGTGTGGTGGGCGGCACAGAGGTGTTTGTTGGAAGCGAGGTGCTTTTGAAAGAAAAGGCGATCGAGGTGCCTAGCCGTGTGGCACACAGTGTTGGCGAGGAAGCAGCCAAGGGGAAAACGGTTATCCACACAGTCGTGGACGGAGTGTATGCGGGAGCGATCTCGCTTTCTGACAAAGTGCGCGTTGAGTCCAAGGAAGCGGTCCGTATGCTTCACCAAGAGGGTATACGGGTGGCGATGGTCACCGGTGACTCAGATGACACCGCGGCGTGGGTTGCCGAGGAGCTTGGTATCGACGAGTACTTCGCGCGGGTGGCGCCGGAGGAGAAGATAGAAAAAGTTCGCGCGCTTCAGGGGCGCGGACAGCGGGTGGCGATGGTCGGTGACGGGGTCAACGACGCACCGGCGCTGGCGCAGGCGGATCTCGGAATCGCCATTGGTGCCGGTACAAATGTAGCTATTGAGTCAGCCGGTATTGTGCTGGTCAAGAACGACCCGCGCGATATCGGCAAGATAATCCGCCTGTCGCGACTAACCTGGAAGAAAATGATCCAGAATCTATTTTGGGCGACGGGGTATAACGTAGCGGCGTTACCGTTGGCGGCGGGTGCATTGGTCGCCTTCGGTGTGCCGGCGATCGATCCGGCGGTCGGGGCGATCTTTATGTCAGCCAGTACGGTGATCGTGGCGTTCAATGCCGTGTTGATGAAGCGAGTTGAGTTATAAGTACTGTATCTCTATGTCAGATCAATTAAAACAAATCGGTGTTATTGCGATGAGTATGGTAGTTATTCTGTTGCCGTTCGTGGCCGGAGCGCACGGGGGCTCAGCGGAAGGTGACCAAACTTCGTCATATATGATGATGCATATGGAAGAGGAGGCTCTTGGGTCGGAGCGGCACGAGGAAATGGAGGCGTTGATGGAGAAAATGTTCGCCGGAGAGCTTACCGAAGAGGAAGCACTCGCGCTTGAAAAGCTCTCTCGTGACCACTCGGGTGCGTTCAGTATTATGGCAAGCCGTATGCATAATCACAGCGGCTTTGGTCAGATGATGCCGGCAGGGTGGATGTTTTCGAGTATGTCCGGTTGGGTCGGCATATTGATGGTGCTCGGATTCCTTGTGTGGCTCGGGGTGGGTGTGCTTTTGATAGCGGTCCTTATACAGAAAGTAACCGGCGCGAATCATGAGTAAATACATCCTTGTTGGTGCGATAGTGGCTCTCGGGCTTGCCGGCACGGGTTTCCTCATTCTTCAGAGTAGCGGCGGCAGTGCTCAAAATCCGAATGGTGTAGAGGTGGCACTTCACAAGTCAGCAACTTGTGGCTGCTGTGGAGTGTGGGGGCAGTATATGAGCAGAAAAGGATACCATGTTGTAACGCACGAAACGAATGCCCTGGGAGCAATTAAATCAGACCTTGGCGTTCCACGAGAGGTTGAAAGCTGCCATACGGCAGAAATTGACGGGTACGTCGTTGAGGGCCATATCCCTAATGAGGCGATAGAAAAATTGCTTGCCGAGCAACCTGATATACGCGGTATCGGAATGGCGGGAATGCCGGCCGGATCACCGGGAATGCCCGGCCCGAAAACCGAGGCGTTTGTGATCTACGAGATCACGCATGAAGGCTCTCGGGGTAATGTATTTGTAACACTCTAGTATGAAAAAAATAGTCATTGGTGTGGGTGGGGTTGCGGCATTCGTTCCGCAGATCGTGTCCGCGCACTGTCCGCTGTGCACCGCGGCGGCAGGTGTGCTGGCGGTAGGCGCGTCGTATATCGGGCTATCCACGATCGTGGTCGGTGTGCTGGTCGGCGCGTTTGCATTAGCGCTCGGGTTTTGGCTTGCCGGGTTGCTGAAGAAGCAGTACGTGAGATATCAGTATCCGATCGTCTCCATAGCCGTGTTCATCTTGACGGTACTGCCCATTATGCCGCTTATCCGAGAGTATCGACCGCTGTATATCTCGCTTGCGGGTGAATACGGGACTCTGCTGCACACGACTTATATGATCAATCTATTTCTCGCCGGGTCAATAGTCGGTGCATTGATCGTGTGGGGTGCGCCGTATATCAGCAAGAGGGTCACGAATATTCGGGGAGGCTCTACGTGGCCGTATCAAGGGGTCGGCATTACGATCGGATCATTGGTGATCGTCTCGATCATTGCTCAGCTCACTTTCTAGGTATGCTTGAGATACTTTTCGCAATTACCGCGCTCTTCTGTGCGGGCTTGGTACTCAAGAAACAGTATCCCGGGCTGTGTGCTCTGTGTCTGGCGATCCTGTGCACGTGGGTCGGCGGTTTGGTTGCGCTGGTATTCTTTCCGGGGCGCTTTGAGATCGACCCGGTGCTTGTGGGTATTCTTATGGGCGGAAGTGTTATTGGCGTGATGTATTTCTTGAGCCGCAGAGTACCGAGGACGCTCAAAGTATTTACGTTACCGTTTGTTCTCACGGGGGTCTGGGGCTCATACCACCTTGTTACCGTTGCGCAGTATCTCCGGGCAGTCGAGCTAGTATTTCTTGCCGTTATCTGGGTTGTGTTCGGGATCGTTGCGCTCGGCAGGAATCATCGCGGCACGCAGAGTATGTTCAAACAGATCGTTGCCTGTTGCCGTGATTGGTAATACACAGGTTGAAGGAGTGTTATTTTCTAATATGGTGTAACATTATCAAAGAGTACGTAATCAAATCACTATGGCACACGCAGTATACAAAAATAATCCGGTGGCAGAGTTTTTATTCGCCAACACAAAGATGGCCGGGTTTTGGCTTCTTGTTCGTCTGTATCTCGGCTGGCAGTGGACGACTGCCGGGTGGGGGAAGGTAACGAGCGAAGCCTGGACCGGAGCGGAGGCAGGCAGCTCAATTGTCGGATTCGTCACAAGGGCTCTTGAGAAAACCGAGGGGGCGCACCCCGATGTTACCGGGTGGTATGCCTGGTTTCTTGAGAACGTTGTTTTGCCGAATGCTGAGGTATGGGGCTATATGGTCGCGTACGGAGAGCTGATCGTGGGGGTCGCGCTTATCATCGGTCTTCTCACCGGTATCGCGGCGTTCTTCGGGCTGTTTATGAACCTTAACTTTATGCTCGCCGGTAC
>JBBDHZ010000245.1:0-2025 GCA_040880645.1 Minisyncoccota bacterium
TCCGAAACGAGCGGCCATCTTCACCGTGGTTCGACATCTGATCAAAGCGGGCCGCGCACCGGAAGAGATTGCCGCCATTGTTTCCTGGCGACAGAAGTCGATGTTCCGCATCGCAAGTGGCGTTCTGACGTCCGCTGAGTTCGTTGCCAATCAGACAGCCGAAGCAGCAAACGGCGGTCGCAGTTTTGAAGCACGTCGATTTTACTGTGGCGACGGCGAACTGTTTCACCACGATGGGAGAACGTACGCTTTCACGAACCAGTGGGGGCAGCGATGCACCGAAGCGATTGATCTTTTGCTTGAGGCCTATCCGGAGGAACCGATCTCGTACCAAGCTTCGATATGACCAGACGCGACAACAGCTGAGTGTTTTTTCGGGGCGAGGTGTGCTTTCAAGTTGCAAAGATTTCTGAGGCGGGCCGCTCGATGACGAGCAGCGATTCCCCGATTCTTGTGACGTCTCAAACCGTGTCGTAACTCGGGCGACCGCCAGCGTTACAATGATGCACCCACGTGCGACCACGAATCACCGACACGAGCATAGAGGCAGTTTGGCGTGCCCCACAAAATCCTCACCGCAGCACAGGCAACGCAGATCAGGGAACGAGCGGAGGATGTCACTCGCTGGCGTGACGAAGCCGATCAAGAACGTCGCCGCCAAATCGCTTTGCAACTGCAAAAGGTGGTCAAGGACAGCGGCGTGCTGGATGGCAAGACGCTCGACCACCGTCAGCTCAGCGAATTGGTCGGGCTGCAGTGGCAGGTTCAGAATCTGAACCCAATTCAGATGCCAAACTTCTTGGGACTTTACGCCTACAAGGTCCACTTCGCTGGCTTCCAAGGAACCGTAGCCGATCTGGCGGCTCAGCGGGAGGAGCAAACGGGCGAACGAGGATTTCACGAGGGGGCTGATCTGGAAGAAGTGAGCGAATCCATTCGACTGATGGCGTCAGAGTCACGGGAAGCACAGGGACGCGGAGCAGCGTTGCTCTTCGACATGAAAGGGGCCGGCGAGGCACTCGTCTCCGGCTTTATGCATTTGCTCCACCCGGATGAATACGCGTTGGTCAACTCGCCGACGCGAGCACCGTTCACGAAGGATGGTTGGCTGAATGTTTCGGATCGACAGCGTCGCGAAGCACGGGAAAAAGCGGAGGCGTCATTTCCGAGTGATGAGCAGTTCTCCGGCCGCATCATGCGTCGACTTTTCCGGTGGCAGATGTTCCTCAGCGAAGTCTTCGAACTGTGCGGCTTCCGCGACTACCACGAACTCGATCAGTTTCTTTGGATATTGGCGACCGAGCCGGCATCGGATGCGGACGACCGACTAAAGCAAGCCGTAGCCGCGGCCGACCGCCCTAACGATTTGGCGGTACGAAGGGAGGCCGAGGCGAAAGCCCGCGAACTGATCGAGAGCAACCTCGGCCGGCTCTCGGCAGATCATCTCTCCGAATTGTTCACGCTGCTCAACGCCTGCGTGGGAAAGAAAGGAACCGTCTACACGCGATTTGGCCCAGCGTTCGTTGGCCACAACAAGAATCTGCTGATTGAGCAGGCCGACCAACTTAACGGATGGATCGAGACGCTTTGGACCGCAAAGGAGGAAGACGTCCCCAACATCCTTAGTGGCTTTTGGGAAGAAAAGCTGGCTGGCGGCGGTCGGTCCTTCCCCACCGCGGTTCTCTACCTCCGCGATAAGGAAAAACACGCCGTTTGGACATCCAATTTGGAAAAGGCCCTGTACACCGTCATTCCCGGACTTCCCGCCAAGTTTCGGACCGGCTTCAGCTACCTGCAGTTCTGCAAGGGAGTGGATCGGCTGCGTAAGAAGCAGCCGTTCCCGCCGGAAATGCACGACTTCGTGCTGTTCATGCTGACGAAATATGTGCCGGAGCCGGAAGATGAATCGAGCGGCGACTTTAGTGGCTTCTCGAAAGACACGTTTGCCTTCATGGAGGAGTTGAGCCAGAACAACACGACCGAGTGGTTCGACGAGAACAGACCCCGTTACCAGGAGGCCGTTGA
>JBBDHZ010000246.1:0-11993 GCA_040880645.1 Minisyncoccota bacterium
ATATAGAACATCCGGCGATGTCAGCCTGGAAAGGCTAACGTACATCCTCTCACGCTGTGCGGGGCTCCGCCCGCGTCGATGGCTTGGAAGTGTAGGTATTGGTATTCACTCATTGTCGTGCTTCGTTCAGCGGATAACGGGTGTGGTGCGAACAAAACCGCTAGGAATCGAAAACCCTGGCAAAGAATTCACTGTCTTGCTCTCCAAAGCAGGAAAGCGGCAAAATACAGATGTCCTTCCGGCAACGGTTTGACCAGCTCGACGCAGTGAGCGGCGATGGCGTAGTGCTTGCCGTGGTGAACTACCACCAGATCCAAACCCTGCGGATCGTATTTGGACGAAGCCGCATCAACCACCTCGACCGCTTCTCCCATGACTGTGGCCGGAAACGGAAATGCCAATTCCTGTGCGGCCATGTCCACTAGCGCCGAGCATTGCTCATCTTCGCCATAACAATCCACGCATGCCTCCTCGATTACCTCGTCGACTTTGGCCGTATCGAGTGCTTGCAGCCACTTGATTGAAACAGTTTTCATGGTCAAGTCCCTTTCGATACTGCCTTAAACTGTCCTAGGTAATCGCCGCAGTCAAGAGATCGGATGTTCTGTCGAGTTTCGAAAAGTTCCGCGACCGTTGGCGTCTCTGACACATTGAGATCGCATCACCGTGCAAATGCCGCGTGCCTGCAAGATCGAAACGTTCTTTGCGGAGTCGTCAAATTCTGTGGAACCGAGCATGATTCGTAGCGTTTCCAAACCGATCGGCGGTTCCCAAATGGGCCATGAGAAAGCCCTGCCGCTTCGATCAAAACCCGTCGTGTGAAGTCGGTTGGCTATCGGGACGGAGGGAAATAGCGGAAGCGATTCAAAGGCTAACCACACGGCGGCGCGAACGCTTCGTGCTCCGGCGTCCGATGGCGACGAATCACTGAGTGCGTAGAGTCCTTCCGTCGCAGGGTCCCATCCGAGGGAATGATAGTCGTCCTGATACGGCCATGGACCGTTCAGGGCGACCCGATAGGCTTCGCCCAACTCCTGCATTCGTGCTTCCTTCTTCTGCCGCTTGGATGCCAGTTGATTCGGATCGAGCGAGTCGGCGATGTCTTTGGCCGACTTAAGAAACCGCTGCTGGCCAGCGGTCATGTGAAATGCGGTTGGCTTGACATCCGGCTTCGCCTTTTTGTCCTTGATGACTTCTGAACCGTACGCGGCAAGGAATGCAGCCAATTCAAATGCGGAACACGTGCCTGAGCCGGTCGCGAATTGGTGAAGCACCGATTCCCATAGCTCGCGAAACACGCCGGGAGCACACTTGATGTCATCGCGCCAACCCTCGCGAAACAGCAAGCTACACCGTTCGGTTTGTTTGTCGATAAGGTAGTTAATCAACTGCTCCAGTTCGAACTTCCTTTCAACGTGCAGTTCCGGAATCCAGTCCAATGCGAATGACCACTTAAGCTTCGCTTGTCCAAAGTCTTGCGCGAAGCGCTCATCGATAGAAAGGATTCGCAGGAGTCCGAATGCAGCCATCGCTCCCAGCGGATTGCTGCCGGACAGGCCGCGTAATTGAAGTACGTTCATAATTGGCCAGCCTCCCGTGTTTGTTCAGAAGTCATCGACTCAAACGCCGATTGTCGGTGGTCGGCCAAACGGAAGATTGCTTCCAGCCATGCAAGTCCCCAGTATCCGTAGCGGCGATTCATCCGAACGAACAAGGCTTCCCAACTGGAGTCGAGTCGATAGATCGCCTGTTCGATTTGAGTGGCCGAATCGATTTCAAGATGCTGCGAATTCCATGTCGCATCAATCGACGGAGGACGATCGACCGTATGCCCATCCTCTCGCAAGACAACATCGTGGCTTGCCCGTCCGTTTCCGTGATGCGAACCGGACAGGTACTCCACCAAGTCCTTGTCGGTGGCATGCTCCAGAACCTGCTTCAACTGTGAATGCCGCAGCAGTACGACCGAGAGTGTCTCGTGTCGAAACCCTTTGGGGACGCCGGCCGCGCGTCGAGCTCGCGCACGAGCCGCACGATCCTGAACCGGCTGTCCGGATTTTGCCAGTGGCGAGCCGGAAGACAACGCGACGACCGCTTCGATGTAGTCGCCGTCGTGAAGCAGTGTTTGAAACCGCTCGTCGATCTTGCCGACATCGTGCCACTGAGCGACAATCCGCAAGTCATCAGCGAAATCCTGGTCGAGGCCCGCTAAACTGGCGAACCGCTGTACATGTGCGACAACCCCGTTGGAATGTTCTTCGAGAGTTACAGGCACCCCGCTGCCGGTGAACGATGACTGCTCATTTTCGTCGGGCAACGCATCGGTATCTGAACCGTCGTCGAATTCGCCACGTGTTTCGGCCAGAACCTGATCCAACTTGAGCCGCTGTTTGCGCACCACGAGCCAAGCGATGATCTTGTCGCCCCGTTTATACGGAATGTTCCACGAAGGATCGGATATCAACTCGCCGCAGGATCGACGCACCGCGTCGGGTAGCGTGTCCAGTTCAAGAAGCTTTTCGAGACGTTTGCGAATCAACTCGTTGTCGTCGGCGATTTGTTCGAACGACATTTGACCCCATTGTTGGTCCGTCAGCAAACCGGCGTGCAGTCGAACGACTGGACGAGCGCGGCCCCATCGCGAACAACCCTCCGCAATGTCGTTCACTTCTTTCGACTGCGGCTGCCATCCGAATGCGTCGTGGCCGCCGTAGGACGCTGGTACAACGATCGTATCACCCGGCCGCAAATCGTTCGCAGTTCCGATCCTTGATTTCTCCTCGCCTTTCCAACGCACTACGAGTTTGCCACGGGCGAGACGTTTGCGCGAAGCTGATTCGAGGGCATCATCGCCCTCGACGTCCGCAATATCGCCGATGTCGTCCTTGCGCTCATCCTTTGGCTGCTCGCCGTTCTGCATCGCAGAAAGCCAACGCTGAACTTCATAAATCGGCATCGAACACGCTTCCATACTCGACGGACGTAGCTTAGCGATCGTGTCGATGTATTCGTCCTGCCGCTCGCGGCTGAGACTCTCCTCGCCATCAGCCAGCAGATCCGCTCGCCACACGACTTGCACGTCGGCTGGAGTCTTGCCCGGGCCATGCAAGAACGGCACAACGTCGGGATCGGCGGCGGGAGCCGGATTCGTGCGAACCCACAGGTCGAGATACGGAGGCAGCAGAACCGGGGCGTTGTCGCGAACCGCGCACAGTTCCGACAGGTCGGCACGCTGAAGCGTTTCGTCCATCGCGGCGATGCCGAAGTCGATCGTGCGATTCTTGCCTTTGCCCGCGGCGTTCTTTTCCAACCACTGCCAAGTCTTAGTCAAACGATCGCCATAGACACGATCCTTTGCCGTTTTCGCAACGTCCACACTGCGCGCAACAACCAGCGCCTGCGAACGCTTTCGGTATCCGCGCCGATCCAGCCGACCGAAGCGCTGTCGCAAGCAATCCAGCGGTGCGGCCTCGGTTATCAACGCATCGAAATCGAGGTCGGCCCCGACTTCGACCGTCTGCGTCGCGACGACAAAGATCGGCGAACGTGGCTGGTCAGCGCGTCCGGATTGAATCCACTCGAGCCACCCGTTCTTGCCGCCGACCGACTTGCGAAACAACAACTCGTCACGATCCCACGGTCGCATTCGTCCGGTCAGCAGGATTGTTTCCGCCAACTCAGGCCGATCCTCACCCAGCGGTTCGCCAGATTTCATATCCAGTGGATCACGAAAATCGTTTCGGCGCCGAAGCTTGTCAAAAATCAGTCTCGCGGTGTGGACACGATTGACGACGATGCCGATCACACGCGCAGGCGCAACCGACTCCTCGGCACCTTGCTTCTTCTTTACTTTGCGTTTTGATGAATCGCTTGCGGAGGCAAGTTCCGATATCGCGATCGCTCGCGTCACAATTGTCGAAGCGAACTGTTCATCGCCGGCGTGAGTGTCGTCCTTATCAACGCTAATCTTTTCCAGTCCAGCCACTTTATTGGACTTAAACCGCAGCCCGAGTACAGGATGTTCACGATCTTCGTCTTCGATTTGGAACGGCTCTTCGGAGGACAGTGTGCCGTCCGCGTTCGTCGCGGACATGCGCACAACACGGAAAGGACGTCCGACCGGTCGCTCCGCAAAGCGTTCACCTGCAAATAGTCGGACCGAATTGAGCGTTTGAAGAAACGGCTCCGATAAATGCGCTTCGTCAATCAGCAACAAACTGTCATTGGCAACCAGTCCCGCGTGAATCGGTCGCATTGACGGCGAGACACCGTATCCTCGGAACAGCAACCGCGATCCCACTTGGTCAACGGTCGAAACGCAGATCGTCGGCTGAACAGGACTGGCGGTCCAGCCATTGTCACGATACATCCCGCCACGCATTAACGAGACCTGCAATGGCTGATCAACATGAAAATGATCTCGCAGCAAATCGCCGGCTTCTTTTAGCGGACCCTCCGTAGCCTCTCGCAGCATCGCGGCTAGATGCTGAGCATGACGAAACGCACCATCGACAACGATGCGTCGATCCACAATGAAGAACACGCGCAGCGGTGCGGTTCGTTGACTCAGCTTGCCGGCACGAATGTCTTCCAACTGTTGGATCAACTGGAATACAGCGACGTCGATCGCACTCGTCTTTCCCGACGCGGTTGGTAAATCCAACACGGATCGCCAGCCTTGCGCAAGCACTTCCTTGGCCAGTCGTTCCTGCCAAGGAAACGGAGTGATCGACTTCCCGCTATTGTCAACGCCGTAAACGGCCTCGAAGAATTCTGGAAAGTTCATGCCGTCACCTCCTTCGCTTCCGCCAAATCGGCTGCGCGAATAGGTACGCAAAGCCCCAATCCAAAATAACGTCCCGCGCCAATGACGACCGGCCCGCGAACAGCTTGAGGGAACTCCAGCGCAACGTGATATCGCATCCTCACGGTCGAACCATCCGGAAGTCGATGCGGCACCGTATACCGGCCGTTGCGATATCGCGACCAAACGGGCTTTCCATTTGATGACAGTGAAGGAAACACGTAGCTTTGCGGGACACCGCGAACCATCGCGGTGGGCGAAACACGCACGTTGCTTGGCCGCGGCAGCCCGATTGCCTCGCAAGAATCACCAACAATCTTAAACGTGCGTGACTCGTCTAGCTTTCGAAGATAGTGTCCGAAAACCATCGGTGCCGCAGTTGCCCAGTACTTCGACGCGCGCAAATAACGCTCAGGTTGCAGTGTCTTTAATCGTTCTTCCGCCGTCACCGGTTTAACTTGCCAGTTGAAAGCCAGCGCGGCCTCGGATGATTTCGGCGAGCCTCCATAGGACCACACGTTCCGCACCCTCGCTAAAGCTTGTGCGATTCGACGTCGGTCGGCGTCCGACGTATGGTGCGGCATCACCACCGCGAAGCCGTGGAGTTCATTGTCGGAGTACCGGAATCCAACGTTCGGCAACGGAAGGAAGGCGACATGGGGCCGATCGAGCGGAGAGCTGTCCTGCTGATGCCCCGAGAGAATCTCCGGAATCGGGTCGTCACAGGCGGACAACAGTGCGTTACGGACGCTGGTCGTCAAAGCAAGGCACGCATGAATTGGCAACGCTCTTCCCGCTGATCGCTGAAATACAAACCAGTTGCTCTCACCGCCGAAAACGTTCGTTACAACACGTGGCGTGCGGTCATGGTCCAGCCAGCGATACCGATGCCAAGGCGTGTCCGGAGCTTCTTTGCGCCGCAGCGTTTCGAGCGACTGTCGATGCGACTGCTCAAGTAACGCGAGACGCCCCCGTGCGACGCCGCGTAACTGTTCAACCTTCGACGACGCGGGCTCGTCGTCCCCCGATGCTGGCACCAACGTGATCTCGGCGCGCGAATCGGCGATCGCCACGCGCACGAGCGAAGTGGAATGGCCAAGATAGGCGACCGCATCGGTCAGTTGCCTCAATCCCGCATGATGGTGTGAAAGCATACTCGCTTCAACGTGGTCCCACACGAACTGCACAATGGGATGGTGCGGAATCACCGTTGGAAAGTAACGCTCTTTGCGATCGCGACCAATCGCAATCCCGGCTTCGATGGCCGTCGTGTACTTGATGGTGTGCTTCTTGCGGTTCCACACAAACTGAATATTGTTGTCGTTAACAGGCACGTAGGTTTCGGGGCACTTCCGCGTCGCGGCTTCGGAAACTGCCAGCGATGGAGGAGACAATTGTTCAAGCCACTCTAGCGCTGCACGTTCCGCGTCTCCAAACTCGCATTCGTGATATGCAGCGACAAGCGCCGCAAACAGGCGTTGGGGATGAGGTGGCCACTCGGGCTCACGGCGAGACTCGCGGTTCGTCGCAACCGCCCGACCGGTCAGGTATTCGACTTCGATGATTAACATGTCCTCGCTCCTTACACTTGGGCTTCGCCGAATTCAAACTGACGACTCGCGACAACCAGCCCGACAAGGTCGGGGTTCGGGATCAGTGCGATCGCCTCGGTCTGCCATGGAAGGTTTAGCTCGACGGCTTCAGCGACGGCTGCGTCATAGATCGCAATGGCCTCATCCGGTGTCAGCGTAAACTTGTCATCGTCTTTAACTGTCGCTGAACGAACCCTTTCGATCGTCAATTCAGCCGTTTCGGGCACGAGATCGCAGCGCGACCGCAGGAAAGCACCTTGCTGATACTGTTCCATGATCGCAACAAGCCCTAAAGCTGCAAGCACCGTTCGTGCCGCGCGGTTGCGTTCGGCCGTCTGCTCACCCTCGACGGGGAACTGCAAACGACGCAATGCGGGGAGCGAAAGCACGATTGTTTGCAGGGCGTAATCGATCGTGACGCCGCCGGGTTTCAATCGTCCCACTTCAATATCGTGACCCGGACGAAGCAGATCGGGCGTTTTGCGATTCGTCTCGGAAATATCCTTGTTGGAAAACCGCACAATATCAGGAGTCACATTGCTATGGTTGGCAGCGGAAGGATTCCCTTTTCCGCTTTTAGACTCATAAGCAATCGGCTCCCCCTTATCGTTGACAGCTGCTTCGGACAACAGCACTGTCCAATCGCTACCTTCGTTATCTTCACGACGCTTGTAAAGCGGCACTTTACTACTGATGGCAAGTGGGTCGAGCCGACTGCTTGTTCGTACGCCTGCGACAGCATTGATCCCGACGATCTCCGAAACGAGAGCACGAGGAAACTTGTTGCCCAATCCGCCGCGACTGCCGGTCGAATCCCAAGTCCCAAACACGAGCGCCGCCGGACACAGTTCAAACAATGCAGTCGCATTTCGCAGATTGGCGTCGAACGCCCGTGCGAACGCTTCGCGAAATGCCACATCGTCCGCTGTAATGCTGTCGCGAAAGATCGCATCAGCAATGCGGTGCGGAGCATCGAACGTTGTGACTCTGCCAATCTCGCGAACGCTGGCCATGACGTGTTCGCTGGCCTCTTCGAACGCGGCCTCGCTGAAATCCGAATAGATCACCGGAACGCGAAGTCGCGACTCTTCCCACGCGTTCCGCAAGCACTCTTCCAGTCGATTGGCCTGCGACTGAACCGAATCCAGCAGAACTGCCGACTGGTTTTCGAATTCATCCTGCGCGTTGGTAATTCGTCTTGTTTCCATCGCATAGACGCCGCCGCTATAAGTTGGCGGAAAGACTTTCGTTCCCGTTCCGCCAGCCGGTTGTAGGCGAATATACGCACGAAATGCCGCAACACCGCCACTAACCGCTTCTTGAAGGACTGAGAGGCTGAGCTCATTCATGGGACTTCCTATCGTTAGTTTGGTAGGCTGACGTTGATTCGTTTTTTACTCTAAAAGATAACACTAGATCTTGTTTTCTGACGAGCGGGGAGTATAACGTTGCCAGAGGAACAAAGTCAACTACCCAGCGGCGGAGATCCGCGAGCGAGTCTGAGATGCGGACAAGCCATCGACCAACTTTACTTGCCAGCGCGACTCGTTGCCGTCGACGGACAGCCAGACTTCCGCGTCGGTCGGCGGATGGTCGATGGAGTTGTCCAGTATCACGTAGTCTGGCCCGAGGTGGCCGATGCTCAGGATGTGACCGTTCACCGACAGATGCATCTGCACGTCGGCGGAATGGGCCGCTTTTTCCCGGTGTATGGTGCTCATGATGACAACCAAAGAAGAACTGCTTCGCCGAGCGGACCTTTATGCCCAACGTCATGGGCTGGTGCTGGGCGAGCAACTTGGATTTGGTGTTCATGGTATCGTTTTCGTCGTAGAAAGCCAGACCGAACCGGGGCGGGCAGCCATCAAGGTCCACGAGCGTGAGGCACCGTACCAGCGGGAACGTGACGTTTACCTACGGTTGCAGGACCGCGGTGTGAGTGAAATCCGCGGCTGCCACGTCCCGGGTTTGCTGCGGTACGACGACGGACTCTGGATGATTGAAATGGAAGTCGTGACTCGGCCATTTGTGCTGGATTTTGCCGGCGCGTACTTGGACAAACCTCCCGACCATTCCGACGACGTGCTCGCCGAATGGCGATCGGAGAAGGAAGAACAATTCGGTGATCGTTGGCCGGTAGTCGAGTTGATCCTTGCATCGCTGGAACGCTACGGCATCTATATGGCTGACGTATCGCCCGGCAACATTGCATTGCCCGTATAGCATCGGCAAAGGAGCCTTTCCGCGACTGATTAGTCGCGGCCCCATTGAAGTGTGTTTTCTTTGAGAGTGGCCGCATAGGCCCAGAAACTTTCCGCGTTCACACGAACGCGGCCCCATTGAAGAACTTGCCCCGCCTCCAAATCGCGGACCTAATGAAAAATCGAAAACAACCAACCAGCGAACGCGTATATCGTGAGCTGACGCCTCAACAGCGTCAGCGTTTGGAAGTGGCGCGTGCGGAAACGGAATCTTCGAACGAAGAAATTCTGGCTGAAGGGCGTGTTCGCAAACAGGCATGGGACGCAATGCGGCGCGAGGTCGCTCAGACGATCGCAACTTTGAAAGCCGAACGCGAAAGGTTGGGGTTGTCGTTGGGCGATGTCGAAGCGCGAAGTGGGCTGAAGACCAGTGCGATTTCGCGACTCGAAAATGATCCGCTAGCGAATCCAACGCTATTGACCCTGCAACGCTACGCCGCCGCGTTGAACATGACGCTCGCAACGACCATCGAGCCGGTGTGACAATTTGGATACTGGGCACGTTGACATTCACGCGGCGTTTCCCCGGCGATCAGGTGTTGCTTGACGGACACGTGGAGTCGTCCGACAATTGCTACATGGAAATCTCAGGACGCGTTCAAAACGGTGTGGTGGTTCTCGATGAGTCCGTCGTTCTACCCGAAGGGGCGGCGGTGACGGTGATATTGCGTTCCGGTTCGGTGATTCGAGTAGCCAAGCACCGGAAGCGGGTCGAACTTCCTTTAGTGTCATCAGACTCTCCTGGGAGCCTTCATCTAACGAACGATCGCATTTACGAGATTCTTGACGAGGAAGACGCAGAAGCCGTGAGGCGCAGCTGGAGTGACCGCATTTGATCGAACGCGGCCTCACCGAAGCTTTGCTCGTGGGGCCGCGGTAAGGAGTAAGTCCCAATGCGGCTGAAAGTCGTTTACGAACCCTCTGAGGAGGGCGGATACACGGTGTACGCTCCGTCGCTGCCTGGTTGCATTTCCGAGGGCGATACAATGTCGCAAGCTCGCGAGAATATTCGGGAAGCCATCGAACTCTACCTGGAACCCGCCGACGATTCCGCTGTGGTGGATGGCGGGACGATTGAAGAAATTGTGGTGTAATCATGCAGTCAGAATCGATTGCTCGGATCATCGGTCCCTCACCTGGCTCGCCGATTTCGACGGCTAACGAAGGGCCGAGTAAATCAGGCACGCGAAATCGCTTAACCACGTCTCGCCACCCCGATTCTCGTCGGCGAAGCCCGAAACCGTTGGCAATCTGGTCCTCAACGTCCGCCAAGACACCGCAGTTCCTAGCGGCAGCGGCATAGTATCCACGACCAAAATCTGATCGCGAATGCTCGCCACGCGGCTTTTCGCCATGTACAATCACCAGAACTCGGCCAGGATTCTGCCCCACCTGCCGAGATAGGCCCATCGAGGTTTCTGCCCCGCCTCGCCGGGCCGATTTTATTTCTTGGCGTTCGCTACATGCATTCTGTAGACTCGTCGCTGGACCAAGGCAGGATGACTTCAAGTCTGATTCGATCCCAACCGGAAATATCCGCTACCCAAAAAGCCCAAGTTTGACAACGCGCTCGTGTCAAGTTATTCCGTCTGCGGCGTTCGTACTCGCTGCGAGACGATGGCTCAATTCCTGCGACCGACATGACCGATACAACCCAAACGTTCATAAAACCCTGCAAGACGCCAGGGCAAAGCACACGTCGGCCGGAAACGATCAAAAGACGAGCTTGATGCGTTGGACAAGAACATCCTTCATGGTTGCGGCGGTTGTGAGCGGCATCGTCGTGAGCGGCGTTGCTCCGGGCTTTGGCCAAGACGACTGGCAAACGGCGACGCTCGACAGTCTGACGGCGCGACTGGATGCCCAAGCTGCCGAGATTCGCCAGTTGCAGCACCAGCTTGATCGGCGAAACTTGGCTTCCGGTCCGCCCTCGATTCACCGCCCCGTCAATCCTTGGGTCGCAATGGATGATATCTCTGCAGGAGACGCTTGGCACACGGCCAGCCATGCGACCACCGCGACGGAAGTCGATGGTCCAAGCTTCTTTGCGGATTACGATAACGGCTTCGCAATCCGGCCGTTTCGTCCCGATCGGCATCCGTTCGAGTTAAAGGTCAACGGTTGGATTCAGTTTCGCCACCACGGCTTCGCCCGCGACGTCACGTCGTGGACCGACAACGCCGGTGTGACGCGCCAGGTTCGCAACCGCAACGCCTTCGACGTCGAGCGTGGCCGCTTGATCTTATCGGGATTTGCACTGGATCAGCGGCTGACGTACTTCTTACACCTCGACGGTGATACGGACGGCGGACACGCCGTCGATTTCTTCGATTACTGGTGGGCCTGGGAGTTCAGCGATCGGTTTCAACTGCAGATGGGCAAACGCAAGGTTCCGGCCAGTCGCCAGTGGCTGTTGACCGCCCGCAGCACACGGTTCGTCGAGCGGCCCTTGGCCAACGATTTCTTTCGGCCCGATCGAACGGTGGGCCTGTTCGGCATCGGACGCGTCGGCGACAGAGGGCACTACGAAGTCATGGTCGGCAACGGCTATCAGTCGGCGAACGTTCCCAATTCAGCGACCGACGATCAATGGACGTTCGCCGCCACAAACTACTTCGATCTGCTCGGCAACTACGGCGGGCAGATCGTTGACTACGACAACACCTGCGATCCGCGGCTGCGTATCGGCCATTCGATCGTCTATTCGCCAAACACTTCAGAGTCGGTCGGCGTGCCGCTCGAAGAGACCGCCTTTCTCCGGCTCGCTGACGGTACACGCTTGACCCAAGCCGGTGCTTTGGCTCCAAGAGTCACGGTATCGGAGTATGATCTGTACTTGTATGGCGTCGACTTGGCAATGAAGTGGCGCGGCTGGAGCCTGAACGCGGAAGCGTTCTTCCGGTGGATCGAGCAAATCCGGGGGAACGGTCCACTGCCAGTCACCGATCTGTTACAGCGAGGGTTTTACGTCGAAGGCGGTCACTTCATTATTCCTCAGACGCTCGACTGGAACGTTCGCTACTCGCAAGTCAGCGGCCTGTTCGGCGACGCCTCGGAATACGCGGCCGGTTTCAACTGGTATCCACTCGACACGGCCAACATGAAAATCTCGTTCGACGTCACTCTACTGGACGGCAGCCCGCTACAAAACACCGCCAGCGACATCTTGGTCGGCGACGACGGGATTCTGGTCCGTACACAGTTTCAAGCCGAGTTCTAACACGACCTCTCCCCAACCAATGCCGGCGTCGAAGTTCGTGTTCGTAGTCGGTCCGGCGGCAAGCCCGGATTATTCATGACTTCTGAACTGATCGCTGCAAGCTGTTTTATGAACGG
>JBBDHZ010000247.1:0-11970 GCA_040880645.1 Minisyncoccota bacterium
AGCCGTTTTGAACGATCAGCTCCCAGCCAAGCGGTCAGCCTCGCAGACCGAGCTATCCACTGCGCGTGATATTCCGCAGATCGTCACCGACGCCGGCTCCGGTGCGAAGTTCGCGTGGGAAGAATTTTTCTATGGGCGGATTCGGAGTCCGCATACGCGGCGGGCATACCATCGGGCCGTGAAAAACTTCCTCGCCTGGGCCGAGGCACGGTATCTGCCGCTGACCGCCATCTCCCCTGCCCACGTTGGAAGCTATCTCGATGAATTAACGCTCGCCCCCTCGAGCAAAAAGCAAGTCCTCGCGGGCTTGCGCCATTTCTTCGATGGGCTCGTCACCCGGCACGCGATACCACTGAACCCGGCCGCTTCCGTCCGGGCCGAAAGACACCAGGTGATCGAAGGCAAAACTCCAGAGATCACCGTCAAGCAAGCGCGGAAGCTCCTTCAGTCGATCGATACCGCGGACATCATCGGGCTTCGAGATAAATCGATCATCGCGATCCTGGTCTACACCGCCGCCCGCGTGGGCGCGGTTGCGAAACTCAAGTGCAAAGACCTCTACGACACCGGGGACCAGTTCTGTCTGCGTTTTCATGACAAGGGAGGGAAATCGCGGGAGATACCCGTCCGGCATGACCTTCAGCAATTGCTTGCGGAGTACCTGCAATCCGCCGGCATTCAATCCGAGAACCACCCCGACCGTCCCCTCTTCCGCTCCACCGTGCGAAAGACGAAGCAGATCACTGACCGCCCAATGACCAGCGGCGACATGGGGCGAATGATCAAGCGGCGCATGCGGGCTGCCGGATTGCCGGAGCGATTGTCCCCTCACTCATTCCGGGTGGCGACAATCACCGATCTCTTGAGCCAGGGTGTGCCGCTGGAGGACGTCCAGCACCTCGCGGGACATGCGGATCCGAGGACCACTCGGCTCTACGATCGCAGACAGCGGAAGGTCACTCGGAATATCGTGGAGCGGATCTCGATCTAGAAACCGTACTTGTCCTGCCGCATCAGGAATGCTGTCTTGCCGCCTTCCATCACCGTCGTGATTTCGTTCCGAATTGTTGGAATGTCGATTGCACCCTCGCACTTGATCTTTCCCCCAGACTGGTCCCCTTCAGTACGATAATCGCAGCAAACGACGAGATCGGCATCGCCATTCACTACCACGTTCGCATTGTGGCTAGAGAAAATGATCTGACGGTTCTTTTTAGCCGCCCAGATTTCCTCAACCACTTTCAGAACAACTTGATTGTCGAGATCGTCTTCTGGTTGATCGATCACGAGAGGCGGACCCTTCTGGTTCAAGAGCACTCGCAACAGTGCTGTCGCTTGTTGGCCGGCAGAAGCCTCAGCGAACGGTACATATTCGCCTTCCCGAAGTCGGTACTCAAAACTTGGAACATCCTCTAACTCGATGAGCGATAAGTCGATCCAACTCTCAGGGGTGAGTCGTTTAGCGACCTTTTCGATGTCCTGTTGAGTAAAGCCCGCCGCCGAAAGCGTTGGTGTTGCCGGCAGTTCGGGTGTTGACGCCGTTTCAAAGTCCACATTGGAAAGTGCTTCAAGATCGCCCAGTACCTTCTGCCACTGCTCGATACTGTCATCCGACTCGCTGATCGAACGGCAGAGGTCTTCGAGCTTCTTTGCTTGCCCTCGAATGCCCGTCCCTTCAAGTATTGACTGAAGCTTGTTCATAACCCCTTCGACACCTGCACCACGCTGCAAGGACGCGAGAATCATTTCACCCGATAATTGCGTCATCTCACAGCATCTTCCGTCAAGTATCTCTGCCTTCTGCCGGAAAAGCTCGAACCATTGAGCTTGGGCTTCGATGTATTCAACTTCGGGCGATCCGTGCTCTTCGAGATTGGACTTGCGGTCGGCAATTGTCTCCTTCAAAGACTTGATTCGTCCTTCAATCTCGGTGATTTGCTTCAACAATGCCTCGTGCTCTGTCGCTCGCTTCTTCACGTCCTCATACTTCTTCTCATGTGCCTCGAACTTCGCCTCCCACTCCCGCCTGAATTCCGAGTATTGCCGCCAGTCATCTGACGATTCCGACAACAATCCTTCGATCTCTTCCAACTTCTGTCTCGCGACAGAGAAGATACTCGACAATCGAACGTGTGATTCTACGAGCAAGGTATTGTTTGGCAATGTCTCGTCAGATTCGTAGTTCGAAGGAAGTGCGGATAGCTCTGAACGAGCCTCTGCAATCACCTGAGTGAACTTGTCCGTGTTTCGTACCCATTTCTTTAGCGTTTCCTGTTCGACTAAGAATTGTTTGTGCGTTGCAAGAACCTCCTGGTCATCCGGCGAAAGCCCTTTTAGTCCCTTCTGCAACTCGGTCAACTGTTTCTCGACTGACACCAGTTCTACTTCTTGTCGTGCAATCTCGTGTGCCAGACCCTTCTTCCTTTGCACTTGAACGTAACTCGATCGAATTCGGGCCACGCTATCGCTGCGGAGACTGCTGAGTTCGCTGAGCTTGCGAGCTACTGGTGATACGATAAACCGAAGTAACTCTTCGCTTCGCACGCCCACCGCGCTCAGTTGCTTTTGGCTGTAAGCATGAAGCGGAAGAAGTTCTCGAACGTCCTTCTCTCGCACTACATTCTCTGGTTCGTCGCCGACTTTGAGCAAGACTTCGCCAGTCTCCGTCTTTCGACGAACGACATGCGGTACTCCGTTGATGCTGAAGTGAACTCGTACAATTGCCTTGTGCGGTTTGAGCGTGTTCTCAATCAATGCGTTACGTTTCGTCTGGAAGTCGGGAAGCTCTCCTTCTTCACTGACAGCTGATGGTTGATCGCAAACACCCCAACGCAAATACTCCAAGAGCGTTGACTTCCCGGTTCCACGACCACCGATCAAGCAGTTGAACTGTGGATTGAAAGAGAGGTCAATCGGTCCCAAAAACTTGCTCAACGTTACGTGCAATGACTCAATGATGATTGAAGGAAGCTGAGGTGCGGAGTGGAGTATTCGCGTCGAACGTGCCAAACATGCCTGCCGCAAGGCCTCTGCTGTGGGTTCAGACCACTTTATCCACGCCGTATGCAGCCCAAGTATTCGGAAATCGCTGTGGCGATTGTCAGACGTTGGAAAGATGCCGAGGGGCTTGTTGGCGTAGGCCGGCACAAGCCCGTCAAGGATTCTGCGGTCTCCCTCTCCAAGTTGATCAACAGCACCATCCAGATATCCACCAACGCAAGGCATCGATTTATAGTGAGCCAAGAAACCGGGTCGTTGGAGAGTATGAGCACCACCGTTACTGATATTCGGTAGGACGATATAACGCCCCTTCAAGTAAGTCTGCTCATCGAGTCTCTTGTGCAACTCCACGAAGTCTCGAATGTTGTCAAGCCGTTGGATTTGGGCATGTCGAGCTTCATCTGGACTGTTTGGTTCAATGTTGAGCGTAGTGCAGACGGCGGGAAGTAAGTTGTCAGGAAAGTCAGCATCGAGGATTAGCAACGCCTGACATGGAACACCAAGCGTCAGTTCCATGCCGGGAAACACGATAATCCGTTGTTGCAGCGGAATCGGATTGCCTTCGGTATCGACTTCTTGCTCGGCTGCCGCACGAATGATCGAAAAGAAGCCGAAGTCGTGGTGATCGGTGATTGCGACCGCATCCAAACCTTTCTCTCGGCAAGCTAAAATGAAGCGTTTGCCATACTCCTTTCGCTCTTCTTCCGAGACCGGTCGCTCACCGTCCCAATTCAGATCACGTGGCGAATGAACTTGCAAATCGCATCGTTTGAAATGTGCTCCCTTGTCCATCTTACATTGACCTTGAATGTGAATCGTGCCTTGTATCTGTGTGCGAACTCTGATTAGTGACAAAAATAGTTTTTCTCAATCCCACGCCGCCGCTGATTTTTGCGTCGTAGCCTAGGTTTTCAGTAAGGAAGGCGTGTCGAATCAGCCTACACCACAAATGCGCCACGCATCTGAATATTAAGAACCAAATCATAGAAACCAAACTCCGTAGTCGATCTTGTCAATGTGCTGCAAGCACATCAGTTCATCCCCAACGCCTTAAAAGCCGCGGCTTTTGGGTCGCCGTAGAAGACGGGGTCGACGTGTTCCATGATGTCTCCGCTGACTTCCAGGAATTGGCGTTTGTTTTCAATGGGTACGAGCGCCCTTTTCACTCCGTTGTCGCGGGCTAGCTGCAGGGGCTCGGTGAGGGAGCGGACTTCTTTGATGTTTCCCTGGATGCTCATGTCACCGAGGATGAGGGTGGCGGCGGTTATGGGGGAGTGGCGGAGTGCGGAGAAGGCGGCGACGAAGAAGGCGACTCCGACTTCGGCATCGACACCGTTGTTGAGCAGGTCGATCGATTCGACGTGGAAGTCGGAGATGTCGATCTCTCGCCCCATGCCGAACTCGACCTTTTTCGACAGCAGGTAGCTGAAGGCTCGACTGACTGATTCTCGCATGGACCCACGGACTCCACCGGCAGTTTTTAGCTTGCCCGTGCCGGCTGTAATGGTTACTTCCAGGCGATAAAGCCCGACCGTTCCGTCGGGCCCAATGGCCCCAGTGTATACGGATCCCGGGGCGAGTGGGTCGGCGGCGACAAGATCGCGGCCTCCCTGTTCCGGTACGCCGACGAAGCGTTCTTCGCCTAACTCACGATCGCTGTAGCTGAACGATGTTTGGTAATACTCGAAGGAGCCCATCTTCTTCAATTGCTCCTTTACCCGGCGGCGGCCCTCGATGGCGAATTCGACCAGACCGGCAAGCTCTTCCTTTGAAATTTCTCCATGCGGGTATATGATCTTCATCAGGCCCGAGACAGTTTTTCGCACCGCTTTTTGATCACGGGTGTTGAGGTGGCTTCCCAGTACGAAGTGCTTATCCAGCGACTCAGTGAAGTTGTGTTTGCGGAGCGCTCGTAGGGCCTCGGCGAAATAATCGACGACGAAGCCGTAGTGGCTGGTGAAAAGATCCGGGCGCATCTTCGGGATTTCCCAGCCCGGTAAGTAGAAATGAAGGCGGTCGATGAAGGCCATGTCGTCTCGAATCACGTCTGGCATCGGGGCGAAAAGGTGTCCCTGCTGGACCATAACATCGATCGGCTGGTTTGTGTTTCCGAACATGGCGATGCTGGCGTCACCGGTGTCGGATTCCTTCCCTCGCTGGAATGTGCCGGATTCGCAGTAGGTTTTCATCGTGGTGATGACTTCTTTTGGCATCTTCTGAAGATCGGCCACTTCGTCGAACGCGACCACGTCCCAGATTGTGACCATGCCCTTTTGCTTCCCGGACATGTGGCCGAACATGTTGGCGACGGTGGTCGGTCCGGTGAGGAGCGCCCCGTATGGCGACAATTCCTGAACGGCGTAGCTTTTCCCGGTTCCGCGGGGACCGAGCTCGACCAGGTTGAAGTTGCGCTCAGTGAGCGGGATGAGTCGCACCATGAACAACATCTTGAGCCGCTGGTCCATGACATCGGGCTCGTAGCCCATCGTCCGAATCACAACATCAATCCATTCCTCTGATGTGAACGCGGCACGCCCTCGTTGGTACTCCTCGACATCAAAGGAAGCAATCTGAATCGGCTGAAGCTTGTTGATCCAGAACGGGTTTTTGCCCCGGGTCTCTTCGTCGTATTCGAACTTCATGTCGACTTGCGCCCACACGCCGCCGGTCAACAAGCGGTCGTACTCGCGAACGTACCTGGGGGAGACGTGGACGAACTTGTGATTAAAGTTCACCAACTCCGCCCAGTATTCGGAGTCCACCAAGCGGATCTTCACCTTGTCAATGAAGGTGTGCGAAGTGCCCTGAAGCTGCTCGACCTTCGATTGCGCCTTCATGAACTCATCGGGACGGATGTAGTTTTCGGCGAGCGTATCGTTGACGACCTTGAGGCCCATCTGAATGGCCATGTCGTCGGACGACGCACAATACTTGCCCAGCAAGAATTCCAACACGAACACCGGCACGTTCGCACCGACTTTGACCTTGCGGACCAAGTCCTTGCGAACGACCTTGCCATCGAAAGCTTGTGTCAGCTTCTGGTCAAGCGAGTCTTGGCCGGTGGGTGTCTGTTCTTCAATCATCCTTCTACCTATTTCATCAGATTCCAAGTTGCACTGGAATTTTGTTTGATTTTGCGAGTATCCGATCCGTTTCCGGATCAAGGACAACAATCTCGACCGTACTTACATCATCGCGGAGCAGTTGTACGCCGACCGTGCAACTGCTTCCAGGTTTCATTCGGACGCAATGGGTTAGCTGGTCGTGCTCGGCATCCAGCACCATCCCCACGTGTCCGACGTGCTGACCGGCACTGAGCAGCACGGGACGAACGGCGAAATCCTCCTGAGGAAACAGCGGCGTCGTAGCCGCGGCATGGATTCCAAAGGTGACGATGCGGTTCGCGATCTTTCCGGGCACTTTTGAGAGCGAAAGGGTGATATCTGAGCTCGCTGCCTTCACTTCGGCAGGCATACGGATCGAGAGCACAGGCACAAGTAGCTCCTGCAGACTCAGACCTCCGTGGTAGTACGACAGATCGCCACCCGCTTTGAATACGGAATTGTTTGTCGGGAACACAAAATCGAGGTCAGAATCGTACCCAAGCTGCGTCGCCGATATTCGCACGGTCGAAGGCGGAGTCGATCCGCCTCGGCCGGCCCAACAACGGCGGTGCAATGACGCTTGTTCCCCACCCGGTTTTTCGATCCTCTCCGATTCGTCTCGTTCGTGAATAAACAGATGCCCGTGGTCCGCTGCGACCACGAACTTTGAGATTCCCATTCCGGCGAGCCGTTTAATCGCCCGAGCCACATTGTTGATTGCCGTCTCCATGACTTGTCTGGCAAGGAAGGTATTGCCTCCCTCACCCATCGCGTCGATTTCGAGACTGCGGACCAGCACCAGAGGGGCGCCGGCAATACGTTTCTGCAATTGCGAATTCGAGTGACTGAGCACTTTGTCCAACTCTAAATCGACGACGTCCGGCACGCGGCCCTTCCAGACCTTGCGGCGGTCACTGAGCGAACCGGCGACTGATGATTCAACCTTGCCGCCCAGATCCTTGCCGCATTCGACCACCGAAAACGACTCATCGGCCCCCGGCATGAGTGCCGCCATGCCGATCGGTGTGATCGTCGGAATGGCGCCAACCGCCGGTTCGACGCTCAGTTGCTCGGCGGCTTCGAGCAATCCCTTTAGCTCAACGCCCATTTCATAGCGGAGCGCATCGACCAGAATAAAGCAAACTGTTTCGCCAGTCGTTTGCACCTGCTTACTGTAGACCTCGGTCTGATGCAGTACTCCGGGAATGGACCATCCGGCATCTTTGAACGCAGCGATAAAACCGCTCGTCATCCGGTCGACCAGTTTTTCGTAATCTTGCCTTACGCGGTGAACCACCCTTTCAGAAGCAATCGTATCGGTCATCGCCGACAATGTTGACTCCAGGCGGCGATGCAGCAAATCAACGCGGTACCAGCCCTTTTCGGCCACGTAGCCTTCGACCCAGTGAATCGCGGTCTTTTTCGCATCAGGCAATTGATTGGTGACCTCGTGTACGGCAAGTCCCAATTGGGCCGCGAGTCCGTAGGCTTGCCACTGTTCCTGGCGCTGGAGCTGATGCAGAGCCCAGAAGCTAAGCCGCCTGTGGTCGACGATTTCCAGAGCCGCCTGGAAGCTGCCCGCCACAATTTGCTCGCCAACGTATTCGAGCAAACACTCCTCTTCAAAGCGAAACGTGTCAATCTTTCCGAGGGTCTCCGGCGCAATTCCCTGCGTCTTCAGATGCAACTCCTGCTCAATTGCGTCTGCAATCCGCACGTAGGCTTCGGCATGATGCTCGCGAAGTTCCTTGGCAACGCCGAGGACCAGTTCCAGATGTTTGCTGGTTGGCTGTTCCACCAGGTTTAACGACGAGGGCGCATCGCACTTCAGGTCGTTACGGAACTCACCGAGCAATACGTACCGGCAAGTCTTTCGGCGCGCGTCTTCAAGCTCCACGCCATCGGCTAATTGCAATCCCAGCCGTGAAGCGAGAAGCTGTAGTAGCTCTGGCTTGGCCCCTTTCTCGATCACTGCTTCGTCCTGGTGGTCGGAAGCAAGCCACGCGGCGACGATTCCCGGATTGTCTGAAACGTCGTAAATGACTTGTAGCAGCGATCCCGAGACCCCGTGTCCTTGCCCGCCTGCAAGGACGCCCACGATATCGGCGTATCCGATATTGGGTGAACCGAGCAATTGATCGATCTGACCATCTCCAAGCTGCTTTTTAAGAACCCGGCGAACCTCTCTTTTAAGCTGTGGCTCCCATCGTTCCCCGCCGGCTTCAAGCTCCATCAGCACTGCGGTGTCATCGTCGCGTTTCTTCTCAGGAATGTACACCAGCAGCGGGTCTGGATGATCTTTGGAAACAATTGCTTCGACAGCAAACTTGGCTTCGAAGAATGAATCGTGCAGCACGCACAGCGACGCAGCGTTGCCTCCGATTGTCACGGGATCGACTTGACAGGTTGCCGGGAGTCCGTCCGGCGAGAGTTCCGCCACGAAGTCTTTGAATTCACCCCGCGCGTCGTACCAGACAACGACTCGCCGTTTGGCAAGTTTGTCTGCCAGAGTTTGCGATACATGTTCGTGGAGTGAATGCATTTTTCCTCTCGTGGCCTTTTCAGGCTATTTCAGTCGCTCGTAACAACGGATATCAGTGCGTTCCCTTACTTCAATTGTGGGTGCTTTTTTGAAATAACGTGCTGATCCAACCAAGCTTTTCCCTCATCAGTAATCCTCATTTTCTGGTGTTTACTCTGCGGCTTATCGGGAATGGTAAGTTCGGCCAGTCCGACACCACGCAGGTGGTCGATCGACCTGTACAGGTGACCGCTGCGACTTTTCAGCCCGAGGTACTCGGCAATCGCTGCTCGGCTCTGCGGTTCATTCCGGAGAAACCACAGGACCTTAAGTTCCGTTTCCGTTAAATCATCATGCGCCTCGTCATGCGCCCCATCATGCGCCCCGTCATGCGCATGAAAGACACCTGGCAGTTGAGGGTGGACGGGAAGCTCGACCAGGAAATAGGTCCGGTCTGCGTCCGTCGAAAATCGGGGCGCTGGCGACCCGTTTTCTTCCATCGCAGCCCGAATGGTCGGAATTCCCGTACAACGCCCCTCCGTCAGGTCCAGTTCTTTGAGGAAATCGCCGATCCTGCGGTTGCGATACCGCCTAGCGACGATTTTTTCCTGATTCAAGGCTTCGACCCTGATGGAAGCATCCGGGCCGGGGTAGCTGACCACGTCGATCCCATCCGGATTGACCCGAACCTCAACCGGCTCCCGCTGTTCGTAGCTGCGGTGGTAAACCGCATTGACGACAACCTCTTCCAGGGCTGGAAAGGGGTAATTGAAGAAACGCGTTGATTCGGCCCGATCCTTGTGTTTGATAATCTTTTCGCGGATGACATCGTTCTGCAGATACTTCAAGCAATTACGAATCTGTTCATGCACCGGGCCTTGGAACGACTTTTCGATGATTTCGCCGCCACCCGGCCCTTTGGGGAAGATAACCACGTCGATCTGTGCCCCAGGAAAAAACTGGTTCGGTTGATCGTGGAAGAAAAGAATGCCGACGTTTCGCGGTCGAACATGCTCAGTCGCCCCGTCGACGATGTTCATCTGTCGGCCCAGGTCGACCAGTGGGATACGATCCGCTTCGTCTGCCAGGCCACTTCCTACCTCCTTCAAGTAGGTTTGGATCAATCGTGGGTTCAAGTCGTCGACACTCGCCTGACGGCATTGACGGTCATCAAAGGGGATCGTCGCAGTCAACCGCAACAGTTCTTGCTCTTCCTCGCTGTTGGCCTTCAGTTCGACCGTGCTCGAGTACCGGCGAATGTAATAGTGGTAATCCTTCGCCTTGACTGTGACCGCACGAGGAGCCTTGTACGGTCGATTCTGTCCGCCGGGTGCCCACAGAACGATCAGCTTCTTACCATCGAAGACTTCGATACTGAGAATCGGAAAATAAGATGGCTGAATCAACTTGCAGACGCTCAGTAAACTCTGCTGAACAGATTCCAGTTGGCTGTCACTGAGTCCAACGGGCGGAAAAACTGGTTGGGCACTGGCGTCACAGTCCTGCCCGATCACCACATAGCCACCGCCCAAATTTTCAAAGTCATTGGCAAAGGCACACAGGGTTCGGACGATAGCGTCGGGATTCCAGCCCGCTTTGTATTCGATACGGTCACTCTCGACCGTTCGAGCTCGCAGCAGATCTTCAAGATTTAATGGCAGCTTACTTTGTTGAGGCGTCATGAGGTTCGGCTCCGTCCACGGCGTTTCTTCGGGGCCGTTTTGGCTCCTTCGGCGATCAGCTTTTCCCTCGCCTCGGCCACTCCGGGTCTCTGGCGGTCGTTGACCAGTTGGTTGATGACTGGCTGCCAGCCTCCGTCCGGTTTCGGCTTGGGCTGGAAGCGATCTCGGTCGTCTTGTTTCCAGAAGACGTCGTCCAGGCCGTGCGCGATGGCGTAACTGGCGTTTTCAATGCACTTGGGGACGACGCGTTCGGGCCAGAGGTGCATGGACATGTGCGACCAGTCGTAGTCTCCCGCGACCAGTTTTTCCCAGCACTTTTTGGGTTCTGCCGACCAGGAGGGGATCAACTGCCAGAGTGGAGCCATGTTGATCAGCACGCCATCATCGATGTTTGGATCGTAACCCAGCGCGATCAGGTCATCGATCTTGCTGGCGAATTCCTGCAAGTCGTCGCGGGCGGCTTCGGTCTCCTCGATCGTCTTTTGCAGCGTCTTCAGATCGCGACCGCTGGCTCCTTCGGCCTCGCGCTGGAGTCCAGTCAAACGTGAATTAAGCAGTTTCAGTTTCGAGCCCACGTATTTATCGCTGCGGATGCGGTAGAGCGTGTCTTTGGTGATCCGTTCGTGGAACAGGTAGATGCCGTAAGTTTTGCGCGGCGATTGCAGCAACCAGTACGTCGGGCGCTTGCGGTACTTTTGCAGATGCTCTTTGAAAAAGTTCCCGCCCAGGTAGCGACGGAGTTCTTCTTCCAGATCCCCATCGCGCCCGGTCGCCTCGTGAATACACTCGCGAGCATGCTCATCGCCCAGCATCAGCGTCAGGGCTTGGAGCACTCTCGCGGCCAGATCATGTGGATGCCCAGCATCGAGCACCATCACGCCATCGGAATCGGCAAGAGTGCGTAGTTGATCGGATGTTTCGGGAGTAAAGTCACCCCGTCCGAGGGCTCCCTCGATGCCGGGCTGGAACCGACCTAGGCTGACGCCGACGGCATAGCTGAGCCAATCCGTTGCCACTTCCTGACGCGATAAGGTCTGTCCCGTTAAACTCTCATCTGTACTCGCCGACTCTGGCCCAGCGACTGCATCGAAATTTTCGTCATCTGCTACCTCGCCCGAATCCAGTGATGCAAGTTCGTCTTCTATTGAAACACGATCACCCTCCTCGACTCCGAATAACTGAAAAACACCATCGTTGATAGCTTCCTCAATCTCATAAAGATGGGTGGTATATGAAGTGACAAGCTTCTCATAACCAAGCCAAGGCAGAGGTTGAACATAGGTTGGATTTCTTTCAATAAAACCACCCTGGGATTGACTCATCGTAACTGCGGAAGCGACGTTGCTTTCTATTTCCGGAGTACACGCCTCAACTACGGGAAGCCTCGCCAAATCACCTACCTGAAAATTGACTGTCGGATTTATTAGCTTTAGCAGGTAATATGCGACGCGAGAATTCAAGACGGCTAGAAATGTGTTTGCATTCGGAGGGAAAAGCGAAGAGCCAGCAACGTCGAAGATGAAGCCACCAGGCGACAACCGAGCACTAAATACACTACTGGTCAGGTACGAGTACGTCACTCCGACACGAAAATAGAAGTCGGTGTTCGGGTGCATTCCCAAAACGCGGACCAGGAAACCCAATGATTTGCTGGGTCAAACGG
>JBBDHZ010000248.1:0-182 GCA_040880645.1 Minisyncoccota bacterium
GCGTCACTTGGCTCTCAAAATCTTAAGACGGAGACCGCGGCGCTGAGCGTGGCAGCACTTCTGCTGCTGCGGTAGCAACCCTGAATTGGTGTAAGGAGTGGGTAGAGGTGTTCGGACGGGTGAACGGAGGCATTCACTAACGTGCAACGTGCGCGCGCTCCAAACGCAACCGACCGCCCGCC
>JBBDHZ010000248.1:192-2010 GCA_040880645.1 Minisyncoccota bacterium
GGCGGGGGGTCGGTTGTTCGGGGAAGAAGTAGATATCGGCTCAGCCGCTAGTTCTCTTCGTGTCCCTCTGTTTTCTCTTTTTTCGTACCCGACTCCTTTGATGCAGGTGCCTGTTCCTCGAGGAGTCGGAGGGCCTGATCGTTCAAGAGCTGGGTTTCCACGAACACCTTCGCCTGCTCGCGGTTTGCGCTGGGGTGCTGGCTCATCAGCGCCTCGACGTGCTGATTGACCAGGTCTTGGTCCGGGGTGAGTTTCTCCTCAGCGGTGATTGTGTTGAGGATAAGCTGGGTTTTGGCTTTTTTCTCCGCCTGCGGCCGCCACTCAGCCCGAAGATCCTCGTCACTTTTACCGGTTTGTTTGAGGTAGTCCTCAAAATTCATTCCGGCGCGGGTTACGTCGCTTTTGAGTTGGTCGATCATTTTGTCGACCTCACTATCGACAATAAGAGACGGCAGGGTAATGGTTGACTGTTCGATCAAGGCCTCCAGGACCGCCAGGCGGCGCTTCTCGATCTGCTCGCGGCGCTTCTGCTCCCGGATGTTTTCGTTGATCTTTGTTTTGAAATCCTCGACGTCCTTGAAATCACCGAGCGAGGCGACGAACTCGTCCGTCAGGTCGGGGAGCGACTCGTCTCCGCCGGTGGTCTCGATCCCGCTCTCTTGCTGTTGTTGTTGGGCGACGTTTCGGCGTACCTGCAGTATCGTGTCCTCAACCTCTTTGCCGGTCACGTCGATCGTTTCCGGTTGATTCTCTTTTTTGGCCAGTGTCTCCTTGGCTACGTGCTTGTAGTCGGGGAGCGTCACCTCCGGCATCGTCGCGGTGGTGATCGTAAAGCCAAGCGGCTCACCCGGGGTGAGTTTTGTGATCGAGATCCTCGGTTGGCCGATCGCCTGGATCGCCTGCTCGCGCAGGATCGCCGGGTACTCGTCGGTGAGGGCGATCTCGGCGGCTTCCTGGAGAATCGTCATCTCCCCGTACTTCTTTATGAGAACGTCGTCCGGTGCGTGCCCTTTGCGGAAGCCTTCGATCTCGGCGTTTGCGCGTACGTTGTCAAGCGCGCGCGTACGGGCGCTGGCTAATGTGTCGGCCGTTATCTCTCCTGTGATCTCAACCTGAGCGTCTTCCTGCTCGGTAACGGTGATGTTTTGATGGTTGGTTGTTTCCTCTGCCATAAAGTGATACGTGTCAGTAGGTAATGGTTTGTGAAGTACTCGTGTTTCCCTTGCGAAAGAGTTAGTTGTTGAATTTTTCTTTGTAAAGCTGTAATGATTCGTTAATCGCGTCGATCGCGTCATCTTTTTCTTTGAAGCCGTGTACGGTGACCCCGGTTTCGGCTTCGCCGTCGCCGCTTTTGAGTATTTTGTAGGTCTCGAAGAAGTGACGAATGGTGCGGAGTGTGTGCTTGTTCACGTCCGCAAGACTCTGCACGTCCTCCCAGCGTCGGTCGGTGAGCGGTACGCCGATGATCTTGTCATCACTGTCGCCGTCATCGGTCATCTTCATCACGGCGATCGGTCGCACGGGGACCAGTACGCCGACCGCGATCGGGTACGTGCTGAGGATCATTACGTCCAATGCGTCATCGTCGTGCCAGTAGGTTTGGGGTACGAAGCCGTAGTCAACCGGATACGGTGCATCCGAGTAGTTCGCCCGATCGAGTGCGATCAAGCCGTTCTCCTTGTCGATCTCGTATTTATTGTGGGATCCCTTGGGGGTTTCGATAATCGTGTTGATCTCGCGGGGAGCGTTGTCTCCGGCGGAAATGTCGTGCCATAAGTTCATAGAGCAGATATATGATTTACGAGTAATGATCTACGA
>JBBDHZ010000249.1:0-2007 GCA_040880645.1 Minisyncoccota bacterium
AGCAAGAAGAAAACAAGTAAGGTGCTAGCCAGAAGTGCTAGCCATGAGAAGATACAAAATCGACGACGCGCGGGTGAAACTCCAGTCCATCTACCCTAAAATTAAGCTGTAACAGACCACTAGTCGTTACCAGAGGCACGTAATCAGGTAAGATAACTGAAGGATGCAATTCACGCCGAAGCAGCAGCAAGGGATAGACGAGGCCAAAGCAGCGGGAGAGACGCGAGTTACGTTCGATTTCACGCCTGCGCAAAAGAATGGGAAGCAGCCGTCCAGCAGGAGTTGGCCGGAAAGGAGCAAAACATAGCCCATCTTCGAAAGTTGCAAGCCGCAGCCACCAAGCCCGGCTTCTTCGGCGATGTCCGTCGGGCAATCGCTTTGTCGAGACGGCCTGTCGAGACACTAGCCGCCGATATCGGCATCGACGTTCGACTGCTTTCCGAATTTCGCGCCGGCGATGCCGAACTTCCATCCGCGGCCCTCGACCGGCTACTCGATGTGCTCGGCTTGCGGCTAATGCAAGAGATTCGGCGGTGAGCGCATCTCTGGAACGGTTCGGTTTATCGCCGGTTGATACGACCCGGGTTGGCAGCGAGCCAGTGGAACGCGTCTCGCTCGGCCGGTCACCGCCTGGGCCTCCCACCCGAAGGCTGCGGTCGTGTGGACAACAGCGACCACACAACCGCCGCGACCTCACGTCAAGCATTGCTTCCAGGGCTACGGACTTGTTAACATTGGATCGATGCGTCTTTCACCACTGTCGTTGAGAGTCAACCGATGGTTTCCACGCCGACCGAATGGACAATTGCCGAGTTGTCGGAGCAGTTCGGGCCGGTCCCCTTGGCACGAATCCGTACGACGCCGCCGCCGGGGCAGGCGACCGAGCACGATGTTGTCGAGATCGAAGCGCGCGAAAAGCGACTCTACGAGCTTTACAACGGCGTCCTGATGGAGAAGGTCATGGGGTACTACGAATCGTACCTGGCAATGTTACTCGGCCGCTTCCTTGCCGCATACGTCGACGAACACGATTTGGGAATCGTGGCTGGCGAAGCCGGAATGCTCCAACTCCTGGCCGGTGAAATTCGGATTCCTGACGTCTCCTTCGTCAGTTGGGACCGGCTTCCGGGACGCAGGATTCCTCGAGAACCTGTTCCGCGGCTTGTCCCAGAATTAGCCGTGGAAGTCGTCAGCAAGAGCAACACGTCGAAAGAGATGGAGCGAAAGCTGCGGGAGTATTTTGCCGCCGGCACGCGGTTGGTCTGGTACGTTTACCCGGACACTCGCACCGTTCGTGTCTTCACGGCGCCCGATCAGTCGGTCGAATTGAATGCGAGCCAAATGCTGGGGGGCGGTGACGTGTTGCCCGGCTTCCAATTGCCTCTGACGCAACTGTTTCGCGAACCGCCACAAGATCCGTATGATGAATAACGACGGAAGATGGGTCCGCTTGCTCGTGAGCCGCCGAACATCCCGGCCTGCAAACGGACGGGACGTGGTCAAGTTCCGGCACGGCCAGCACGCATGATTATGCCAGCCGCGGCGCGGGCTACTCGGGGGAGTGGAACCTACTCCTATGCAATCACGGGCGGCCTCTTCAAGTTCACCAAGAGGATGCCAATCGCCACGCAAACCGCGGCAACCGCCAGCATGGGCGTCATTTGATCGCCGCGCAGCAGGATCCCGGTGCCGACCCCGAACAGAGGCGTGGCGAAACTGAAGATGGCGATCTGCGAGGCGGAGTGATGACGCAACAGCATCGCTTGCAGCGCGAAACAGATGCCAGCCACGAAGACGCCCTGGTAAATCAGCGCGATGACCGCGACAGTCGTGAACCCGCCAAACTCCAGCCGCTCGAACGCCGCGCTGCAAATCACAAAGCAGACCACGCCGATCAAATCATGCCAGAAAATCAGCTTGCCCGGTTCCACAAACCTCACAGCGTGTCGAACGTAGACGACTTTCCAAGCCAACACCAAGGCACTCACCAGCAGGATGGCGTCGCCC
>JBBDHZ010000250.1:0-11757 GCA_040880645.1 Minisyncoccota bacterium
GCGATCTTGTTGTTCCGACTTTGCCAGCTCGACGCTGGTCGATCGAAGGCGGCTGTTGCAAGCCGGTGGTTTGAGTCTGTTCGGACTTGGGTTGCCGGAACTGTTGGCGGCCCAGGCACAAGCGACACAAGACGCCAGCTTTGGCCGGGCCAAGTCCTGCATCCTGCTCTTCATGTGGGGCGGGCCGGCGCACCAGGACACGTGGGACTTGAAGCCCGATGCGCCGGTCGAGGTGCGCGGCGAGTTTATGCCGATCTCGACAAACGTTCCCGGCACTCACATCTGCGAGCATTTTCCCGAGCTCTCGCGGCGAGTCGATCAATTGGCGATCGTTCGCTCGCTGACCCACACCGATGTGAACCACACGTCGGGAACGCACTTCATGCTGACGGGCGAACCGCCACCAGCCAACACGGACGTTCGAGCTCAGTGGCCGCACGTCGGTTCGGTGCTGGCGGGTTTGGGACGGGGAAGCGGCGCGTTGCCTCCGTTTGTCTCGATGCGCCCGGAACTGGAGAACGATGTCCCGCGATTCGTCGAACAGAGCCAGGGTCAATTCGCGGGCTGGCTCGGAGGCACGTTCGATCCAATGACGATCGATCATGATCCCAGCCGTGACGACTACCACGTGGCGGATCTCACCTTGCAGCCGGAAATCTCCGTTCGCCGGTTGCTCGCGCGAAACGAACTCCGCGCGTCGCTCAATCAACAACGCGCGGCACACGAAACAGCCTTCCACGCTCAGGACGCCAACAGCCGCCGGGCGATCGAGTTGCTCACCTCGGCCGCCGAGCAGCGGGGTGCGTTCAACCTCGATGAAGAGTCGCCGGCGGTTCGCGAGCGATATGGTTTGAATCCACACGGTCAATCCGTCTTGCAGGCGAGGCGGCTTGTGGAACGAGGCGTCCCGCTGGTGACCATCTATTGGCCGAGCGACGGGATCAAGAACGTCAGCGTTTACTGGGACACGCACAGCCGCAACTTCATCGATCTCAAAGAGCGGCTGATGCCGGTGGCCGATCAAGCCTTCTCCGCGCTGTTGGACGACCTGTCCGAGCGCGGGATGCTCGACGAGACGTTGGTTGTCTGGACCGGAGAATTCGGCCGCACGCCAAAGGTCGGGCAACGAAACAGTGATGCCGGAGCCGGCAAGGACGGACGAGACCATTGGCCCGGCTGTTTTACGTCGGTCTTAGCCGGCGGAGGTGTTCGTGGAGGGACGGTGTACGGCAAGTCCGACCAGCATGCTGCGTTTCCCGCCGCGGACCCCGTCGCGCCCCGAGACTTGATCGCCACGGTCTATCATGCCCTGGGCGTGCCACCCGGCCAGACGCTGAACGACACGAGCGGCAGACCTCACTTCGTACGACCAGGTAACGCGATTCGAGATCTGCTTGTGTAGTGAAACTGAGCAAAGCATTGAAGGAGAATCCCATGTTGCGAACGGTGAGCTTGTGGAGTCTTTTGTTTTGTGCGGTTTCGTCCGCTCGAGCGGAATCGCCTTTCAAAGAAATCGACCCTGGCGAGGGCGTTTATCGGATCGTGGACAACGAGTGCTTGGTTAACGGGGATTACGTGAAACGCGTCTCGCTGACCGCGAGCCGCGGCGTCTCGATTCTGTATACAAACAGGACCGAATTGCGAGTGCGGCCGAACGTAAAGGTGCTGTTGTTGGATAAGTATGGCCTGCCAATCAAGATGGCGAAGGATCAATGGCTCTCGTCACTTAGCCCGAAGGAATCGCGTAGTCATACCACCTACTTCCAAGATGTCGATATCGTCGACTTGCTACGTTTCACGACCGTGCCACTTCCAGACGACATGGGAAAGCCGTTGTATATCGCCGTGGAAGAGTGAGTCCGACCTGTCGGCAGTCGTCACCGAACAAGTCGGCCTCGGCGGTTGGATGCAGACCTTCCCGGACTTTAGCGTCTGGCTGCTCGAACGCCAACATCCCAACACCTGACATGCCCAAAGCACGTATCGGTGATCGCCGGACCTTCATTGCTTGCACAAGCTCGGTGATTGCCGGACCAACTATCGGTGATTGCCGGACCTTTTTAGAATTGCTGGTGAAGACTTTTTGGCAACGACTTGCGGTAAGAGGGGAGTCGCCGCAGCGTCTACAAAGCAACTTTCAAAGCGTGTTCTGTTTAAGCAAAGTCGAGCGGGCTATCGCCCGCCTGCTTGGACAAGAAAAGTTAACGCGACGAGGCGGATCGACGTACGTCAGCCTTTCTAGGCTGACTTCCAACCTTGGTGAAGCATTGAAGGAGCCATCCGCTGTCGTTGACAACTCAAGAGAGAAGGCGCGGCATCACTCGCCCACGATGATGCGCGATGGGTTAGAAAAGTCCGCCGCGCGACCGCCGGACGATCGCCGCCGGAGGCGACCGATAGGGGAGCGAGCGGCGATTGGAGATCGACCTTCTACGCGGCTTGGGAAAGCCGAAAAGTCTGCCACGCTTCAGGGGCAGAGCGTCGCCGGCTACCGCCGCGACAGGCGGGCTTTCGACGGCTGGCACTCGTACCTCGAGACCGACGCACGCGTAACCCCGCCTGTCGCGGCTCGGGACGATTCGCTCGCGAGGACGCGTGCGTCGACGCCACGGCGATCGCCGTGGTCACGACACCCCAAGAGGCCGCGAAGCGGCCTGTGCGCCCGCCGGAGGCGGAAGAGTACAATTTTAGATTTCACCGACACCGGCCTGCGATCCACGTGACGTACGCGTCTTGGCGTTTTTCTCTCGACGCGTCTGGGGGTGGTCGAATCAGCACTTTTGAGATTGCTAACTCTCGTCGGTCGATTTCACCGACGCACGTTAACCTACCTCGCTAAATTCAATCGGTGTGTCGGACCGACGCAGACAAAAATTGCTTGATTCGGCGACCTTCGACGTTCAGAATAGCGGAGTCGATACCACCGTGAGTACCCAAATCCCGAACTGAAAAGGGACAGAAACCGTCTGTAGCCAAGTTAGGTGACCAAATGCAGAGTCGCTTCATTGCACTTCCGGTCGGACAAGGTGACGGGTTCTTCTACCAGAACGACGCCGGTTCCGTGCTTATCGATGGCGGTAAAAGCATGCGAGCCATCGCATCTCAGTTGCACGGAGCCACCTCGTGCTCAGAACTCGATGTATTGGTGTGTACGCACAACGACGCGGACCACGCGAACGGGGTTTTGGGGATATTGGAATCGGAGATTCAGTGCCGTGAAGTTTGGTTGCCGGGTCGATGGACAGAACGACTTGAGGATTTACTTGAAAACCCACACGACTTCTCTTGCGAGTTGTACCACGATTGGCGAGAAACCCGCGACGAATATGCAGACGCGGGAACCTTGGACGAACTTGGCGACAGATTGTCGCTTGAGGATCGACGGGAAGATTCAGAGACTCGTGAATGGAATACCGATTGGAACAATGATGCGTTTCTCAACGCGCTCGAAAACGCGACGGAATCCAATGGACCTTTCTTTTACGAGGCGTACTTTTATGAATTTGGACCATATCCATGGAGTCCATATGGGCCCCGGGGCGTGAAGTTACTCGTAGACGCCGTGGAGGCTGCTTCGAGAATTCGAGCGATCGCTCTTGCAGCGTTTCACGCTGGCGCAATGATCAAATGGTTCGAATTTGGGGAAACGAGTGCCTCTCCCGCGCACACACTCCTTTCGCCGCTCAATTGTCGCGAGATCTTGCGAACACGTCGGATGCCTCCGGGGGCACTTCGGTTTCTTGCGTTGTCCAAGGCAAATCGCGAAAGCTTGGTTTTCACTGTTCAACCCACTGATGAACTTCCCGGTGTTGTCTTATCGGCTGATTCTGATTTTGGGTTTTCATTCAACCTTCCCGACGGTGACTACCTCGTGACGGCTCCACACCACGGTTCCGAATCAAACGCGAATGCTTACTCGCAACTCGCTTCTGTTCTTGAACGTGGTAAGCTTGTTCGGAGCGACGGGCGTTATCGATCGCGGCCCGGCATTTCTTACTTGTCGCTGCCGCCCGACCGTCGTTATTGCACGCTATGCCGCGGTGCAGATTCACCAAAGCAGACGCTTGAGTTTCACGGCACGTCCGCCGGTTGGAGCCCGGCTGCCAACGTACGTGCGTGTAAATGTAACTAATGACCACTTAACCAGACACTGGACCGGAGCCGTCAATTCGGTCGAATTCGAATGGCAAAGCTGATTACGGCGGCTAGGTCAGCTTGGTCGTTGCAGCGCGCCTCGGTCACATCGCCCGCGGTCAGAAATCGGCACAGCCGTCGCTCTCCATCCACTCGGCGGGCACGATGTTCCAAATCTTGACGCGTTCGCCGGCGTCGCGAGCGTCCTGTGGCTTCTGATACTTCTTGGCTTGGACTTTGCCAGTCACCCACGCCTTCCCGTCCCAATAACGAGCATCTTCCTCTGGAAGAGTGAACAGATTCGTTTGTACGCCCTCTCGTCGTCGCGCGGCCAAGATTACGAACGGCCCGCCGTCAGCCTGCGTGTGTAGTGGCATCATTTGAACTGACATGTATTCCGGCCCGTTGACACTCGCGCGTGGCATTGTTGGCACCTGGATTGAACCGATCGTGAATCGCTTGGTCTTTCCTTCCGACGTCTTGCAGCTCAACCGAACAACGGTGCATAGCCGCACGTCGCGCCAATGATCGCGATCAATCGAGGTCCGCAATTCCAATGACACGAACTGGCGTGGCGGCAGCTCAAGTGTTTCAAGGGTGAAAGGTGTATCCTTGTCGTTCAGGTCTCGAAGCACGTCCCTCATATCCGGCGTAAACTCCACCATCTTTCCCATGTAGGTCGTTCGGCAGAACTCAAGCCGAAAGTCATGAAGGCCGATCGTGGCAGTTTTCTCGCTGAAGAAGCGAATCGTGCATTCCAGGCCTATGAGATGATCGGACGGGTAGTTTCTGCCCATGAACAGGTTCCAGGAAAGCGCTGGACCGAAATAGAGGCCGTCGACCGAGAAACGGATTCTCCGTCGCGACTCCAGAAACAGCCGTCCCAGATAACCCAGCACGCCGCCAACTATCAAGACTAGGAGCGGCGTCCAGATTTGCTCCCACTTCATCCCCCACACAGCGGCTCTCCTTGATCCATCCAATGGATGCTTTGCACTCTGGCAGCTGCCTTGGTTCACGGGTCTTGAGAGACCAATTTGTCACCTGGCAGAAACGAGACGCCTACGTGTCTCGTCGAATTGTCAGTTCATCATTCTAGCGACTCCGACGTTGGTCTGCAGTCGATTTGGCTTCCCGCGAGCTGAGGATGCGCAGTGGGTTGCCCACACAACTGCACAACTCGGTAGTCAGCGAATGTGATTGTGCCGGTGGTGATTGCGGCGTCGTCAAATCGATATCGCTTGACGGGTTGGCTTCGACGCGTCGGGGGCGCAACCGAAGTCGTTTAGCCATTTCGTTGCGCGCACAGGTCGAACCGTCCTGGGTCGGAATCGCATGTCGCTTTCGAGGCGTCGGTGGGCGCAACCGGGTGCGCAATGCAGGCTCAGCAAGACTCCTTGATCGACAATGCCGAGGTCATCGGCGCGTGGGCGTGGCCCTCGGTTCGACACGTTGGGGCACGAAACACAGCTCCTCCCGTGGTTATGCCGCTAAACAACCCTATGGCGTTCGGTCCTTCCCAATTATCCTTGGATACAGCTGAAGACGCGCGGCCGTGACGCGTCTGACATCTCTTCTGCTCGCTCCACGGACCGGACGCGACGGCCCGCAAGGAGCAAGTATATGCCACCGACCGTGTGGATCTGGCATTGAGGCAAGCGCCGGCGGCGCGGGAGCCCACCGATGCCGACCACTTTGAAATCCGCCGTCCAGAAATACCTTCGGTCCCGCAGTGCTGCCTCTGGCACGCAGGCCGAGTATCGAACAACTCTTGCAAAGTGGAAATCCTGGGGAGGCGGAGTGCCGATCGAGCGACTCGGCCGGAAAGAGATCCGCGAATTCCTCGACTGGGTGTACGACCGAGCCGTTGCTGACGAAGGGACCAACCCGGGCCGCACGGCGAACAAGGCTCGCGAACATTTACGGGCGGTCGTTTGCTGGGCGTGGGAGCAAGACCTGATCGACTCGCTACCGCGATTCCCCAAGCCGCGGCTACAACGGGATGTGGCCGGACGCGCTCACGGCTGTTTAGGGCAGGCACTTTCGTTCAGCTGAGCGCCGCAGGAATTGCCTTGCCTCCTCGCGGCAGGTAGTCTTGAGATCACGGTAACCTCTTCCTTCCTCCCTTACCGGCTTGCAAACCCTTGAGCTCTATTCCACAGTCCATCCATGACCTTCCGCCCCTCGAGATCGGAGGCACAGTCGCGCGCCGTGGTTTTGCAATACAGGACCACATTGCAGCCGGTCATTGCCTCGACATGCTCGAGGATTCGACGCTCTCGCAGGTTTGGTGCGAAACCCAAGACGATGTAACGCTGCTCTGGGTCAACGCCGCCGGTGAAGAGGTTGAGTTCGTTCAGGTTAAGTCGAATGAGTTCGACCAGCTTTGGTCGATTGCCAAGCTGCTGGAAAGGGAGAAGGCGTCGGAATCGGACGAGTCGGATGGCTCCACCGTCAAGGGCGAGGCTGACGAAGACGGGCCCGCAGGAGCGAAGCCAAAGAAGAAGTCCAAAAAAAAGGACGGCCACTGCATTCTTGAGAAGTCGCTGCAGTACGACCGATGCCAAGAGCCCGTGCGCTTTCGCGTCGTTACGTCTCGTCCAATCAAGGATGAGCTGGCTTTCCTTGCACACCCAATCGGGTCGACGCTTCGCGACAAGACAAAGCCGGATTACCTCGCGTTAATCGAGAAGCTGAAAGAAAAGCTTGCAGACTTTAGGTCGGAAAACGGCAACGATTACACCTTCTGGGTCGACCGAACGCTTTGGAAGTGGGTTCATTCGCTCGATGCGGTCAAGCAGGACAATCTCTGGAGGACGGGTAACCTCGTCGAGAAGTCCAGCCAGTTTCTGGCGCGAGATCAGGTCGAGGAACTATATCAGAAACTGCTTACGAAGGTTTACGACGGAGGCTTGGCCCGTTGGGACACGGAGATTGGAAAAAAGAAGATTCTTCGAGCCGACCTTTTGGCTTGGTTTACGCAGGCAGTCACCGATGCCGTGCATCCGGGCAAACTGGGAACGGGGAAAACGCTAGAGGGTAAACTGCAAACTGCTGGCATCCCCGCGGATCAGTACGAATCCATAGCCGAGATGCGACAACGCTATCGGCTTGAGCGCCTGACTCCGAAATACGATGCGACCGAAACGCAATTGGCAGTCGAAAGTGACATCAGAGGACGATTGGTGACGCTTCGGGCAAACCTCGATGGCCGGCTGATTGACGCCGATGGTGTTGCATTCCACGCGTTGTGCATCAATGAAATCAATGCGGCCCGGCTCTCGCTTCGAGAGCAGAGTCGCCCGCCAGCTGAGATCCTTTACGGTTACATGTACGACTTAGCAGATCGATGCACCCATCGATTTGTGAGGGCAAGCACATGAAGTCCATTGCCAATCTCGGGCACCAACCAGCTGGTGCCCCGCTTCTCGCTGATGACATCCTAGAGCTGCACGCCGCTCGACTACTCCTGCTTGTCTCCATCTGCGGTACGAAGAAGAAAGCCACGGGGTTCATGCGCCTTGATGGCCTAACGAAACTCGCCAAGCTCGACTTCCTTGTTCGTTACCCCGAGTTCTACGAGAAGCTCGCGAAGCATTTGAAGAAAGATCCTACGACGCCCGTTCGGACCATCGAATCGAGCATGGTGCGCTTTCACTATGGGCCTTGGGACGATCGGTACTACCATATCTTGGCGTATCTGGAGGGCAAGCGCCTCCTTGAGGTGACAAAGGACAAGTCCACATACCAGTTTGGATTGTCCGCGCTTGGCACTGTCGCAGCAGAGATATTTGCGGCTTCAGACGCCTATGCGGATATTGTGCAGCACATGCAGCGGGTCAGAGATCTAGTCGGCAAGATGGCTGGCACACCGCTGAAAGATCTGATCTACGAGGTGTTTGGTAAAGAGGTGGTCGACCGCAAACTAGGGGAACTTATCTCGTGAGCACCAAGAGCTTCAATATTCTTTCGGCAACCCGTCGAGATCGTAACGGCGCTTCGGAGACGTTGGTGTTTAAGAAAGGCGTCAACGTCATTGTCGGCGAGCCCAACACCGGAAAGACTAGGTGGCTTGAGACGATTGACTTCATCCTCGGCGACGATGGCAAGGTCGACGAAAAATTGGGTGAGGTCGTCTTTGCGAAGTACCTCACGGCTGAGCTTGCGTTGCAGATTGGCGACGACCAGTTGACCGTTGCCCGGCGATGGCATGAAGCCGGCGCAAAAACGAAGATCTTTGTCGGCGAGGTCTCATACGATATTGGCGAGTACCGACAGCTGCTTCTGGACAAGCTCGGCATCCCATCACTCCACTATCCGCAGGGCAATCCTCAAGGCACACGCACCTGGCCTGAACTGGGAATTCGCAGTCTCTTCCGCCACATGTATCGCCGGCAAAGGTTCTGGAGTGATCTCGCAGACCAACAGCCTGCAAGTGAGCAGCACGCTGCCATCCTTCAATTCGTCGGAATTGCAGAACGGCTTTTCTCTAAGGAGTACGGCGAGCTAGTCGAGAAGCAAAAGGAGATTGCCGACCTTGAGGCGAAACGCGAGCAGTTCATGCAGACCCTTAACGAGGTGTCCCATGAGATCGTTTCAGAGGAAGAACTCGGTGATGCAGTCACTCCCGATGCCATCGCCAAAGCAACCCAACGCCTCAAGGCAGAAGTGACCGATCTCAATAGCAAGCGAAACGACCTGGTTACGTCGGCTATCGCGGCCGTCAGCGCGCAATCGGACACGCCTACCGTGGATGCCATTAGCAAAATGACGGAAGAATTCACCGAGCTGAAGGCAAGGGAAAAGAGGCACGCCGAAGAACTCGAACGCATCGCAGGACGATTGGCTGAATTGAACGCCTTTCAGCAAAGCGTTGGGGCTGAAGTTGGCCGGTTAGAGCGAGCCCAGAAGGCTGGGGATGTGTTAGCCAATCTGAAGGTGACACACTGCCCAGTTTGCGATCAGAGCGTGAAGATGCCCACCGCCGACACCGATGGCAAATGCTATCTGTGCAGCCAGCCAACGTTAGTCGATGGGAAGCCGCTTAAGGAGCCGCTGAAGCGCCTTGAGTTCGAGCTTGAGCAGTTAAAGGGAGAACGTAAGGAAATTGGCGACCTAATCGAGGCACTTTCCGGTAAGCGTCGCTCGAATCTCGAAGGTGTGCAGGCAATTCGTAATCGCACGGCCCAGTTATCTGAGCAACTCAGGCCAGTACGCGTTAAGACCGCAGCGATCATCCCGGCCGAGGTTGCGCTGCTGGACAACCAGGTCGGTCAAAGAACCGAGCGAATTGACCAGCTTCGAAGGATTCGCGAGAGCTTGGCTCGCCGAGACAAGATTGCAGATGAGATCAAGAAGATTAAGAGCCGCGTGGAAGCACTACTTGCAGAGGTAGTAAGCCAAACCCGCAGCGTGGACTTCGAGGCGGCGAGCGACAGTCTGTCGGATGGAATGAACGAATACGTTCACCAGCTCAAATTCGACGGAAAGAAGATGTGGACGCAGAAGGACGTTCAGTTCAGTATCCGGAAGGATGGTTTCACAGTTCGCGTCGGCCGACAGAAGTGGTCAAGCCAGTTAGGCGGCACAATGGTGATCTACTTCCTGCTCGGTTATCACTATTCGCTGCTGAAGCGTTCCAAAGATCCGCTGAGCCGAATGCCTGGATTTCTGATGCTCGATTTTCCCGCCGAGATCGAAGGTGAGAAGGTCGCGGACCATGAAAACTTCGTCATCGAGCCATTCATCTCACTAAGCAAGTCGCAAGGGTACGAGAACGTCCAGGTAATTGCGGCCGGCAGCGCCTTTGAGGGCCTTCAGGGGGCCAATAGGCATCAGTTCACAGAGGTATGGACCTAACTTCAGTCCGACACACCGATTGACTTTAGCCAAGTACGTTAACGTGCGTCGGTGAAATCGACCTACGCGCGCAAGCAACTCTACTTTGAGACCTCGGTCGCTGCCTCCGAGTCGCTAAACTGTGGCCTGATCAAGTCCTGGTGCCATCGCCGATTCGAGCGGCTTGAATGCTGCCCAAGAAGCGAGTGCTGGACAAACGGTGACTTTCCATTGCCAAAGCAGTTCGGCCTTGGCAGTCTGTGGCTCCAGATGGCCAAGGAACAGTTCTTCTATCCGGCGACACAACCGCTCTTCAAACAGCTGGAGCAGCTCAGCCAGCGATCGAGCGTCAGCCGTGGCCAGGCGTTCGAGGATTTCTTGACTGCAGTTGTCTGTGCGCTCGCCGCCGAGACGAAAGAAGGGGAGTACATGGCGATGATCGAGCGGCACAAGTGCGGCAAGCCAGGGCAACGCGGGGCCGACCTGATGCCCCAGATGTTCGGAGAACTAGTCAACGCCATGAGCGAGTCAGATGCCGACATTCTCGGCGATCTCTTCCAAGGCAGCATCACGTATGGCGAAGCCGGCCAATACTTCACACCGGAATCCGTGACCAAGCTCATGGCGAAAATGTCCGTTGATCCTGATGCCCGGCCGACGTCAGACCGTGCCATCTACATCCAGGACCCCTGCTGCGGGACGGGGCGTATGCTGCTTGAGGCATCGAAGATCAATCCACATGCCGAACTCGTTGGACAGGACATCGACGCACGGTGTGCAAAGGCGAGATCAAGAGGCGAGATCAAGGCGAGATCAAGACGGTCTACATCAGAACTCTACCCGGTTGTCCCGTTTTGTCTGATCTGGAAGGGTGGGATCCGAACGAAGATCGCGAGCGATCTGCTCGACTTGGCGGCCATCGCCCGTCCAAAGCACCTTCGGCAATGCGACAATCCCACGTCGCGAAAATGGACAGCGCTACGCCGAGTTGACAGCCCGACTGCCAACGGAGGTCCGATTGCTGGGATTACCGAGATTTGCAATCGTGCCGAGGTAAGCCGCAAGCTGGACTCGATTTATCTGAAGTGCATGAGAGACTGTCTCGCATCGTAGCTGGCGGAGGTGTTCGTGGAGGGACGGTGTACGGCAAGTCCGACCAGCATGCCGCGTTTCCCGCCGCGGATCCCGTCGCGCCCCGAGACTTGATCGCCACGGTCTATCATGCCCTGGGCGTGCCACCCGGCCAGACGCTGAACGACACGAGCGGCAGACCTCACTTCGTACGACCAGGTAATGCGATTCGAGATCTACTTGTGTAGTAAAAAGCGCGAGCGGCGCACGAACAATCCAAAGCGGCGACAAGTCGCCGCACTCCAAATCCCTACGTCTTGGCCGAGTAGAGTTCCGCGTATTCCAAGACCCAGAGATCGATCAGCTCGCTGAACTTCTCAATATCGGCCTCTTCGATCTTCTCGAAGTAGGTTCGATTGAAAATTTCTTTGTTGCGGACCGTTGCCTTACCCACCAATTCGACCACGTGATAGGGACTGAACGGGCGGATCGTCATTTCGAGTCGGCTGTAGTCAGTGTCTCGTTTGCCACCTCGGGACAAGCGAAGATCATCGCGCCGGCACGCGGCCCCCCATCCACGCTCGCCGAAGATAGTCTCGAACGTGAAGCCTGGGAAGTGGTGCGGCAGCGTCTCCAAGCACTGTTCGATCCGCTCCGAGAGTTGCAAGCGATACTGATTGTGCAGTCGCTTCAGCTCGTCCTCGCTGTACGCCT
>JBBDHZ010000251.1:0-1983 GCA_040880645.1 Minisyncoccota bacterium
CCACAGCAGCACTTTGTCGATTGCTCCGGAGCGGAAACGACCGCACGCCCCTCGGGCTGGACCATCATCTGAGGGAACAGCCCGGATAGCCCCAAGCTGACCATCAAGCAGGCGGTGACCAGCGCTCGTGTTGTGCGGCAATTTCTATTCATCAAGTTAATTATACTGTCGGTTCGCAGGGGCGTGGCGGATTGTGCAAAATATTTGGATTCTCAGCCTGTCCAATCGCTACAAGCCGCGCAACCATGACTCAGTTGTCAAAAACATTTTTTGGACTAGTCAAAATCTCGTGGCCGCACGCGCCGCGACAACCGATGGAATCGATAGGACTGTTAGGCGTTTCAGGGAAAGGTAACGCCATGAAAGTCAAAATTGCCCCCGACGCTCCGTGGCGGGAATCATTTGTTTCAAGGATAGGTAGAGCCATGAAAGAAGTTACCTCATTGCGTTCGGTTCAACGGTGTTTGCTGTTCGTGTTGATCACCGCGGGGTCGCTTACGGTTGTTCCCGATGCGGACGCCATTCCGTTGTATGCGCGGCGGCACGAATTGAATTGCAACGCCTGTCACCAGATCGTTCCCACCTTGAATCAGTTCGGGCTTGAATATTGGAATCGCGGTTACCGCCTGCCGCCGGAAATGGAAGATCCCGACCATGACACGACACCCTTTGCCGCATGGTACACCTGGCGTCACGAAGATCAGACGTCAAAGGGCTTCGGCGAGGGCTTCCTGCCAAAGGTCGAGTTAATCACCGGTGGTCCGATTGGCGAACAGCTTTCTTACTTCGTCGAGTGGCGCATCATCAGCCAGGAGACGCGCGGCGATGGTACCTTGCGCGATCGCAGCGGCCGATTTGAGGATGCTTTCATTAACTGGCAGCCCGACAATGTACACACGGTTACGGTGGGTCAATATCGCGCCCTCAACCAAGTCGACGTGTCAAGACGCGTTTCGATTGACGAACCGATCTTGTTTAGTGCGGGGCTGTCCGGGGATGCGGCGCCCGGCGATCCGCGGCTGACGTCGCTGCGAGGGTTCAGCCCCTCGGGACGCTCGCCGGGGGTAACGTACAGCCTGCAACTAATGCAAAACGACTACTCCGCATCGGACGGACTGTTTTTCTTCGGCACGGTGCCGTTCGTCGGCGAGCTGTCGGTTCCCCTGACGACCGAAGCCCACACCGAAGCAAGCTTTGAGTTGCACGGGGAAGCAAAGGGCGTATTCCTGGAAACGTTTTATCGTCAGGGCCTCAGCTCGATCGGCATGCACGCCTTCGTCGACAACGGCCGTTACTTGATGACTGGCGTCGGCGTCTACAACTATGAGAATCTCTTTGTCACGGCCGGTGTCGGCGTGGACGATGGCATAGGACGCGATCGACGCATTCGCGCCAGCGGCGAGTTCGAGTACTTATTGGCGCGCGACGAAGACGACCTGTTCCGGCCGGGTGTTGGGTTCCGCATCGAAGACATCAGCGACAGCGAGCCGCGGTACATCCCGTATTTCATCATCAGCGGCCCGAATCAGGATCACACCTTCTTCGCGCAACTCCAGTACCGCATTCAAGAGGACAACAACGCGTTCTTCCTCGATATTTCGGCGGTTCATTGACCCTCGCGACGGCCTTCTCCCACGATTATTTTCATTCGGGCCGATGGCAGGGTCACGGGAGGCAGCGCAACGAAAATACAGTAAAATGCGTTTGCTCAACCCCCGCAACCGACCGCCGTGCAGTCATTCTGTCCTGCCGAAGGGCGTTTCTTCTGTACGCGGCTTCACAGAGCTGCGGTGCGTTATTGTCAGAGACTCGGGGCAGGCGGAAAGTCGAGCGGCGTATCGTGAACGTGGTTGAACAGGTTCGAGAACGTCGCCAAACCGATATAGCCGATCGACTCGGCGATCTGGCCGTCGCTGTAGCCGGCTCCGCGCACCGTGTCGATGTCGTCATCCTTCACGAAGCCTTTGGTCGCGATCACCTTGC
>JBBDHZ010000252.1:0-1968 GCA_040880645.1 Minisyncoccota bacterium
AGGAAGGCTTGTTGGCGGAGTTGGAGAAGATCAACAAGTCGACCGTCACCGCCAGAAAGAAAGAAATCGAAGGAGATCCCGAGTCGGCTGATGAGTTGAAGGTCCTCAAGCAGTGGCTGAAGCTATCGGCGAAAGAAACCGCGTTGAAGAAGCAGGTCAAGGACGCGGATACCGAGCTCGATGATCAGGCGTACGCGAAGTATCCGGAGCTGAGCGAGGATGAGATCAAGAAGCTGGTCGCGGACGACAAGTGGCTCGCCACCCTCGACGCCGCCGTTCATGGCGAGATGGATCGTATTAGTCAGTCGCTGACGCAGAGAGTGAAGGAGTTGGCGGAGCGGTACGAGAGGCCGCTGCCCGAGCTGTCCGGCTTCGTGGCTGATCTTGAGGAGAAGGTTGGAAATCATTTGGCACGCATGGGCTTTGCAGTGTTTGCTTCAGAGCCGACGGAGGTCGAAACGTGACTGCAAAACCTACCTTCGTCCCATACGGATATAAACCGTCCGAAGTTGGCTTGATTCCCGAAGATTGGGATGTGAAGCCGATTCACAAGCTCGCAGATAAGATCATGGTTGGCATTGCGAGCGCCGCCACCCACGCCTATCGGACACGGGGTGTTGTTCTGTTCCGCAACCAGAACATCAAGCCCGGATATCTCGATGACTCAGATGTGCTCTATATTGATCAAGGTTACGAGGAGACCTTCCGAAACAAACGGCTAATGGGCGGCGATTTACTCACGGCAAGAACGGGCTATCCCGGCACGACGAGCATCGTTCCCGTTGAATACGAAGGCTCCCAGAGTTTTACAACTCTGATCACTCGAATTCGCCGCAGTTTTGTCGACTCTGAATACCTCTGCTGCTACATCAATTCAGAGGCCGGACAAGCGTTTTTCGATCAGAACCAGACTGGTGGCAGTCAGAAGAATGTTAATGCTGGCACATTGAAACATTTGCCGATCCCGCTTCCCCCCACGCTCGCGGAGCAGGAAGCGATTGCGGAGGCGTTGGGGGATGCGGATGCGTGGATCGAATCGCTGGAGCAACTGGTCGCCAAGAAACGCCAGCTCAAACAAGCCGCCATGCAGCAATTGCTCACCGGCAAAACCAGACTCCCAGGGTTTGAGGGGGCACATACGCTCAACCAAACCGAGCTTGGCATGCTTCCAATCGATTGGCAACTGTGTCCACTCCGTGACCTCATTGACGCGAGTCGGGGAATTAGATACGGCATCGTTCAGCCGGGGAGATATGATCCGAATGGACGATTTATGATTCGAGGACAGGACTACTCCGAATCAAAAGGCTGGGCGAGTCCCATGGCCGTATTTCGTGTTAGCGATTCTATCGAACAGCGTTACCGCAACGCCCGGGTGAAGAGTGGCGATCTCATTATGACAATTGTGGGATATTGCGGACACGTTGAAATGGTTCCAGAGTGGCTGGACGGTGCAAATTTAACGCAGACCACGGCGCGCATCGCGATCCGCAAAGACACGGCGATACCCGCATTTTGCAAGTACATGCTGCAAAGTCAGATCGGAAAGAAACAGGTAGCCTTGAATGTAAAGGGCGCTGCGCAGCCGGGACTAAACTGCGGAGATGTGGAGAAGTTTTTGGTGGCTATTCCAGCAACTCTTGCCGAACAAGTAGCTATCGCCCGCGTCCTAACGGACATGGATGCTGAAATCACCGCCATTGAAGCCAAGGTCGCCAAGGCTCGCCAAATCAAGCAGGGCATGATGCAGGAACTGCTCACCGGGAGGACTCGGCTCGTATGAGCTGCGATGCTGAGAACGCGAATGCCCGCATCGCTTGGTGTCGTAATGACCAATGCACGACTCCTCAAACCCAACTCCCAGACGCTCAAATGCCGTCGCTTCGCGACTCCGGGCGTTCCTTTGCGTCGCCGACCTGGGACTCGCGTCCCAGGCTAGCGCATCCCGTCGCTTCGCGACTGACGAAC
>JBBDHZ010000253.1:0-1965 GCA_040880645.1 Minisyncoccota bacterium
CGGTGGGGAAGTGTGTGGCCTCCCATAAAAAGAAAATGACATCACTCGCCGTCGCGGACGAGTCGTTCTTTCCGCTGTTTCGTCCACTTCTTGACCTCCAACTCACGTCGCAGTGCATCTCCTTTTGAGGGATGGTCCTCTTGATACTCAAGTGTCACAGGCAGACGACTGCGTGTGTACTTGGCACCCTTGCCGTTCTGGTGCGTTTTGACACGCTGTTCGAGATCAATGCAGATCCCAGCATAGAGGGAGCCGTCCGAGCAACGCAGCAGATAGAAGTAATAGTGTTGGTCCATATCTGAACAGGGTAACATGCCGCGGCCAGTCATTTCTTCGCAGCTACGAGAATTGTGGGTAACGACAAGGCCACTCGCCCTGGCCTATGTGGAGGAAGCTGACATGCATTGGCCTCTGTTGGTCGACGAGTCGTGTGCTCTGTACGCTGCCTACGGCATGCACCGTGGTCAATGGCGAGACATCCTCGGTTGAACGAGTTCATCGCAAGAAAGAAAAAGGACGTAATCGAGTCAGGCAAGTCATGTTCGGCATGAATAAACCGGCTCGGTACAGATTCACGCCGTGTAGGCTGTGGGGTAAGGACTGGCGCAACCCAGCGTACCCTCGCGGCGTGGGGTCATCGCGCGGATGGACGGAACCCTGGCCCATTGCTTGTCCTCGCGGTAAGCTGGTGGCTTGTCGAGAGATCAAAAAGGTTCTGCCGGATGCCACGCGATTTCCTCCAAGGTGCGAAAGACGAATATGACGTGATCGTCATCGGCAGCGGTCTGGCTGGACTGACCGTGGCGAACGTGTTGGGGCGGGCTGGGCATTCGGTGTTGCTGCTGGAACAGCACTATAAGCTGGGCGGCATGGCGACCTGGTTCAAGCGGCCCGGCGGGCACATCTTCGACGTTTCGCTGCACGGTTTTCCCTACGGAATGATTAAGAGTTGCCGGCGGTACTGGTCTCAGGAAATCGCCGATTCGATTGTCCAGTTGAAGGGGATCCGGTTCGAGAATCCGATGTTCTCGCTGACGACCACCTATAATCGCGAGGATTTCACCAAGCTGCTGACGACCCAGTTCCAGATTGCTCCCCACACCGTGGCGGCGTTCTTTGACACCGCCCGCGGGATGAATTTCTACGATGACCAGTCGCTGACGACCGGCGAGCTGTTCGACAAGTTCTTCCCTGGTCGTGAAGACGTCCATCGTCTGTTGATGGAGCCGATCGTCTATGCCAACGGCTCGACGCTGGAAGATCCGGCAATCACGTACGGCATCGTCTTCTCGAACTTCATGTCGAAAGGCGTGTATACGTTCGAGGGCGGAACCGATCTGCTGATCCAACTGATGGAGAAGGAGCTGATCAAGAACGGTGTCGACATCCGGATTCGCTGCGATGTCGACAAGATCAACGTCGAACATGGCCGCGTCCAAGGCGTTTCGGTCAATGGGCGGAGCATCAAGGCCAGGTCCGTCATCTCGAATGCGAATCTGAACGCCACGATCTTTCGCCTGCTCGGTGAAGAAACGCTCGATCAACAGTTCGTCGAAGAAGCCCGCGCCGTGCGGCTGAACAATTCCAGCACGCAAGTTTACATGGCGTTGAAGCCGGGCGAGACCGTTGACGAGTCGATGGGCGACTTGTTCTTCACATCAACGGCCAAGGAGTTTAAGACCGAGCTGCTGTTGAGCCGTGATGTCACGAGCCGAACTTACTCGATCTACTACCCCCGGACCCGCCCCGCGGGCCGGCCACGAACGTTGATCGTCTCGAGCACCAATGCTCACTATGACGATTGGGCCAAGTTGCCGGACGACGAGTACGAAGCGAGCAAGCAGGACCTGATCGACAAGACGCTGGACCATCTGGATCGGTACGTGCCGAACGTTCGAGAACGACTGGCACACGTCGAGGCTTCGACGCCGCGGACCTTCAAGCACTACACACAGCACGTGGCGG
>JBBDHZ010000254.1:0-11533 GCA_040880645.1 Minisyncoccota bacterium
CGACTGCTTCGCTGACCATCATGAAGCACTCCGTCGGTGCGCTGCGCGACCGACGGCTAGTCTCGGACGATGACCGCAGCAATCGTGATCGCGCCGCCAATCACCACCGCGGCCAGACCAGGGGCCGCCGTCGCCAGCTTGACGTTCAGGCCAGCGGTTTTCGCTTCCACGTCGAGCGCCCCCGAAAACCCGGCAGAGAGCAGCAGCAATCCAACGACCACAAAAAACATCCCGATGATGAACCCGAACGCGACTTGCACACCGGAGATGCGGATGTCTGCATTGGCGTACTCCATCACGATCGCAGCGCGGGCCAGCGACGTGATCGAAATCCCTCGCTCCATCGCCCCGTTGCCTCTGGGATGCGTCTCCCTTTCCGGGCTGCCCGTGGAGCTCACGGCGCGAACCGCAGTTTCGATTCCCCCCGAACCGATACCCGCGAAGCGACGGCAGCAATGTTTCCTACGGCAGGTCGAAATCGTGCTGCACGTTGACGCACACCGGAAAAACCGACTCAATGCGTGGATACTTATTCTCCACCAAGAAACAGCTTCAACAAGGCCGCGTTCGGATGAACGCGGAAAGCGTCGAGTTGGCCGCAAGCATCCGACAGGCTTGCAGAGCTTCAATGAGGTCGTGTCCTTCTGGGAGTAGGCGGGATACGCACGAACCATCGAGACCAACGTGCTCGCATGCGTCACGGACGAAGACCACGTCGCCGCGGTGGCGAATGAAATCGGCGACCTCGCGCCAACGGCCCGGGGCAGGGATGTCGTCGTCGGCCAGCGGGATGACACCAGAGACGCCGAGGTCGCCGCATCGTGCCGTCGCTGCGCGTCGGCGGATTTACGCTCAAACGGTGCGCCGGATCACTCGTGGAGTTTTGAATTAAGATGCTTTACGATTTCCCGAATCCTTGTAGAATTGTATTTTGGTTTCGGCTTCTTGGCCTTTTCTCGAGTTGCTTCGGGGGCACCCCAAACACCCTTGTAATTGGGAATTGACTCCAACAACTCTCGTATCCAATCCAGGCAGTCATGTGGTGGTTCGGGATTGTTCGTGCTGAATTCCTCCAACGCCCTCATCATGTTTTGGTCGGCGGCGGAAAGTTGCCAGTTCTGGTCGCGTCTTAGCGTCTTGAGTTGCTTCAGCGGTTCGGAGTCGTCGGCGAGTGACGCCTCGAATTGTGCCTGTTCAGCCGCCTGGTGTTCAGCTTGTTCTTGGGCAGCACGCTCCTGATCCGCTTCGCGATGAAGCCTGTCCTCGGCTGGCGCATCGCGTGCGAAGCGACCGTAACCGATGGCCGTCTTGGCACCGGCTCCATTGACTTCGATCGCTTCCCGCAAATTGTCGACAAGCTCCGCGAAGGCCGCGTTGTGGATTTTTCTAACCCCGGCCGCCGGGACAATGCCAAGCTGCCATGACTGGTCAGGGGCCACGGTGAGAAACGTAATCGGAACCGGACTGTGCCAGTCGCCGGGCACATCCGCGTTCTGATAATCGGGCACTTCCTTGTTCAGATAATACGGTCCGTAGTGAGGCGTCATCACATCGACACAAAGCGTTGGCGGTTTGAGCGGAAGCATGTCGAAAAAGATGATCTGTCCGGCTTGGCCTTGAGTGCCGAACCAGCGGGCTCCGTTTGTTTCCAGCTTCCAACGCCGCGAATTCCAGTCCCACTCGTCGGTCTCTTCTCGCAGCCATGCCGCAAGCATGCCTTTCAGGCTGCTGCCAGGCAGATACGGGACGCCGAGCGTGTGGTGCCATGCGAAACCGTTTTCCAGTGGATGTTCGCGCCCCATGCCGGTGACAAAGCGGTCGGGGTTGGTCAGCACCAGCACCTTGCCGCCAAGCCGCGTGACCATTTGCCGCTGGCGGCGACAGGCTTCGGCGAGACGGTCCGGGTTGCCAGCCGATCGCTGAAAACGATTAATCCACTCGTTGGCTCCTTCCTTTCTTTGACCGTAGCCCTTGTCGAACTCAAGTTCCACGGGTTCTACGCGATTGTCGTTTCGATCCTTCTTGTATCGCCAAGCGTCGGCGAATTTGTCGAACAACAGGCCCGCGTGGGCGGATGCAGGATTCTTCCACGGTGCGGCTTCGATGGCTTCGCGGAACAACGGGCAGAACGGTTCTTGAATATTGCTGCTATCAGTCACCTTGCCCCTCCTTTTCCTTCAGGTACGCGCGGGAAAATTGCTTTAACCAGTTCAGGAAGGCCATCGCTTCGGCCTGAGCGCGGACGTAGGTGCGCTGGTCGGCTTGCATCAGGAGATCGATGACTTGCGTGAAGTCATTGCCAGGCACCCGGAGTTGGAGTTCGTCGATCCGCTGACTGAGCCACGCGGCGATGTGGTCAAACAGGATGCGATGCGGTTCTTGCGCTTTGCCTTTGGCCTTCGCAACCAACGTCGTGAGCGCCTGGCCGAGACCGTTCGTCACGATCGTGGCCGGCAGCGCTGAGACGTAAGAGACGTAGTGCCCGTAATCCAGCTCGCCATTCTGCAAATCCCGGATTTTCTGCAGTGCGAAGCTGGCGCGTTGTTGTTCGAGCGTCGGTTTTGCTTCAGCGGCGGCATTGGTGGCACTCATGCTGCACTTCCTTGTTGTTGGACGTGTTTGACCGCAAACCAGCCCTGCCCGACCGTTTCGTTGCCGCCGACTTGAATGTACGGAAGAACGTCCAGAAGTTTTTCGATTTCCTTGAGTGACTGGCCGCCGTTGCGGTCGGCCAACAGGCTATAGAACAGGCTATCGGGCGGAATGGTCTCTTCGTACCAAAGGTTTTCGCTGGTCTTCGTTTGGTGATGGAGCACATTGCGCGCGTTAACGGCCAGGCCGAACCGGGCGAACCAAGAGAAATCATTGTCGTGCAAGATGACACACTGCTCCGCGAGGCGCTTCTTCGTTTCGTCATGCACGATCAGCGAACCGATCAGATCCACAAGACCGTCGGGTAATTTGCCTCGGCACTGAAATTGACGCTCTTCGAGGAACAGCGATTCTTCTCCCTCGCCCAGATACTGACCGCTGTCGAGATCCGGCGACCGGAACCCCTTGCCGTCGCAACCAGCTCGCTTCAGGTCGCGTTGCAGTCGTTCGAGCAGATGTGAGCAGGTGACCCACTTGTAATGGGACGTCAGCGAGCGAACCGGAAGCAGCATCAGCCGCACATCGGAGACAAGAAGCGAACCGGCGTTGTCCTGTTTGCCGAAGATCCGATCACAGTCGATCTGCGAATCCTGACGCTCTCGATTGTTGGCTCGCGCGCGATCCAACAGCGCGCCTTTGAAACTGCTGCCGACAATCACCGGATAGTCGGTGGCCGCTTCGCGCGCCACCGGCAAGTCGACAAAGCCGGTATCCTGCCCAGCTCCGGGATGGACGGCCGTCTCGGCCAAGAGTCCGAGTATCGTGGTTTTCATGAGCTGGGTGCCTTTGTGCTATGGGTCATCGACTGTGTCATTGGGAAACCGTGGAGAGGGCAACGAGCCCATACCCGTACGCCGAGTGCGATCCGACTTGCGTGAGTCCTGGCGAGTCAGTCGCGTCTTTCTCGAGCCACCAGACGGTTCCGGCCGGTGCGAAGGGAACAAGTGGGCGAGGAGCATTTGTTTTGAAGTCCCAGCCGCCGATCAGGCGGGGCCGGTCGAGCGCCACGCATGTCACTTGGCCGCCGAGTTCCATGGACAACGTCTTAGCGGGCTCGCCCGGCCCAGCGCCCCACCAGTCGGGTTCAAATCGGGTTGGTGTCAGTGCAATGGCAACGGCGGCATTTCCGCTTCTTGCTGTGGGGAGTTCAGGCACCTGATCGAGTCGTTCAACAGTGGCCAATCGCGATTCCCCTCCGAGCGGCATGATCGTTGGCCAGTTCCATTGCTCGGGAACGCCGGAGACCGCATGAACCAGTGATACGCCCCGCTTCAGACGCAGGTAGCGCGGGCTATAGATGTCGCCGCTGGCGGTGGTGCGTGTCTCGGCATCGCGGCGGATGCCGACGCGCGATTCATGCACGTACAGGTCGCATGCCGGAATGCATTCCTCGGGCTTCGGCCGTTCGCCGCTGAGTATCGCATTGAACCCGGTTGTCGTAACGTAAATGTCGTCGGGATGGGACGGCGGTTTTCGCTGCTCCGATGCGTCAGAAGGTGATGTCTGGTTGGTGCCCACCTCAGGCAGACGAATCCCGTCGGTACTTACGTCGCAACAAATGAGTTCCCGTGATGGCTGCATCAGCCCTTCCGGGATGAAGCTGCCGTCCATGCTCCTTCCCACGACGTGCTGCGGCAACGGCCACAGAAGCTCCAACCGACGCTCGCCACCATTTTGCTCGAACTCTTTGGACAGAAACGGTCCCAGGAACACCAGCTTGCCGAGGTCGTCGAAACCATCCCCGAGGGTTTGCTTCAGCTCGCTGGCTTCATCAGACCACGAGCCACTGCCCGACCAGCCGTTGGCGCGAGCCAGCGCGGCACGCAGCGCGCCAACAACGGTGGTCGGGTTGGGAGGAAACTCGCTCTCGATGTCGCTCTGGTCTTCGCCGCGGATCGAGGGGCGGCCGTCTCGGAAGAACCAGGCGTCGACCGGCTCGATCTTCAGCCACCGATATTTGTCAGGATCAATCATGGTCGTCCACCTTTCCATCCTTGATCTGCTTGAGGAACCGCGCAACGCGCCAGCCGTCGAAACTGAACGCATTTCGGTCGCAGGTTATTTTCGTTTCGCGATCCGCGCCGCCGCCGGTCTGCTCCCGGCGCCAGGGGCGACTGAGTGCCATCAGTTCGTCGATGATGGGCTTGGTTTGCTCCTCCTGCCTTTCGGTACGGACTGATTTTTTCAGCCGTCGCCGATATTCGGCGTGTGCCAGATCACGTAACAGGTTCGAAGTCTCGGACGCCGCTCCATTTCCAGAAGTGGCGAAGCGGAGAAATTCTCCCGGCTGCTCGTGGCCTTCACCAAGCAGGTGGCCGAATCGTTCTCGCAGCAGATACAGGAACGTTGCATTGAACGGCGGATCGGAAGAATCTTCGGTTTCGCGTTGCTCAAATCGATCCAGCACACTCAACAGTGGCGAGGAAAGATCGTTGCGTTCGGTCTGGGCGGTACCGTGAAATATGCTCCACGGCACGGACCAAACCGCGTTCAGACCGCTACCAAGAATGACGCCGATGGCGAGCGAATCTCGCCCCGTTCGATCCTTGGCCACGTCGTCGAGGAGATGATGGGCTGTGTGCAGCACCTGCCGCAGGGGATATCGCCAATGGGCATAAACGACGCTGGCCGAGATCGTGGCGACGTTCGAAGGGACTTCACGGAACGCGTTGGCGTATCGCGCCCGCAGTTCATCGGCAGCCAACAATGCCGAGTCGGCGGGAACGATCGCGAGCACGTCGTCGCCGCCGGCGTAGACCGTGCGTCCGAAATGCTTTCGGACAATCCCATCGACGCCCTTGCTGAATTGACCGAGGCTCTTGCTGAGTTCTTGCGCGCTGCCGAGTTGTTGCAATAACGCCCCCATCGAATCGCCGTCCATCATCAGCAGCGCGTAGTACGGCACGGGACGACGCTGCTCGTCGCCTGCGGAATCACCTGCCGCGGTGCGGTAGACGCTGCCCAATTCGTCCAGCAGTTCGCGAACCTGTTTCTGGCGAACCTGCTTTTCTTCTTTTGACGGCTGCAGACCTAATTTTCCTCCCCCTGGTTCATCGTTGCGCATCGCGCTGGCATACCAGATCGGGCCGTCGGCAACCGCCCAACCAATGCCGGCGTCGCGCGCTGCCTGCCATTCGCTCTGTTCATAACCTGCATCGGGCGAGAGCAGGAGTTGCTGGTACCGCTTGGCGGTCTCCAATGCTTCTCCGGTAAGTTCATTCAGCCACGGGATGGCGGCCATGAAGGCAGTCGATGGCCAGGCCACCTGAGCGAGTTCAGGGCTAACATCCTCTCCCACCGCCTGCTTGATAACTTTTGGAAACAGTCGCTTGATCAGGGCAATGGCGCATAATCGTTCCGAATCGCCAATATCCAGCCCGCCAACCTGTTGTCGCAGTGCGTGCCAGAATTCCTTTTGACGTGTACCGGCGCGATGCCCCGACAGTTCCTGTAGTGCCGGCATTAACGAGCACTTGACGCCGGGCTCTTCGATGGCCGCAACGTTTCGGAAATGCTTGCGAGTGGCCGCCAATCGGCCGATTGTCCGTTCTCCGTCACCGGGCTGTCCGATCACCCACTGCCTCTCCCAGAAGTTGCCGATCTGTCGTCGCCAGATGCGTTCCGTGTCATCGCCCCGGTGACGCACATCGTCGGTGAGAAACTTGTTGAAGACAGCCTTCGCGACATCGTTCCACGCGTCCTGGAATGCGGCTTGGGCTGCTTCCGCGGCGCGAACCGCCTGCGGTTTCGCATCGGGACCGGCAAACACAAGTTCAAACCGGTTCGGCATTCCGCCAATCGGCGAGTCTTTGGCGGTAACTTTTCCACGTTCGGTATCCGATCGAAAAGGAATGATCGCTGTGCCGCCAGCCTGTTCAGCGGCAGCCAGAGCCGACTCGGCCAGATACGACAGCAGCCAGCTTCCCGCCCACAGATCGCGCGTTCGCCGCGCCTGAGAAACAAACCCCTGGACCGGGCCGATGGAAAAGGAAAGGTGATACTCTTCAGCCAAGGGACACCTCCTTTGCCGAAATTAACGTTTTCTTTTGCCACCACTGGCTTTCGTTCGGAAAGTTATCGTAACCCGGTCGCGATTTCGGTTCGGCCCCATCACTGACGAGTCGGTCCAGGAAGGCATGCACCGGGAACCAGAATTCATCGTCGTTACGAATCGTGACGTCGTTTCCGAATACTCTCAGTTTCTCGCCGGAAGGTAGAAATGTTGACGGCAGGAAAACGAGTACGGCCGTGGCCGCTTGGTTTTCAGTGGGCTGGTCGAAATGAATGAACAACGGACTTGCACGCCGATCGTTGCGAGCAGGTTGAACAGAGTTCTTCGTCCCTTTGCCGTAGTTGTGTGGCAAGCCAAACGCCACGCGCAGCGGGTAGTCGATGGAAACGGACTGACCTTTGCTCAAGTGGTGGTCCAGTTGGAAATTCTGCTCCGATGGTTCGCCCAACACTGTGCCATTGCGCCCCCAACTGCGGAAGTGAACTTGTTCACGACCTATTCGATCGAGAAGCTGGACGGGGCGTGTTGCATTGGATGCGTGAGCGACAACAATCCGCGCCAATGAACACCACGCCGTCCATTCGGGACATACCGAGGGCAAATCATCAATGGTCGTTTTCAGTCGGTCGGATGGATTGGGCTGGAATTCTATTGGCTTTCCATTGACCGCCAATTCAGTCAACGTCAGACTGCCAAAACCCTTTCGGGACTTGCTGCCGAGTCCACCGACCGTTCCAAGCAGGATCAGCGATCTTTGAACCTCGTCGATCTGTTCGCCCGCGGTGTGCGCAGAAAAGCGACACTCCACAGCAAATGTGCCGCCGCTCAACATTCCTCGTGTCAACTGCCCAGCCTTTGTTCCTTTGTTTTTCGAAGGGAAGGCCTCCATCACCCCATAGCCAAGGTAGTGGGCGCCGGATAGACGCCCGTCTTCAAAGATGGCAGGCGGGCGTTCAATTGTGCCCAGCCCCTTGCGCGTGATCCGCAATCGCACTTTCGACTGGCCCGTCTTCGTGTCGCTGGCACCGAACAATTCGGCTTCCCGTCTCCTCAGTTTGCTGTGGTTCTCGACCTTGCCCCACATCAGCGAGCGCCACCAAAAACGGAGGGCCCCCTTGAAGCTGGGCAGCCGCAGTTCGGCCGATTTCTGATCCGCACCGGCACAGAACATCGGCGTCACGATGCGATAGGTGGCGGTAATGGTTGTCGTACGTGTCATCAATCCTCCTTCGGTGTCGATCGCCCGCAAAATCTGTAGCTATGTTGCTCGCTCATGTTCCACTCTCCACTTCTGTCTGACCGTCCAAATAGTGAATGTGGCCGAGTTGCCACGGATCGGCCCGTTGCGCTTCTGGAGGACGCTCATCGATGAGGACGAATTCACGTACTTGACGCTGGTACTCTCGCGTAGCGCGCTTGACGAGTTCTCCCACCAACACGCCCATCAACGTCGTTCCGCCGGTTAAGTTGGCGTGGATTGCATCTGCTTCGAACAGCCAATGCGAAGCCTCGTTGAGGAGGATATCAAATTCTTTGATACCGGTGTGGGCGTTGGTCATGGTCAGCCGCAAAATGTCAACCGATCCACCGGCCCTGGACAGTGCGTCGTCAATGGCAGCCTCGGATTCGCGCGAAGCGATGACCAAAGCCCTGTTTGGCCGCGTGTGCGAGACTGCGGAAAACAGGACGCCGGGTGTAAGGCCGATCGGGCAGATCAGTAACCGGCCATGCCCGCCCCCGAACTCGGGCAATTCGACCTCGTCACGTTTGAGCCGATTCCAAAATTGACGCACTTTTTCCAAGGACTCCGGCGGCTCCTCAATGGCTTGCTGCCTCATGCCGTGGTGCAACAAGGCATTGCGCAGTTCATCACTAAGTTGGTTCCAAAAAATGCCGTACTCGCGTTGCGCGGGTGTCGGATCGATTACCCCGGCATCGCGCTTCAGCAAGGCGCCGATTGCACCGAGTCGTTGTTCTTCTGGCTTGCGAGCTGAGTAGCCCAACCACCGATCAATCCGTCCATTCTTCCACATCATCCACGAGATGACCCATTCGCGCATTAAGCCGATTCCGAGCGATAAATCGCCACGGTCAAGATAAGCGTTAATCATCCGGGCCTGTCGTTGAAGCTCCTGCCAGTTCAACTCAGTCGTTTCTTTCCAATTGCCGCTGGCGACCGGCAACTCGCAAAACGCAGTTGATTCGGCCGCGTCTGCGATCATCTGCGTCAACGAGCCCAGCAGCGGTAAATCACTGCCCAATGCCGTTGCTGTAAGACTCTGGATGCGGTCCGCAACAAATCGACTGGCTTTGCCCGTTTCTAGCGGCAAGCCGGTTGCGTTGGCGAAGGACTGTTTCTCCAGGGCATCGGTAATCTTCTGCAATTCGCTGGCGCGCTTGTGTAAAGCCGGATCGTTCTGCTGCGTCTGAGCATGTTTTCTTAGCCGATCAACTCTCGGCCGGATGATTTGCGCCATCGGCAGCAATTGTCCTTGGTCCCGAAACACCGCCAAGGCATAAACCCAGCGGGCCAGATCAAGCACTGGTTTCAAGTCGATGAATGGTCGCGGAACGGCCGGGTCACCAGAAATCTCCCAGCGGCAATACCATGCCCCGCCGATCCTCACGCCGCGGAATTCGCTCAAATACAACGCCAATGCGTAGAACAGGAACGCGTGATGCCGCAGGCCGCGTGTGACGTCCAGGGTCAGTCGACAGCCTTGAGGCAAACGCTCGGCCACGATCTCGAGAAACGCTCGCGAATCGTCGGATGTCTCGTTGCCCAACAGATCGACGAAGTGCACAGGCACACCTGCCTGCCGCGTTTCATCGAGAATATGTTGCTCAGCGTACTCCCTCGCTTCCGGCGTCAGCAGATACCAGATTTCGCTCGGGCGATGCTCCACCGGAAGCAACTTCCAGAGTGCAACCGCCGAGAAACGGCACTCGCATTCACCGTCGGCGAGGTTGTAATGCGAAAGGACCGGCGGACGTCCTGGGTTCCCAGCGCCCATGCTCGACAGCAGAATATGTGGATGGTCACTTGGCACGCTGATCTGCACCTTTGGTCAAGAACGAGAATGAGCACCATGCAGAAGCTCGTACAACCGAGTCGACACCCCTTCTCTGATGGGTCATGAGTATAGCGTATTTGCTAGCGTCGTTCCATCCTCGCAGCCCGCACGGGAGTTGTGCGGGTATCAACGGGGGCGATCGCTTTACTGACTTTGCCAATCACTTTGGCCAGTAGCCCGCGACTGAGCTTGAGCCCGTAAGCTTTGGCATCGAGGATTGCGGCCCTCTGGAAGACCGCTTCAATGAGGCCGCGTTCTTTCGAACGCGGAAAGGCGGAGGTGGTCGTGCATTTTCTTCGGTGCAGCGAAGCTTCAATGAGGCCGCGTTCTTTCGAACGCGGAAAGGTGTACGCCATGACGAACCGCTGCATGTACCGAATCGGGCTTCAATGAGGCCGCGTTCTTTCGAACGCGGAAAGCATGAGAACGTCAGCTCGGGGTCGGCATCGCTGCCGCTTCAATGAGGCCGCGTTCTTTCGAACGCGGAAAGTGGCCGTCGCTGGTTCCTCCCAGGGATGCACAACGATGCTTCAATGAGGCCGCGTTCTTTCGAACGCGGAAAGCCAAAGACTCAAGAAATGGCTCGATATGGAGGCAGGCTTCAATGAGGCCGCGTTCTTTCGAACGCGGAAAGTACTCGGCGTACCGCTTCGGGCTTTGCAACCCGCTTGCTTCAATGAGGCCGCGTTCTTTCGAACGCGGAAAGTCTGCAGATCGAACGCAACGAGCTGGCCGACGCGGTGCTTCAATGAGGCCGCGTTCTTTCGAACGCGGAAAGGCATGTCACTGTTGGTCGTGGTCGTATCGACCAACACGCTTCAATGAGGCCGCGTTCTTTCGAACGCGGAAAGTCGAGCATCATGTCATACAGCCGGCACCGATAGCCGGGCTTCAATGAGGCCGCGTTCTTTCGAACGCGGAAAGCCTGCACGATATCTTCCAACGATATTGCTCATTGGGCTTCAATGAGGCCGCGTTCTTTCGAACGCGGAAAGATCCATGTGGCCAACCAAATTTACTAGACCTGCCTTGCTTCAATGAGGCCGCGTTCTTTCGAACGCGGAAAGAAACTACATGGGCAATCAGTACATGGGCGCACAGCCGGCTTCAATGAGGCCGCGTTCTTTCGAACGCGGAAAGAGCCGCAGAGCGAGCGAACGCAGCAGCCGGCGGAACAGGCTTCAATGAGGCCGCGTTCTTTCGAACGCGGAAAGGTCATTAGCGTTTCGTCGATCACATATTTTGACACGGCGCTTCAATGAGGCCGCGTTCTTTCGAACGCGGAAAGCCAAACCACGGAGAGAGACGATGAAACTCGAAATCAAGCTTCAATGAGGCCGCGTTCTTTCGAACGCGGAAAGTTGAAGTCGGTGAAAAAGACACCGACGAAGAAGTCGCTTCAATGAGGCCGCGTTCTTTCGAACGCGGAAAGTAGGCGAAGACCGGGGACGCATCACTATCCCGGTCAAGCTTCAATGAGGCCGCGTTCTTTCGAACGCGGAAAGTCTCTGGGGGCTTCAGGTAGCACCGTGGCAATGGCGCTTCAATGAGGCCGCGTTCTTTCGAACGCGGAAAGGCGACCATCGGGCCGGCGTTGCTTGCGTCCCCATAGGAGCTTCAATGAGGCCGCGTTCTTTCGAACGCGGAAAGCGGTGCAGACGACTGATCTTTTTCTGCCGACGTCCCAGGCTTCAATGAGGCCGCGTTCTTTCGAACGCGGAAAGAACAAAACACTGATCGTCTATCGGCGGTCACGAAAACGCTTCAATGAGGCCGCGTTCTTTCGAACGCGGAA
>JBBDHZ010000255.1:0-1957 GCA_040880645.1 Minisyncoccota bacterium
GAAATGCTGCGATTTACACGTGATCCGACCCAAAGTGGCGCTGTCCAGCTAGGAAGAAACCTTCCGTTTTTGCTGGACCGCCCCGCGCCAATCGTGGATAAACGGGAGATGCTGAAAATATCCCGAACTCGGTAGTAGAATAAAATCAGGAAATCGGCGCGAACTGTTCCAGCCACTTGCCGAAGAATGTTGCGGCGAGCGTTCAGTATTCGTAACATAGAGAAATGCCCACCGTACTTCGAAGCGGCGCTTATCGATTGTTTTTCTACGCTGGTGATCGTGACGAGCCACCTCATGTTCACGTCGAACGTGACAATTGCGACGCTAAGTTTTGGCTCGACCCGGTCCGTTTCGCTTGTAGTCAAGGATTCGCGGCGAACGAAATCAATCGGATCGAAAAAATCGTCGTCGAAAATCAAGAAGCATTGCTGGAGGGATGGAATGAATTCTTCAACCGTTGAAACGAAAGTCCCAACAGCTACGGACGCTCAGGTCAGCGATGCCACTTTGTCGGTCGACTTGTCTGATGGTCGTTCGCTTTCCGTGCCACTTGCCTGGTATCCTCGCCTTTCGCATGGAACACCGGACGAGCGTAATAATTGGCGATTGATCGGAAATGGCCACGGGATTCACTGGCTTGATCTCGACGAAGATATCAGCGTCGAAAACCTATTGGCGGGTAAACCGTCAAGCGAAGGCCAAGCATCGTTTAAGCGTTGGCTTGCCCAGCGGTCCACGGTCGATCGTCGAAACGCGGCAGAACCAAGCCATGAACCGGAGTGACCGGCAGCGCGTTGTAAAGTGGTCCGTCGTGGACGGTCACGGGACGAGATACTAAAAGCGTACCCGTACCTCGAAGCAGAAGACATCGATCAGTGTTTGGCCTATGCAGCGTGGCGGATGGAAGAACGTGATCTACCGTTGGCAATCTGCCAGTGAAGGCGCATCGCATGAAACCAATCAACAGCCGACGTACTTTTTTCGTGACGTTTGCAGGTGCACTCGCAGGGGCTTCGGGGTGCGACCGCGATGGGGACGGCTCCGACGGAACCGGTGCGATTGGCGAAGCAATCGATGGTGCGTCCACCGAGGATTTGAAAACCGCGAGGCTCGCGCTTCGGGGATACGAAATCGTCTCGTTGACAATCGCAAGGCGAGTCGTCTTTCTTCCCTATCCCGGGATGCGTATTGTTGCTGTGTTTCTCGTTGCCACGACCGTCGCGGCGCACCTGGTCGTCAAATACATTGACGAAGAGTTGATCATGCGGCGGATCGAGGAGACGCTGTCGTCCGAGGAAAAGTTGGCGGTTGAAGGCGATGGCTACGTAGAATTCGAGACCGAAAGCGGTCTTCTCGAGAAGGTTTACCTAGCTCCAACCAAATACGCGGACTGACCGAAAATACACTCGCGGCTAAGCAGGCAAGTCGATGGTGCATCGCGACACGCAATTCGGATTCGCGGCCGCCAGCGGCGATCGTTTTCGCTTGCACGGCCGAAGGTACTGGGTGGGTTCCTCGGGTGTCACGACGCTGGAGTTGCTCTCAGAGATTTGTCACGCCCGTTCTACGCGTGCTGGTGGGCCGTGGTTGCTGCGGTTTCGTAATCAAATCAGGCAGGTGCAGACTCTGACGCGAGCGAACGGATCAGGCGGATGGCTACGGTGCAGCCGCCTCGGCCCTATCGCGATCGCCTCGCAAACTTCTGGAACGTATTCATCGGATGGTGGCGGGGCACCCGCAGTGAAATGTATTGCTGTCGCCGCTTCGCGGCCGGGCTATACGTAGGTCAGGACCCGTCCTGACAAGGGGATTCGTTTGTCTCGGTGTCAGGACAGGTCCTGACCTACATTCCAATTACACCCAAACACTCCCGGCGACGTGCTTAGTTCCTTTCGTCTTTCGACCGTTCGCCTTTCGCGGGCTCGGGTTTGGCGAAGTGGCTTAGCAGTGCTGGCAG
>JBBDHZ010000256.1:0-1957 GCA_040880645.1 Minisyncoccota bacterium
CCTTACGCGCTGGTTAATGGGGTCGTGGGGGCCGGCGGCTAGCGCCGTTCCGCTCATTTTCATCAGCCCAGCCTATCCCCCTGTTCCTCCTTGAATTCCCTCTTCGATCGCCCGCGATTGATCTTGCGGCGACAATTGCTCTTCATCCTGGATATACGTCCTGCCGCGATAGACCATCGCAAAGAACGGAAATCCAACTGCCGCAACAAACATCAATCCTGCAAAAAACCAGTAATAGGTGGCTCCCGGCAACCTCGTTCCCCCATCTTCCGTGACAATGAGGGCGTTCACGACGGCCGTGATTTCGTTGCCTAACGCCACGCTCAGCAAGTAAATCGACATGATCACGCTCTTCATCGCGTTGGGTGCCTGCGTGTAAGAAAACTCCAGGCAAGTCACCGAAACCATCACCTCAGAAGCGGTCAGCACCGCGTACGGTAGCACTTGCCACATGATATGCAGCGGCTCGCCCGCATCGATCCGTGTCTGCAGCCATCCGCTAATCACGAAGCTGACGGCGGCCAAAAACAGCCCAATGCCAATCTTCCGTAGCGGCGTTAACGCCCAACCGCGGCTGATCGCGGGATATAACCCGTACGTGAAAAGCGGCACAAACAGCAAAATGAAAAAAGGATTCCACGCCTGCATCATCGACTCATTCACGGTAAAGCCGAGTACCTGCTGGTTCATATCTCTTGCTTGCAACACCCACGCCGACGCGGTCTGGTCGAATAAACACCAAAAGATCGCCACAAACAAATACAGGGGCACGAGGCGAAGAATGGCCCGTAGTCCTTCACCCGTGAAGGAGTCCTTGAGGAAGGTTTTTCCTCGGGGCGGAATGTGGACAAACCGGTTGCGCCCCATCCAGAAGACGACGGTGGCAATGGCCATCAAGATACCAGGAACTCCGAACGCCACATGCGGACCGTACCACTCGAGTAACTTCGGGGTCAGCAGTGTCGATATAAACGCACCCAAATTGATCGCTAGGTAGAACCAACCGAAGACTTTTGTGAGCAAGTGGTTGTTTCGACTGCCAAACTGGTCGCCCACATGGGCCGAGACGCATGGTTTGATGGCTCCCGTTCCGACGGCAATCAATCCCAGACCGATCGCCAGGCCGACGCGGGTTTCGTCCAAAGCGAGCGCCAAGTGGCCAAGACAGTAAATAACCGAAAGACAGAGGATCGTTCGGTACTTGCCGAAAATCCAATCCGACACGATCGCGCCGATGAGCGGAAAGAAATAGGCCGCAACGACGAACGTGTGCACCCAGAACTTCGCTTGCTCATCGCTCATGGTGGCCAGTTCCCCTGTTCCGCTTCGCAGGTAATCCACCATGAAGACGGTCAGGATCGCTTTCATCCCGTAAAAGCTGAACCGTTCGGCCGCTTCATTACCAACGATGTAGGGAATGCCGGGTGGCATCGTCTCCATTTGGTACGGCGTCGTCTGGTACTTCGTCGCCGGACGCGAAACTTCCGGGTCGGTCGGGACGGGTGCTTGGTACGGTGAATCGGGCATCGAAATTCCAAGTGTTCGACGGCTGACGGAGGTTATCTTGTCGTTTAACAGCAATGTCGTGCATTACCCGTGCGTAAAACGCAAAACTTCATAACCCGACGCGTAAGCGAGGCTGCGTACAAACATTGGGTTTTCCTCGCTTACGCGTCGGGTTATGATGTCGAATCGAGACCGCTGCACGCGTTTCGCTAAGCATCTTTGACAACTTCCGGCGCGCCGTGCAATACCGGCTGGGTGCCATCGTGATAGTAAACGCGGTTGCGTCCCATTCCTTTCGCCGCATAAAGTGCTTCATCGGCGCGGCGCAGCAGGGATCCCATGCTCTTCTCCTCTTGCACCTCGGCCAAACCCACGCTGATGGTCACAGCGAGCGATCGGTCGCCCGTGGTGATCCGTTGCTGACCGATAAGCTGCCGCAGTTTATTGGAAC
>JBBDHZ010000257.1:0-11515 GCA_040880645.1 Minisyncoccota bacterium
GCACTCTCTTCAAAGCCGCACGGAATCGTCTTCTTCTCCTCGAACGGGCGGTCGGAATACTTGCTGTTGTAGCCGGTCAGCGTCAGATTCCCGAGTCGATGTAGCCATTGACGCTGGATATCCCGCCAGTTTTCGCCCAGCATCTCCCGCCACTCCGTAACGAGCTTTTCGTTCTGCGGCATGATGTGCTCGATCGAATATTTGCTTGTGTCGCTTGGCTCGTTCGTGTCGTAGTTCTCGAGTCGCTCAAGCAGGTCGAAACACACCCTTTTCGCGTACACGTCCCGCTCCTGGAGCGCCGTACGGAATTCGTCGTCGTTCGGGAACCGGTAGTTGTCCCGCTGGCGGGCGAACCCGACCTTGAGCGATTCCAAGGGTCGCTCAGCGTTGAGACCGTAGGCGAGATAGGCAAAGACTTGCCAATAACCTCGCGTCTGCTCGCCGCAGATCGCCCGCCGGAACACATAGCTCTCGATCAGCGCGATGGATTCCACGAACTCAGAAATGCTCAATGTACCACCTTCGTGGCACTCAAATAGGCGCATGACCAGCGTCGCTGGCACGTCGACCATCCTGCGGAGGCGAGCCAGCGGCTGGTTGAGCGCCGCCGGAGCGTCGACACCGATACTGAACGCCGCGTGGTAGCGTGCGAAGCGGAGCAGATGTGCCAACACCGCATCTAGCTCCGAGAGGTCGGAGACGGCTGCGCCGAATTCACGCCGAAACGCAAAGTAAATTTCATCGGCCTTCTCCTGCTTGCTCGAATTGGTTCGCAGGGCCAGGTAGTCGCGCGCGAAAGAGTCGAAGACGCGTTCGGATCCGCGGAAGAGGCTCTCAATCTTTCGCCAGTACTGTTGATACAAACGGGTTTGTTCCGATTCGGTTAGCCGCATCAGAATAAAATTCCGAATGAGATCCGACTGAGTGAGGTCCATCCCAGTGCTGTTGAGGCTCTCGAAGATCAGTTGCGGATCGTCTACGCCGCGGTCGAGCGTAACATCGACCACGACGAGTCGGTTGACGCCACGGTAAATCGCATCAAGATTCGCGTCCTCAAGTTTCTCGCGGAAGAAGTCGTAGTTGTCGCGGATGCGTTCGGACACCTTCCGCGGTCGCTCTTCGCCGTATAAGACCGCCTGCAATGTCGCCTGGTCGTGCCGGCGAAGCAGTAGCTTGTACTGCTGCTCGCCTTTCTCCAGCGTGTTTTTGAGGAAGTACGCTTCTATTTTCTCGGCGGTCGGCCCATCATCGGCGCCTTCCCAACCGTTCTCCTGGATGTAATCCCGCATCGCGGCGGCGAGCAGCGTGAGCGTTGTAAGTCGCTGTTGGCCGTCGATAAGCATCCAACGGGTGAACGTCGCTGTGTTGACTTCGGTGGCGATGTAAACCAACGAACCCATGAAGTGGCCGCGATCACTTGGTTCGTCTGCGATCCGCAGGACGTCCTGCCACAGCTGGTCACACTCGGCTTCAGTCCAACTGTAGTCGCGTTGGAAGACTGGGATCATGAACTGAGCGGTCGCGCCGATGATCTTCGCGTACGGGTTGTGAACGGCTTTCACAGGTGTCTCTCCAATGACGTTGCAAATTTCTTGGCTGCGCGTCTCCTCCGTGTTCGATCGAATCGATTGGCCTCCGGCCAACGCTCGCTCTTTCGCGGGAGGCAGCTGATCGGTTCTTGCGATCCCCTATGGTACTCGCACCTCGGCTCGGCGGCAGTGCACTCAAGGCACTGGCCCTGAGGCCTCCTGGCCCCGAAGCCTCCTCTTCAGTTTGCTTCATCGTGTTTGCACTCAGAAACGGCAAGAATTACGATCGTTGGTTCGTCGGTCGGAGCCAGACGGGCGGAAAAAGCTGCGGGTGCAAATCGCTGCCTCGCAGACGCCACCGTGGTTTTCCTTGCTGACGGCGGCCGCTCGCCACTGGACAATCGCTCCGGTTGGACATGCCTTGTCCAAGATTGCGGCAAACTATGCAACCGGAGGCTGTATCCTCTGACGAAGAAGCTTAGACGAAATCGTAAACGCGCATCGAAGGACAACCTCAGGTGGAAGCCCCGGCCGCACTTGACCGCCAGCTACGTTTGCTCCGCATGCTGACTTCCCGCCAAAACGGGATGTCGGTCGATGATTTGATTGCCGAAACGGGCGTTTCCACCAAGACGATTCGCCGCGATCTGGAACGGCTTCGGGCCGTCGGTTTTCCACTGAATGCTGAAGTGGAAACGCATGGGCGCAAACGGTGGCGTATGGCTGGCGATTCGAGTACCGGTGTGGGACTGCCGTACGACCAGGCATTTGTCCTGTTATTGGCGGCCGGTGCCTTGCGGTCGCTGGCCGGTACGGCCCTGGGGGAAGCACTCGATCTCGCCACCCAAAAACTGCGCAGCGGCCTCAGCGAGACTTCCGTGCGCTACTGCGACCGGCTTGCCCAGACCTTTAAACTGGTCGAGCGGGCCAGCGTCGATTATCACGAGCACGGGGAGATCCTCGAGCAGATCCTGCTCGGTCACGAGGAACGGAAGAACGTCTTCATCACCTACCACTCACGGCGCTCGACCGAACCGACAAGCTACCCGATCTCGCCCTATGCGATTCGGCTTTACCGGGATGTGCTGTACGTGATCGCGTACAGCGAAATGCACGACGAGGTTCGGACCTTCAAGGTAGACCGGATCAGCGATGCGGAGATCACGCAGTTCCCCTTCCACATCCGGGAAAACTTCGACGCCGACCAACACCTGGTATCGGCCATGGGCATCTTTACCGGCCAACAGACGCATCGGATCATGATTCGATTTGCTCCCCGAGCGGCTCGCCCCCTTTCGGAAACTCGTTGGCACCCGAGCCAGCAACTGGAGCAGCAGCCCGACGGCAGCACGATCGCCACCTACGAAGTGGCGATCACGCCCGAACTGATCGGCTGGGTCCTCTCGATCGGCCGCGACGCCACCGTTATCGAACCACCGGAACTGGTCGAGCGGGTCCAAGTGGAACTCGAAGCGACCCTGGACCACTACCGCCAGCCAAAGGCAGCGAGCGTCGCATCCGAGCGGCCGTGAAATTTCGCACTTGTTGGTGCGCATGAACGTGGCATGGCCCGGGGGCAATTCCAGCCGAAAACGCCACCTCACGTCGTCGCTTCGGCCGCAGGCGCGCCGATGCTCCATCAAACGATTGCTCCGCAATTTCGCCACGTTGGTCACCAGTTGACCAAGCTGCTGTGAATGATCGATTACGGTATTGCCCTGCGGCTGATCCCAATGTGTCGCTGTCCAGCTAAGCATTTCCCCTCAGAACGCATTGCCCTATGATCCCAGAGTGCCAACTTTTCATCCGCCGCGTCCTAGGATCTCTCAGGTCCCGCGTTGGCGACATCCGTCTCAACGAGCTGCGCGGCGGACCGGAAACTTTGCTCCAATGGCTGGAGACGCAACTGGGATTGCCAATTCCCGACGCGCCGGTCGCCAGCCGGATCGCCGAGTACGCCACTGCTCTTGATTCGCTCGACAATTCGAAGATCGGTGCGAGCTTACTGATAGACCGCTGGGCAACCGCGTCGGAATTGCTGGCGAGACGGGACGAGTTGATGTTGGCCGGCTGGGACGAGTCTGACTCGGAAACGCTGCCTCCAGTGGTACGAGCATTGGCCCAGGCGGCCGACGGCCGGACCTTCACTTTTCTCGGCGAAGCCGACCGCCTACGGCGCGTGCTGGGAGCCTTGGATGCGGGTCAAGTGTTACCGCCCCATCGCTGCACGCTGGCCGATCCCCTGGAGCGCTGGCCACTCGCCTGGCGGAATGTCCTTTCCAGGTTGACTTTAGCCGAACCACCGCAGACGCGCGTCAATGGTCCGTCGGGCTCGGCTTTGTACGTGGCGCAAAGTACCATCTGCGGACAAGATTCGCCAGCAATCGAACAGGACCCCTCGTTCCGCTACGTCCACAGTCGCAGTCAATCGGCGGCCGTGGAATTGGTAGCAGCAGCCCTGGCGGAGAGCCGGGAGAAACTGGCCAACACAGTAATTTGCTGTGAAGACGATGAATTGGCTCTCCGGCTCGACGCGTGCCTCAATCGGCTCGGGCTGCCAACTTCGGGAGCGTCCGCCACGTCCCGAGCCCACCCGATCCTCCAGCTCCTGCCGCTCAGCTTGGCCCTTTGCTGGGAACCGGTGGATCCGCAAACTCTATTGGACTTCCTCACGTTGTCCGTCGGCCCCATACCGAAACGGGCCGCACGGCGGCTCGCCGGTGCTCTCCAGATGCAACCAGGCTTGGGAAGCCGCGAGTGGGAAACAGTACTCGAGAACCTGTGCTTGCCCGACAACGATCCCGAGGAGGTGCTGAAGCAGCGGCTGGATCATTGGCTCCACTTCGATCGAGTGACCAAGGGAGATGACATTCCCACCAGCCTTGTTCGATTGCGGGCAGGATTGGTGGCTCAGTGGGCTGGAGGCTGGGTGGCAGTTCTCGAGCAGGAGGATGACTGCGCGGCCGAGTTGCTTGAGGCGTTTCGCAGCGCTGCCGGCCAAGCATCTCTGCTGCGTGAGTTGGCCGAGAGCCAAGGAAACATGCTGTCGGAACCGCAGTTGAAGCGACTTGTCGAAGAAGTAACGGGCGCCGGAGCCGCCGCCACCGCATTTCCCGAGGCCGACGGCGGCCCCACTCGCGTTCGTTCGCTTGCCGAGGTTCGCGATCCGTATGCGCGGCTGATTTGGCTCGGCCTCGGTACCAGCGACGCGGCCGGCAGCCGATGGTCAACGCGCCACATGCGAGACCTCCGTTCCGCCGGCGTCGAGCTCGACGATGGAAGCCAAGCGGTTACCGCCCTGCGTTCGGCGGAAGCGAGCGGTTTCGGCAGTATCACAGAAGCATTGCTGGCTGTCCTCCTGCCGCAAGACTTGGAGAAACGCTGGCACCCGATTTGGCTGGCAATGCGCGAACGACTGTCCCAGGAAAACCTGGACGAGCCCGCCGTGATCGAAGACTTGGTCAGCCGCGGCGAAGGCAACGCTTTGCAGCCGTTCACTTTTCGGTGCCAACCAACGACCATCAAGCCGCCGCCACCGGAACGCCGCCTTTGGGATATTCCGGCCGATCTTCTCAAGGAGCCTCCCACGGTCTCAGCGACGGAACTGGCCGATCGGCTTGCCTGCCCCCTCAAGTGGACGCTCGAGCGTCAAGCCAAGCTCTACGCCGGGTCGACTGCCCGCCTGCCCGATAATTTTCGCCTCAAGGGCAACTTCTGCCACAGCGTGCTTGAGCAGGTACTCGGCGACGGCGAAGAACTGCCTAGCCCCAACGATGCGGTGGTCCGAGTCCTGGCGGCGTTCGACGCGCGGCTTCCGCTTGATGCCGCCCCGCTGGCGCAGCCCGACCAGTTGCTGGAACAGCGACGGCTGCGGCAAGAGTTGGAGCTCGCAACCCGCCGCCTCGTGGAGGCATTGGCCGACGGCGACTATCGAATCGTCGGATTCGAAGTCCCACTATCCGGCCAAGCGTCCGGAAAAGACTTTAAAGGGAGGATCGACTGCCTTGCGGCACGTGACGACGGCCAGGAAGCGATCATCGACCTCAAGTATGGCGGCCGTAAAAAGTACCAGTCGCTGGTCGAAGAGGGAAAGACGCTTCAGCTCGCAACCTACGCCTACGGTCGGTCGCAGTCGAGCGGAAGCTTCCCGGCGGTCGCCTACCTGGTCTTGTCCGAAGGCCTGCTGTTCACGCCGTCCGGAAGCCCCCTCGCAGGCGCCGGCAACCATGCGATCGATGGCGACTCGATGCGGGCCGTTTGGCAGCGGTTTTCCGATGCATTGACGCAAGCGAGCGACTGGTTGACCACCGACGCGCCGGTTCCTGCACGACCGCTGCAAAATGCCGCCGAGTGGCCGGCGGGAACCGAGCTGACTCTGGAGGCAAATCTGAAAGCGGACGAACTGCAAGCGGTTTGTCGGTATTGCGACTATCCAAACATTTGCGGCGTGCGGAGGATCCACTGATGAACAAGCTCGAAATCGTCCGTGCCGGTGCCGGCTCGGGCAAAACGACCGATCTGTGCCAAACGGTTGCCGAGGCCGTGCAAGGCGGTCTGGACCCGGCCCGTATCTTGGCGACGACCTTCACCAAGAAAGCAGCCGCGGAACTGAAGGGCCGCGTGCAAGCGGAACTGCTCGCAGACGCCGGTGGCAAGACCAAAGCCCACCGACAGGCCGACCGTCTGGAACTGGCGGCGATCGGGACCGTCGACAGCGTTGCCCACCAACTGGTTTCGCGGTACGCCGTCGAAATGGGACTGTCGCCACGCCTGGAGGTGACCACTGAGTCGGTAGGCGAGCGAATGCTCGCCGAACTGTTGGCGGGCAATCCGAGCGACTCGTGGCAAACGCTTCTGGATTGTGCCGAACGTCTGGGCATCGACGATCTCCACAGTCGAATCCTGACGCTCTTTTCGAAAAAACGCGAAAACCGTATTGGCAATGCCGACTTTGCTTCGCATCTCAGCGACAGTGCCAATCGCGTCTGCGAGCTTTTGGCAAGGGGCCAGACGGCCGATTTCGACGCACCGATCGGCGATCTGTACCAGCTGGTGAAAGACGCCGTTGAGCAAATGAGTGACTTGTCCGACACAACCGCCAAGACAAGGCAGGCGTGTCAAAAACTTCGCCGGATCCGCTCGGCCAACGTTCCGCATTGGGGCAAATACCTCGAAGCGGGCAAACTGGAAGCGGGGAAAAAGTCGGGCGCGGATGCGAGGCTCGAACCGCTACGCAATCACGCCGCTTCGGTTCACCGGCACGGCCGGCTCCACGACGATCTGCGCACTTTCGCCAAGTTGATTGCCGGGGAAACGATCGGGCTTGAGACGCGCTACACTGCCTACAAATCTCAGCGAGGTTTCGTCGACTTCACCGATCTCGAGATCCTGCTTCTGCAGTTGCTCGAGAACGATGCCCTGAGCAGCCAACTCGGCGAGGATTTCGACCTGATTCTCGTCGACGAGTTCCAGGACACGAACCCGCTACAGCTGGCGATTTTTCAGCGACTGCGCCAGCTTTCGCCACGAAGCCGTTGGGTTGGAGATCATAAACAAGCGATTTACGGTTTCCGTGGTACCGATCCGCAGCTAGTCAGCAACGTTTGGGAAAGCGCAGCCGGGGCGGCTTGCAAAGAGCTGCCGAAAAACTACCGCAGCCAAGCCGGACTGGTGAAATTCGTCGGAAACGTTTTCGCTCCGGCTCTGGGCGAAGACGCTCGACAACAGCCGCATAAGCCGGCGAGTCCACGAGGCGTCGAACGCTGGCTGTACGACTCAAAGAACCAAGGCGACGACGCGCTGGCCCTGGCCTGCGGCATTGCCCAATTGGGACACGAAGCCATCCGGTGGGGCGATATCGCGGTATTGGAGCGGTCGAATCGAGGCGTCGCCCAAGTCGCGGAAGCACTGGACCAGCTGGGGATCCCGTATTTGCGTGAGAGCCCGGGCCTGCTGGAGACCCGCGAGGGCGTGCTGTCGTTAGCGGGACTTCGGTTGGTTGCTGATCGAAGCGACGCCCTGGCGGCAGCCACCGTGCTGCACCTGCTGGACAATTCCGGCGATGAGACGCCCAGCTGGATTATCGAGCGCCTGCAGACCTTGCGCTGCCAACCGGATTCATCGGAAGCAAGCGAGGAAGGTGCCTTGCGATATCAGTTGCCATGGTCTGATGATCCAAGTTTCTCGCGGCTCGAAATGATCGAGTCCTCAATTGCCGCACCGACGTTTGTCGTGCATCAGGTGATCGAAGCCTTGGATCTGCCCACACGCGTCGGAGCCTGGGACGATCCGGGACTGCGTTGCGCGAACCTCGACTCGTTGCTGCGGCACGCTCGCGAGTACGAAGAAATCGTGATCGAAGCCGGGCAAGCGGCGACGCTGACGGGACTGATCCTTTATCTGGAGCAATTGGCGGCCGAAGGTGAGGACGTTCGCTTTCCACCTCTGGGGCACGATGCGGTCACGTTGTCGACTTACCACGGAGCCAAGGGGCTGGAATGGCCGGTCGTTGTGCTCAGCGGCTTGGACGCCAGTTACAGTCCCGACATGTGGAAGCCAGTGGTCACCGGCGGAGGAGAAGCAACCGAGGATCCGCTCGGGGGGCGCGAGCTTCGATCGTGGACCTGGCCGTTCGGCGTCACAGATGGCCGCTACGGCCGACGGCGCAAGGGAAGCGATCTCGAAAAGGACGCCACCAGCTCGCCGGAAGGACAGCACCAAGAGGCGCAAGAACGCAAGGAATGCTTACGCCTCCTCTACGTCGGTTGCACTCGGGCCAAGCAAAAGCTCGTCTTCGCCCATCGTCGTGGAAAGAGCGCCTGGTTGGATTGTCTCGACGTTGTCGACTCGCTGCTCGATTGTAGACAGGAGGAAGGGGAATACGACTTGGAGGGAACCGATACAACCTATGTCCTCCGGCATCTTCGTGCCGACTTACCGGAGTCCTGCCGAGTCGAACCAAAGTCGCATCAGCGCTGGTTTGCGCCGGCCGCCAATCCCAATCCGCCCGGGTACGGGCGCCGGTTCCATGCACCGAGTCAAGCATCGACCGCATCGACCGACGCACGCTTCGAACTCGAGGAACTTTCCGGCGGCTCTTACTTCCCTTCCGCATGTGAAGAATCCCAGTACTGCGACATCGGTGAGGCGGTCCACAGCTACTTCGCCGCGCTCCCGTCGATTCGCGCACTAACAGATCAAGAAAAGCAACGCGTCGCCGAGCGATGCCTGAATGCGTTTTCCGTTTCCGGCCTCCTCCCGCCTACCACACTTGTAACTGCGGGAGAGCGTTTTTTTGAGTGGGTCGAGTCGAACTTTCCGGATGCGCGTTGGCACGTGGAAGTGCCGCTAACCGCCCCGCGGGCGGCCGGAGGGCAATGGAACGGGACGGCCGACCTGCTGCTCCAGTTGCCAAGCGGCGAGGTCATCCTCATCGACCACAAAACTGGCCCCATCCGGCGAGAGGACTGCGCGTTCAAGGCCGCCACCTTTGCTGGTCAGCTCGAGGCATACCGCGAAGTCCTTACAACCGCTGGCGAGCGTGTTGACGCCGCACACATCCATTTCCCGATGGCCGGCGTCCTCGCCCGCATGCAGTAACTCGATGCTGCCCGCGTCGGGCCGGTGCAAACAGGATGCAAGGCACAGTGCTGAATCACGGCCACCGCCGAAGCCAAAAATCTCGACGGAACTAAGAATGATGACCTTTGAAAGCGAAAAGCCGAACCATGACCGGCTCCCACTGGTATCGCACATAGCGGAATGCACCCTCACCCTGGCGTACAGCGCCCGCGAGCGGACTGCCGCCGTGCGCGCAGTTCCCGGAACCATGGACCAAACGAGGTTGTCCGGCCCCGCTGGTGAGGTGGCAGGCCGATTGTGTACCGCCCACTTAGCGGATAAGCTGCTCGCACTTTTTGGTCATCGCCTGCTCAGCACGCAATAATGCGCGATCGTGAAGAAGGTGCTCGAATGAGTTCTCGATTCGTGATGAATCTTGACGAGGAGTTCCCGCATCTGCCGAAAGCTCCCCTCGTCGAAGCGGTCATCCACTGGCAGGCGCTTCCCGCGGATGCGTACGAGCCGGCCAAGTTGCTGGGACAACTCAAGGAGCTTTTGCCCGATTACCTCAGTCAGAATCTGAAGACCGTTGCGGCCCCGGTCGATGGAAATCCGAACCATGTCAACGTGACGGAATGGCCGAGGGACAAACCGTCGCAAAAAATCATCGCTCAAGAGGTTGCCGCCGTCGCGAAATACCTAGCACCACCAAACACCGGTAGCTGAAGATGCACTTTCGAATTGCCGACACATTCACGCACAGCCTGGGACGGCGAACCAGCGACGAACAAAAGGCGTCCAAGACGACAGCGTTCGACTGGCAGGTCAATCCGACGAACCCTCGGTTGAGCTTTCACAAACTCGAACGTTGCAAGGACACGAATTTCCGGTCGGTGCGTGTGAACCGTGACATCCGCATGATCTTTCACAAGACCGATGCGAGCTTGCTGTTCTGCTACGTCGATGACCATGACGAGGCGTACTCGCGGGCCGAGAGAGCACCTGTCGGTGAGCGTAGCGGACGAGGGGCACCCAGCGAAGCGATTTCCGAGTACACGATGGTGGCTCAGTGAGCCGTACGAGGTATAGGAGCAAATTCAAATGCCTTCGACGATGAAGGTCTGGCGAGTCAACGGCAAGCAACTGCATGAGTTGCCGGCGTCCAAAGTTGATTTAGAGAGCCAACTGGAAGACTGGATCGAGCACGATCTCTCTCTGATCGGGCTCGACGCGCTGGTCATCGGCCGGCAAGTCCACACTGACTACGGCGGGTTTATCGACCTGCTGGCAATCAACGAGCAGGGCCAGTTGAGCGTCATCGAGCTGAAACGCAGCAAGACTCCGCGCGAAGTGGTCACCCAGTGCCTCGACTACGGCTGCTGGATCCATGACCGGAGCATGGAATCCGTCCTGGCGATTTACGAAAACTACTGCGGCCGCTCGCTCAGCAGCGAATTCTCCAAATTTTTCAATGTGCCGCTACCAGAAGAAATCGATCCTGCCTACCAAATGATCATCGTGGCGGAAACTCTTGACGATGTCTCGGAACGCATCGTCCGCCACCTCAGCGACGTGCATCAAGTCAACATCAATGCCGTCTTCTTCAACGTGTTTGACTTCGACGGGAGCCGGCTGCTCGCCCGTTCGTGGTTGACCGACCCCGAAGAGGTGCAAGAACGAAGCTCGCAGGGGCGAAAGCAGAAGTGGACCGGCTATCTGTTTGTGAACACCGGCATCACCGACGACAACTATCGGCACTGGGATCTGAACCAGCAGTACCAATTCATCAGTGCCGGCGGCGGCCCTCGCTGGATCAACGCGATCAAGAAGCTAAACCCCGGCGACAAGATCTTCGCCTACATCAAGGGAAACGGCTACGTCGGCTACGGCATCGTCGAGGAAGAGGCAGTCCCTGTTGGTGAATACGCGGTCGGCGGTGTGAAGATTCTCGACAAACTGCCGGAGGATAGTCCCTGGCAGCACGCGAAAGACCCGAGCCAAGACGAGTGGCTGGTGAAGGTCAACTGGATGCAAACAGTACCGGAATCCCAGGCGAAGTGGTTTCCCGGAGCATTCGCCAACCAAAACGTCGTTTGCAAAATCCGTGACCAGAACACTGCTGACTATCTCATAAAGGAGTTTCGGGTAGCGGAGTGTACCTCCGACTGACTGCAAAAGGAAAAAACGGACAGTATCAACTGGGACAGCGTCGTCTGTAATGGCAACGAGCCGATTGACGTGAGCGAGTAGTGATCTAGCATCCCAATGGCGCGTTCGTGATTGGTGCTGTCATGGGGCGTACGTGCGCGGGAAGCACTGTGCCCCGTTTCAGCTTGGCAGGGGCTTTGCTGTTCGGCGGATTTGATCAATTAGGTCCGGTAGCTCGTGTTCGAGGTATAACTGGACGGAATTTTCTCCAAGGGCGC
>JBBDHZ010000258.1:0-11366 GCA_040880645.1 Minisyncoccota bacterium
TATGCGTGATTTAAGAGGCGACATACACCCTCTGCTTTGCACATACCGGAAGCCACACCCTGTCGATGCCTGGCATCCCCGTATGAAAATTTCGATTTCGATATTTAATTTTCAAACAACTACAGATCACTGAGCTCGCGTTCTACATCACGCTGTGTATCCCGTTTTTTGATATCCTCGCGTTTGTCGAACTTTTTCTTTCCCTGGGCGATCGCGATCTCAACCTTGATCTTGCCTCTGCTATTATACATCGCTTTTGGGACGATTGTCAATCGCTTTTGTTGTTCTGCTCCGACCAGCTCGATGAGCTCTTTTTTGTGCAAGAGAAGGCGCCGTGCGCGGTATGGGTCGTAGTCTTCCGGCGCGTTGGCCGGTTGGTACGGGGGAATGTAGGCATTCACCAAAAACGCTTCGCCGCCGCGAATAATAACGTACGATCCGTCGAGCGAGCCGAGCTTGGAGCGCACTGCTTTCACCTCAAAACCAAGCAGTTCTATGCCTGCCTCGAAGGTTTCTTGCGCCTCAAAATTGAGGTTAAATTTCTTGTTCTGGATCAGGGCCATTGGGGGTACTATAGCAGAGAACGGGGAGGTTGATAATCGGTCGCTGTGTGGTATGGTCAGAGTAGGATTGGATCATTTGCTACACACTTAGGAGGTGTTTGATGGCTGGCACGCTGGATACACTGATCGCGGTCGGAATTCTACTGGGGCTGGGAGGCGGTATCGCTGTTGTCTTGTACCGCCCGCAGTGGGTTGCATGGCTTCTTCCTGACTCACGCCGCTGTCCGGAATGCGGATCACGGAGCATCGACTGGGTCCGTACGCGAGTGCAGACATACTTTGGGGGAACATACGGGTACCGTTGCCGGTGCAATCGATGCGGCCGCTCGTGAAAACAGGCCTGACCGTCGGGCAAACACGAGGAACAGCACCAGATCTCCGCTATTTTCCGGCGGAGATTTTTTCTTGCCGGGTTAGGGAAATAGTAACTTTGTATGTATAATAATTTCCTATGGCACTATTTGGGAATAACAAAAAAGAGGGGGACAACAAGAAAGATATCAAATTATCGGTCAAAGCGACCGGCGGTCCGAAACGGCCGTTCTGGATGAATTTACTGACCACGCTTCTGGTGTTTGTATTGCTGATCGCGGTGTACTCGTTTGTGGTTGACCAGCAGGAAGGTCCCGAAGAGATCACTATTTCCCAGCTTATGGCTGACGTAAAGGTTGGCAGCGTGTCCGGTATCGTCGTGGACGGCAACGATCTGATGATCGAATACACCGACGGCGAGAACAAGATTTCGCAGAAAGAGGCCGACGCTGCTCTTTCCGAGACCTTTCGTAACTATGAGGTCGGCGCCGAGCAGATAGCCGCGGTGGATATTGAGATACAAAAAGAAGGAGGGCTCGGGTTCTGGTTGTTGAACCTGGCGCCGTTTCTGATCCCGCTTATTTTTATCATCATATTCCTGTGGTTTATTTCACGGCAGGTGAAAGGGGCGGGAATGCAGGCCTTTACATTCGGCCAGTCCAAAGCGCGAATGACCTCGCCGGATGACAAAGCGCAACGGATCAGATTTAAGGACGTTGCCGGTGCAAAAGAGGCTAAGGAGGAGCTGACCGAGATCGTTGATTTTCTTAAGAATCCTAAAAAGTTTCTCAAGATCGGCGCGAAAATTCCAAAAGGCGTAATGCTGATGGGCGCGCCCGGAACAGGAAAAACCTTGCTTGCGCGCGCCGTGGCGGGCGAAGCCGGGGTGGCATTTTTCTCGATCTCCGGATCTGAGTTCGTTGAGATGTTTGTTGGCGTGGGTGCAAGTCGGGTACGTGATCTCTTTAAGATGGCCAAGCAGACGGCCCCGGCGATCATCTTTGTGGACGAGATCGATGCGATCGGTCGTGTGCGCGGGTCCGGTATGGGCGGCGGCAATGATGAGCGCGAGCAGACCTTGAACCAGATCCTTGTCGAGATGGACGGCTTTGAACCGAATGAAAAGGTTATCGTTATGGCAGCAACGAACCGACCGGATGTTCTTGACCCGGCCCTGCTTCGTCCCGGACGGTTTGACCGACGTGTGACGATCGATCTGCCGGATAAGAACGATCGAAAAGCGATCCTTGAGGTGCACGCTGACAAGAAACCGCTTGCCGAGGATGTGGAGCTTGAGGTGATCGCCCAGCGTACTCCGGGTTTTTCGGGGGCAGACCTCTACAGCTTGATGAACGAAGCGGCGATCCTTGCTGCGCGGGAGAACCGGAATCATATTTCCCAGTACGATCTGATCCGTTCGATCGAGAAGGTAATGCTCGGCCCGGAACGGCGAAGTCACGTGCTTTCGATGCGTGAGAAAAAGATCACGGCGTACCACGAAGCGGGACACGCACTGGTGGCGAGCGTTCTGCCGCACACCGATCCGGTCCACAAGATCTCGATCATCTCGCGCGGACGCGCGGCCGGCTACACACTCAAGTTACCGTTTGAGGACCGACGGCTTCACTCGAAGAATCAGTTTCTGGATGATATCGCGATGTCGCTCGGCGGGTACGTGGCGGAGCAGCTGACGTTCGGTGACATCACCACCGGCGCATCGAACGATCTCCAGGTTCTCTCGGCGATGGCGCGGGCAATGGTGACCAAGTACGGAATGTCGGAAACGCTCGGTCCGGTTGCCTACGACGGCGATGACGGGAAGCAGCGGTACGGCTCTGAAGACGGCGGTGAGTACTCGGAGGAGGTGTCCGCCAAGATCGATGCCGAGGTGTCGCGTATTATCGATGAAGCGTACACGAAAGCCAAACAGATTCTGACTGAGTACAAGAACGTCCTTGAGGTTATCACCAACCGGTTGATCGAGGTAGAGACGATTGAGCGGGCCGAGTTCGAAGAGATTTTGGTTGCGCACGGGATCAAGGTCAAAGAGCGTGAAGAAGAAGGGGGAGGCGCGCACGAAGGCGGGCACACAGGATAGAAAGAGGGAGTGGATGAAAAAGGCGACCCCCCTGCACCATCTGGTGGAGGGGGGCTGTGTTTATTATTGATCGTTCATTGAGCGGACCGCCTTTACAAGGCAATCCTCGGGCGCCGTCGGCGTAAAGCGTATTTCCATCTCCGGTCTGTTCGCTTGAAGGAAGCGCTCAATAAGCGGATGTGCCAGCTCAAAGATCGCGTCGATGGCCGGTGTGCCGGAGGTGATCGTTTGCGGCGTAAGCTGGTTATTGTGTTGCCAGCAGCAAGCAATGTGTGCTTTCAGAAAACGCGGAGGCACGCACGGATCCGTGAGGACAAGCGTCACCTGACCCTGCTTTACCTCACCGGTGATAGTTATTGTGAGGGTTTTCTCACCCAGGGTCTCGAATATGACCAGTGAACCGCGAAATGTCTTTCTGGGTTGGGCCCCTTTGATATCAAGCGTAAGTTCAAGTGGCGGCGTGCGCATGGGGTACTCCGGGAGTGAGGTGAGGGAGATGCAGGGAAAGAACGTCCGTATTGTTATAGCACATTATAGATATGAGCGTCGAGATAATTTACAGAAGGCTTTTTGTTGCGTATAGTTTTATCACCTGCGCCTGTAGGACAGTAAGTCTTTCGAGCGCGGCCTTCGAAGAAAATACAAGCAAGCTTGAATTTTACTTCTCACTTGCGCCCGTAGCTCAATGGTAGAGCGCGAAGCTTATACCTTCGTGGTTCCCGGTTCGAATCCAGGCGGGCGCACAAGCGTTAAAAAATCCTGCACTTCTGCAGGATTTTAGCTTGTGCGAGGCGGAGCGTTGTGTGAGTTTGTCCGGCGAAGACGGACAAGGCGAACACCGCGAGCCGGGGTCGAGAAATTTTTCCGTCAGGAAAAATATTCGTGACCACCTTGTGCGTTAAAAAATCCTGCACTTCTGCAGGATTTTAGCTTGTGCGAGGCGGAGCCGAATTTGTGTTTTTTGCAAGCGAAGCGTTCCAGATACAAAAAAGCGCAAATTCGCTTCGCGGATGTTTTCGAAGAAAACACAAGAAGCCCTGTTTGCGAAGCGAAATCACTGATGTCGAAGCGAAGCGAGACCAGTGATATCGGAACGAGAAATTTTTCTTCGCCTACCACCTGTTCGTTTCACTCACATCGGTGGTTCCCTTCGGGACCGGATGAAAACTGCAGCAGTGCAGTTTTCATAGGAAAAATATTCGTGACCACCTTGTGTGTTAAAAAATCCTGCACTTCTGCAGGATTTTAGCTTGTTATTATCGGCGGAGTGTTGAAACGGGTGTGTGGTGGAAGAAGGCTTGCTTCGTACCGTCTCATACGGCTGTCCACATTGTGTGGTTGCGTACGTGTTTTTTCAGAGTATAGTTAAGAGATGGAAAGGGGCACCCGTCACACGGCGGGTGCCTTTTGCCGTGTTCTTTACCAATAACGTAGTGTATAAAGTATGAATATGTTTAAACAATTCTCAGGAGTCGTTGCCGGCGTAGCTATTGTCGCCGTACTGGTTGGTGTGCCGGCTGTTAGTCAGGCTCAGTCGGGAAATAGCGCTCAGATCGAGCGGCTGCAAAAGCAGGTAGAGCAGCTCCAGCAGCGGATTCAGCAGCTACAGAACCGCGGTTCGCTAAGTGAGGATGACAACGCCACTTCAAGCGAGCAGGAGCGCGGAGCGGGTAATCGTCCCGATACCGCCGGACCTCCATCGTTCGGCGACCGCCTTCCGGAACAGGCAAGCGACCGCGCCCATCAGGTAATGCAGTGCTTGGAGCTCGGTCGGATCCTTCGGCAGGGTGATGCCGGGACTACGGTTCAGCAGGTTCAGGAGTCACTGAAAGAACAGGGATACTTTGACTACCCTGAGGCAACCGGGTACTTCGGTCCGATAACCGAGGAAGCCGTGAAGAAGTTTCAACAAGCTAAGGGTATTGTGGACAGCGGTTCTCCGGAAACGACCGGTTTTGGTCAGATCGGGCCGCGGACACAGGCCGCCCTTGCTCAGGCAACCTGCCTTCGTGAGACCGCTCCATCAGACGGCGATGATGACAATGATACGGCAACCTCAACCGATAACGGAACAGAAGATACTGAGAACGGAGATGATGAAGAGGAAGAAGATAACGAGAACGCAACGTCAACTGACACCGGTACGGACGAATAGCGGAGGAGTGTCAGTACGTAAAAACAAAAAACCCGGTACAGCCGGGTTTTTTGTGTAAGCCGGAAATGTGAAAAGAGTTATTCAAAGTGAATGTCAGTACTCTTCGAGGCGATTCGCTCACGCAGGAGGGGGTACTTTTTTAGTGCTTCATCCTGTTCCACGAGCGTTTTTGCTTCTTCACGCGCCGCCTCGACCATCTTGATATTTTTGATGGCTTCCATACCGAGGTCGGATATGCCGGACTGTTTTCGGCCGGCCAGCTCACCGGCACCGCGCTGGGCGAGGTCATACTCGGCCAGCTCAAAACCGTTTTTGGCTTTCTTCAGCGCCCCGAGCCGGTCCTTGGTTTTTTGGGAGCCGGAGTCGGTGAAAACAAAGCAGTATGATTGGTGTGCTCCGCGCATCACTCGGCCACGGAGCTGATGAAGCTGAGCCAGACCGAATCGCTCGGCCCCTTCAATAATGATCATCGTCGCGTTGGGAACATTGACACCGACTTCAACGACCGAGGTCGAGACCAGAATGTCGACCTCGCCTGAGTCGAACTGCTCCATAACGTCATTCTTCTCTTTCGGGGTCATCTTGCTGTGCATAATTTCTATCTCGTAGTCGGGAAAGACTTCTTTTTTGAGCCGTTTTGCTTCCTCGGTCACGGACTTGGCTAAAATGGTCTGCTCCTTGTCCGGGTCGGGCTCATCGATGCGCGGGCAGATGACATAGAGCTGACGACCGGCCTTGAGTTCCTGGTGGATCTTGGCGTAGACGTTCGCTCGTTTGTTCGGCGGGACGATCGCGGTCTTGATCGATTTACGCTCTTTGGGCATCTCGTCGAGCAGGGTGAGGTCGAGATCGCCGTACATTGTCAGTGCTAGGGTGCGCGGGATCGGTGTGGCGGTCATCGAGAGCAGGTGGGGGAAGACATCGTCCTCTTTTTTACGCAGTTTGGCACGCTGGAGGGTGCCGAAGCGATGCTGTTCGTCGACAATGACGTAGGCGAGGTTCTCAAAAGCGACGCTGTCATAGACCAGCGAATGGGTACCGATCAAAATCGGGATCTCTCCGTTGGCGACCCACTGCAAAAGTTTTTTGCGCGAGATGTTTGTTGAGTCGTTCGGGTTGGATTTGGACGGAAACTTCTCGCAGCCGCTTCCGGTGATCAGTCCGAGCTTGATCCCGGAACCCGCAAAGAACTCCTTGAACGACTCAAAGTGCTGGCGCGCCAGCACCTCGGTCGGCGCCATATACGCAACTTGCAGGTTGCCGAAGTCTTTGTCTTTGTCAGGACGCGTATCGATCACGGCTTTGGCCGTCACGGCGGCAACGAATGTTTTGCCGGAGCCGACGTCGCCTTCGAGCAGGCGCGACATCGCGTAGTCTTTTGTAAAGTCGTCCAGGATCTGTTTGATCGACCGTTCTTGGGCACCGGTCGGGGTGAACGGGAACGAGTCGATGAACGTGCTCAAGTCAGCATACGTTTTATCTATTCGAAAGGTCGGATGTTTCTCGTACTGCTTACGGGTGAGTTGTTTTTTTATCTGAATGAAAAAGATCTCCTCAAAGGCAAAGCGCTTCCGCGCGCTGTCGGCGTGCTCTTTCTTTTGGGGGGTATGGATCCAGATGAGGGAGGTTTGAAGATCGGGAAGATGGTAGCGCTCGCGGATCTTCTCGGGGATCGGGTCGATGAGTCCGTCAAGCACCTGCGCGCGCATTACTTTCTGAATGGCGTGAAATAACCAGCGGCTGGTGACGCCTTTGCTCTCCGGATAGACGGGCTGGGCGTAGAGCTCGATGTCTCCGGCGAAGAGTGAGTCGCCCACTCCGGTCGGGATACGGCTGACCGCTTCGATCTCGGGATTGGTGAAACCGGGCTTGCCGTTCTCTTTATTCTTTGGTTCGGACACCTCGCCCTCCACGCGCACGGTGGCACCTTCCTTTATCATCTTGGCGATGTAGGGCTGGTGGAACCAAACCGCTTTTACGGTGCCGGTGTCGTCTTCGATCGTTGCCTCGGCCATCGGCACTTTGCTCCGAAAGCTTTTTTTGGTCTCGAGCTTTTTCACCCGGCCGAAGATCTGGGCGTGTTCTTTGTCTTTGAGCGAGTCGATGGTGGTCACCCGCGCCACGTCGCCGTAGCGGCTGGGGAAGTGGAACAACAGATCGCGGACAACCTCGATGCCGAGCTTCTTGAGCGCCTTGACCTGGTCGGTCTTGAGCCGGAAGTGTTCGGTGAGCGGGTCGGTGGGGTTCATTGGGTGTGATTATACCGTACTACCAGCGCAAATAAGAACCCGGCCTGATCTCGAAGTAGTTGACAGGCGTTACTTAGAGTAGTATTGTTATTGTGTTCTTTTTAAGATGATTGTTCGTGCAAGGCGCGTTGCCTGCCCGAGCGGTTCAGATTCAAGTAGAAGAGGGAGAATCGTGATGAGCGAAATGAGCGAACGAACGATGTTCGGTCAGAATCTGAAAGTGGTCGCCAGTGTTGGCTTTCTTGCCGGTCTGGCAACGTTCCTGTTCTGGAGCATCTGGTATGCTCTCTACGGATCGGTGCCGGTGATTGAGGAGATTGTCTGGGAAACCGCCAGCGGAGACCGGGAACGCATCGCTACTCAGTTGCCGGTGGCAATCAGTCACTGGTGGGACGTGGCCGCAGTCGTTATGCTCGCGAGCTGGGTTATGCTTGTGGTCTGGTTGTCTAAGCGGTTCCCTAGTATCGACAAAAGCGTCGACAAAGACCAAAAAATGCTTACTAGAAGGTTGGAAGATGGATTGGTTTTTGGACTGATCAACGCAGTCATTGGGCTGATCCCCGGCTGGTACGACGGGCTGTTTAACTGGCTTGTCATCAGCCTGTTTACTGGTTTGATTATCTGCCTGATCCTCGGCTTGGTTAGTAGGGTGTTCGTGTGGCCGGCTTTCACTATAGCGTACGCGCCGATCCTCGGGGCTTTCGTAGGCATCGTATACGGCCTCTCGATCGGCTTGATAGCGGCGGTCGCAATGTTCGTCGCGATGGCCACCGTACAGATCGCAGTCACCGGCGGCTATTACACCTGTCGAGTGGCTTGGCTGGCCGTATTGCGTTCGGCGTGCCGCCTGCAACCAGTCGCCGGAGTCTAACGGCGCCTGAACCTTGATTCCTTGAGGGAGTGTCCCTCTTGGATTAGTGCCCCGCCCACGTCAAACGTGGCGGGGCTTTTTCTTTCCTTTTTCTACTATTTTTGGTCTGTATGTACTGAGTATGTACGTCCATCTTTCTCCAACAATCCTTCGTTTGCCATAGCGTGGCAGTTTTTCTCGACAACCTCTCTGGGATACTTGGTTGCCCGGGCGACAGCCGACACGCTGACTGCATTGTTTTGCATAATGTAGCTGAGTATTTTTGAGCGTGCTTCACGATTGGATCCCTTGAACGGGGATTGTTTGGTGTAGTGCTTGCTTTTCGTGTTGAGCTTCACGCCGCTTTGCTTGAGGTGTGCGCCGTAGTCCATCAGGGCGTAGTACCATTCGCGTGGGTTTTTTGCTTCGAGAGTTTTTTCAATGAGGGGGAGCACTTCGTTGTCGTCGATGTCTTCTGCTTCGGAAGGGAAAAAATGGTGGGTGTAGACCGTGCGGATGTTGGTTTCGATAATCACGCTCGGCAGGTTAAAGGCGAACGCTTGCACAGCGCGTGCGGTGTACACTCCGATACCCGGAAGCGTAGTGAGCATTTTTTCATCTCGGGGCAGTCGTCCGCCGTGCTCGGTCGTGACAGTCTCGGCAGCGTGTTTGAGATTGATCGCCCGGCGGTTGTAGCCGAGCCCTTTCCAGTGGGTGAGCACATCTTTGGTCGGTGCATTCGCGAGCGCTTTGAAGGTGGGGAAGCGGCTGATGAACTCTTTATATTTCGGAATAACTCGCGGCACCTGAGTTTGCTGAAGCATTAACTCTGATACCAGAATACAGTACGGCGTGACCGTTTTTGCTGAACGGTGCTCGGTAATTCTCCACGGCATATCCCGACCGTGTGTATGGTAGTGGTTCCAAACGACATTTTTAAATTTCGTCGGTGTCATCGCTCGGTAGTATAGCGACGACTTGGTAAAAAGAAAAATCTCGCTTGGCATTTCTGCGCTAAGCGAGATTTCTGCTCGTGTGGTTAGGGTTACGGCTGGAAAAGGGTTTCCGGGGTGAATTCAACTTCGTCTACAACATCGAACTGCAGGGCGGTTTCTCTGATCTGTGCCCAGAGTATACCAACCCGGCACGAGCCACCGCTGGTCCTGTTATTTGAATCGTTAAAACTCAATGTGAGTGTTCCGTTTGCGAGATTAGCGCCGGTGAGCGCGAAGCCGGTAAGCGGGTATTCAGTTTCGATACCTTGCGCTTCTTCTTGTGCGGTCAGGTTTCCTTCAAGCAGAAGACGGATCGTATCCTGAATCGGGGTTTGGGTAACGGGGATCTGTCTGGTGACCTCAACCAGACCGGCATCGGAGCAAAGGATGTTGCCGCTTGCGTCTTGGTCACGTTCGGGGTTGTAGTAGTAGAGCGAGACGCTACGTTGAGGGGTTGCGTTAGCGTTGAATCGAATCGGAACGCGCAGTTCGTTGGCGTTCTCTGGCAGGCCGGACGGGTTCGATCGTTCAAAGACAACCGTACCGGTATCCGTGGACGGCGTGGAGAAGGTAAGCTCGGCGCTGAACGGAACGTACTCCGCGGTCATCCAGTCGCCTTGGGCTTGAGCCGGCACAACACCGAGCTCGTTGCCGTTGGCATCCAAGATCCGAACCGGAAAGTCCGCTTCAAAGTACCAGTTTCCGCGCGCTTCGCCTGCAACAGTGAGCGGGCTTGATACAACTGCGTTCGGAACAGGAGAGGTGACGCGGATCAGATCGTCTTTCTCGGTTACCTGATCACCATTTCCGTTGTCGTCGGGGTCAGTGCTGTTTGACCCGGTATTGAGGTTGCTACTACCGTACCACGCGCCGGCAATGGCGATCAGAATAAGGACGGCTACTACTAATAGGCGTTTCATATAGAGGTGTAGACAGAGATGAGTATTCTTTCTTACGTATATTATACAAGAAAGCAAGGCTTTGTCGCATTTGAAATAGGCGGTTATGCTCGTTCTTTGTGATAGTATAGAAGCATGGCAGAATCGTTTAATACAAAACGGCTTCAGTTTACGAATGCGGAGGAGCAAAAAGCGTTTATGTGCAATGTGAAAAATGCTTCCGGTGATACGTGGCAGAAACTTGCCTTGAAGATCGGTGTGAGCACCCGAACACTCACGGATTGGGCTCGGGCTAAATACTCGATCTCAGCTGATGGTTACAGGAAGTTGAAGAACGTAACTGGGGTGCAGGCGCATGCAGCGACAGAGGTAGATGTCACCGAGCGGTTAAAGCGAGCGGGTCGCGCCGGAGGTTGTGCGAAGATTGCGAAGTATGGCCAACTGTGTGATGAGGAATATCGGAAACGGTGCTGGTATGAGTGGTGGGAAAGAGAAGGAAAACACAAAGAGTCGAATACAAAAATAACACGACCTCGTACAGTGGTGGTGCCACAACGATGCGAAGCCCTCGCAGAATTTATAGGCATAATGATCGGAGATGGCAGTATCGCGAAGTATCACGCGCGCGTAAGCTTAGACGCAAAGGTTGATCGTCAGTATGCTGATTATGTAACGTGGCTCGTGCAAAAGTTATTTGAATATGACCCAGGAATTCTTTATCGTACAAACAGTCGATCACTCGATGTTGTTATGTATCGTTCCGCTATTTCGTCGTTTCTCCATAAGCAAGGGCTTCCTTGGGGAAATAAGATAGCTCAGGGAATTGATATTCCTCACTGGATAAAACGGAGGAAAAGCTATGCCCGGGCGTGCTTGCGCGGTCTTATTGATACTGACGGTAGCTTGTTTCGCCACTCATATATAAGCGCAGGGAAGCGCTACGAATATCCGAAGATGTCATTCACAAGTCATTCTCCGTCACTTATAACGTCCGTCCAACAGTTATTGCGAAATGAGGGTATTTATGCAAGAATTACCGCGTCTTGCCGAGATGTGCGACTTGAAAAGCGTAAAGATGTGGTTACGTATTTCTCTGTATGCGGGACAAATAATCCGAAGAACAAAAAGAAGAAACGTACGATGAAAATATGATGCATTGGAGGGTTGCGCCGAATTGGTAAGGCAGCGGATTGCTAATCCGTGGGGTTAAAACCCCTTGTGGGTTCGAGTCCCACACCCTCCGCA
>JBBDHZ010000259.1:0-11308 GCA_040880645.1 Minisyncoccota bacterium
ACTGTAGTTCAACCGAATTGAGAAACAGCAATTTTTTTAGTCGGCGAGCGACACGATCAGTTTAGCAGTTGGGCTGATACGGTGGTTGACAGCCGTGGGGAAGGTTTACAACCTGCCATCCGCAGTGGCCCGTCCATTCGCCTTGTGCGCTGAGCCGGTACTGCCAGCTATATTAGCTCGATGCGCAAGCGAGTGGATCTTCGTTACGTCCGAAGCGTCGTCAGATCGGGAGTGGCAGGCATGCAGAACATCAGTTCCGTGGTAGCTGCGGAGGATGGACAGAAAAATGGGTGACAGAAAGATGGAACTGAAAACGCTGGTACACTTATCGGGATGGTAGCATGAACCCACATGGACAGAACAATGGGCTACTCGTCGAGAATTCGCGGCTGGTTGGTCGTCGACGGACATGAGTTGCCGCTTGCCCAAGTCGGCCCGGGGTTTTGTATATTGCGTCAAGCGATTGACATCGCTCCGAGCACGGAGGCCCAACTCATCATCGAGGTTGACGGCGATCAGCGAGATCAAACGATCCTCCTGCATGCGGGAATCGCTGCCGGGTCTCCGGCTGTAACGTTCCACACGACGCAGTAGAATTGCTCGGGGCACATCCGTACAGTTTCGGCGCGAGCTACCTTAACCCTTCGCCGCTCGTCCGGCGTCAATTCGCGGTCAACCCGTTTGCTAGTCGGTCGGTTGGTGTTGATCATTGGGTCGTGCCGTGCGGGCTCAGAGATTTTTGAAGGGGGCCGCGACGCCAGCGGCAGGTCGACGTTGAGCGGGTCCAAGCCGCCCGGCCAACTCGCCATGCGGTCACTCGGGCAGTTGGTCATCAATTTCACGGACGTCCACATACAGGTAATCGCGCGAGCGTGAGTCGTCGAACCAGACCGCCAATTCGTCTTCGGAATAGTCAAAGTATAAATCGTCCCTGACCAACTCCTCCAGCGCGGCGGCCTCCACGGTTGCGAGGGCTTGTCCGTCCGTGCGTGTGATGTAGAAGCTGCGATATCCGCAAATCTCCAGGTCCAGCCAAACAGCGTCGAGCATATCGGCGAGATCGCACTCGTGAAGCGACTGGTCCACCAAGATCCTTCCAAACGCCTGCCCGAACAGATCGAAAGTGAGGGCATAGCTAGCTTTGGTTGCCCGAGCGGGATCGTAGGTCTGCATGTCGAGTAAGCCCTGCGCATCGCGTCCATCTATACTGCGGTAGGCGATCGTCACAGGGACCATCGCTAAGGTCCCCTGGAGCAACAATTCCGGCTGGTCGGGCAAGTCGAGCCAACGCAAGTGCTCTCGCAACAACTTCATCTCATCCGCTTCGGCAGCCTTAGCGATGGAGGTTCGCCATGCCGATATCGCGTTGGTTGTCATCGGTGCCCTATGTCGCCGAGTTCCGCTACTGCGCCAAACATGCCGAGGCCGAAGTGCGATCCGTATCCGAGTGCAATCGGGCCAGGGTGGGGTTTATTAAAGCGGATTCGAATACCGTAAACGTCGGGTCGTGGTGGCTGGGGTTTGCGCTCGATTCGCCTGCGAACGTAGTTATGGAACTTGTTTTGGATCAATTCGTACTTCTCGAATAGCTCGATAGCGTTTGGCTCGGGCATGCCTCTAAGTTCAAGTTCACGAACGACATCGTCAGTGACTGTGTATCGGTTGTTCTTGAGTTTCAGATGGCGCGCGGGGACGTACGGAGTTATGCTTTCCCAACTCGTGGCCGGTTGCGGCGGGATGATGGTTGCTGGGCAGCCATCGCGATGACGAATCTGTCGCCGAAACAGATCAAGGCCGCCGAAACCTGCGCAAGTGACGAAGATAGTTGTATCGTCGCCTTTGGTCCATGTGCGACGCACGTAGGTGATCGCACGCTGAGCAATTTCGTCCAAGCCGGCAGAAGCGTAAACGAGGACGTGGTCGATGCGGCGATCGTGGTCCAGATCAAGTGGAAAATAGTGAGCATGAGTATGCGGGGACGACAGTTTCTCTCCCGCCTCATTGCGCCCCGTCAGAACGGAACAATTGCGAACGTTCAACTTCTTGTTGACAATGCTGACGAGTGCCTGATGTATGAACTCGGACTGGCGAACTGCCCGCGACATGCGCGGCAAACGGTCTCCTCGCACCGAATCAGATGAAAGCGCCAGCAAAGCGCAATCCACGGTGGGGGTTCGTCGATGACTTGAACGTCGCTGCGGGAGAGGTTCCAGAGTATTTATCCGATCGTAGAGTACGCGGTTTGAACCTGGCGGCTGGCTCCAACCGTATTTCTGCTGAACGCTCGTGTCCATCGTTAAACAACCGGCAAGGTCAGCAGGGAACTTGGCTTCAACGGCGGCATTACTCAGTTTTCTGCCGGGTTTCTTTTGTTCGATCTCCAACGCCGTCGCGAGCGCGGATCCACGCCACGAACCGTACGCTTCTGGGGTCATTGTCGTTAGCAGAGTGATCTGGTCGCCATCGACCGGCGGCCCTTCGCCATTTGATGGACGTGTCCAATTGTTCTCGGGTATCGACGTGTCAACGATCCTCATATCGATCCAGCTTTCCGCTCGGCCAAGATACGAAACATTCCGCAGCAGGCGCGAAAGGGTGACGATCTCCGCTACGCCCAATTCGGTCGGCCAACGGACAAATAAAGGCTGGTCAGGACGAAGGCGAACAAACGTATCGAGTACCTTGTCGGTTGTTTCCAGGTTCTTTTGTTTATTGTGGAAACCACCGGACGGCATGTAATGCCGCGTGTGAGCGAGCTGACCTTTGGGAAGGTGGTACTCCGGCAAGACACTTGCCAGTTGCGACATCAGCGTTTTTGCGTCTTCAGGTACTTCGTCCCAGTGCAGTTTGGCGAATCCTGTAGCGATCAATGCGCGCATCAACCGCCAGGGATTGGGCGGCCATTCGACCAGCCCTTCGTTCACGTGACTTCCCCAAGGCGTCGCATGGTAGCGCCCCGCGGGGAAGTCAATCGCAATCGTAATCATTAACTTACTTTCATTACTTGAATTTATAGGTGACTTCGGTGACGCCGTCGTTTCCGGCAAACATCGATTTGCACTTGGGAATCGCGACTTTCAGATCGTTTTCTAATTCGGAACGCCCAGGAAGTTCGAACGATTGCGGGCGGTCAGCCGTTATCGAATCGGAAGCAACCGTGAAGTCGCAAGCCGTTCGCAGTCGGAGGTCGTTGTCCAGCAAGGCGCGAATTTTGTAAAGTCCCAACAGAATCAGCAACTGCTCAGCGTCTACTTCCAGGCCGTATCCGCGAATTTGCGAAATGTCCAAGCTGAAGTAGGCGTTGATTTTCTTCGCGGCATATTCTTCTCGAGGATAGGGAACATTGCCGAATCCTTCGGCCGCGGTTCGTTCGCTCCCCTTTTCCGTGCCGGGTTGAACATGGTCGTTTTTCACGCCGCCCGACGCCACGACCTCGACTTCTTCGGCTTCGATAAATGCCGACAACGCGCGGGTGACGCGCAAGCGGCCACCGATGCTCTCGAGAAAGACTCCGTGCAACAAGCTGTTCACGTCGTACTTGGATACCGTGTTGACAAACTTCTTGCGGTTGATCGGATTCTTCGCGCTGTACTCCATTTCTTTCTCAAGCTGATTGCGAAACTCCTGATCATTTGCATTTTCGATATATACGCTGTTCAAGCGGTGAGCTTCTTCGATCGAGCTGGTCAAATGGCCTCCCTTCTCTGTCACAACGCGAACGTAACTCATGCCTTTGGCAAAGTCCTTTAGCTCGTTTTTGCCGGGATCCCAAATCGTTAGCTCCATCCGATTCGCCATGCTTTGCGGGCTTTCTACCAGCAAGCAAGCCGCCGAATCGCCATTGAGCATCGGCGCGTTAAACGTGGCGGCACCGAGGTCCGGAAAACCGGTGGGTTGGAAGCGGTTGCCTTGAACAGGTCGTAGCGGGACCGTGAGCAACAATCGCTTTTCGTCTTGAAGCTTGGATAAATCAACGGTCATAAGTAATCTCCTGGGGTTTAAACACTGATTCATGACGACGATACCACCGCGACTTAACCCTCCCTCCGGGAGGGTCGAGCGTCAGCGAGGGGAGGGCTCTTCTTCGACTTTTTCGCTTTAATACTTTTCTTTCCGGAACCGGTCGTTTGCCGAGGTTTAAATTGATATTCGAGTCCGACACGGGCTATGATCGAACGCGCGACTGCCTCGGCATCTCGCTCTACGTCTTCGTCGGTGAATCGTAATACCGTCCAACCCCGCGTCTCCAAATCTCGTTGCCTCCGCAGGTCTTCTTCTTGCGTTGCGTCGTGATATCCTCCATCGATTTCAACGATCAGTCGCTTGGCGATACAGGCGAAGTCTACAATCCACGGCGAAATTGTGTGTTGTCTGCGAAACTTCAGTCCGCACAATTGGCCTGCTCGCAAAACGGACCAAAGAAGTCCTTCTGAACGGGTTTGATGTTGTCGAAGATGACGCGCGTTGTGTTCTGCGTTTGTCATGGATGCGCCCTCCCCTCGCTGACGCTCGACCCTCCCGGGGGGAGGGTGTAATCATTAGGTATGGTTGGAAGCCATCGCTCGGTGCGATCTCACGACTCGAACAAATCGGGCCGCGTCCAAATCGGTCTGCGTTTCTAGGTCTCCATTTCTTCCGGTTCAGATTTGATTTCCGGACGGACGAGGCGGTGTGATAAACTACGAACATTTGCTTGGCTGATCGGGAACACTAGCGACATCGCCAACCTCGCAGCGAACTGCCGGTCCCCGACAGCGATGCGAACATGTGGCATCAGCCCGGAAACCTTCAAGCGGTGGACGGCTAGTTTGGTGGCTGTCGCCAAGTTCCCTTGGGTCAGATGTGTCAGAATAGGCGGGGCAAGACGCACGGCATGTTCGACGTAACTCCAGTTGCTAGGATTCACCGGCGTCTCGATCGACCGCCAGTGGTGACCAAGCCGGAACAAGCCATAAATGCCGAGGCTATCCGCCGCGCGACTGTCTTCCTGCAACGTGGGAGTTCCCAACGCTTGACGAATCGACATGCGTTGTTCGTCAACCTGACGCCAATCGAGTGCCATTAACGGTCGTGCGAGTGCCAACACTTTCGCTTCGTTCACTTGTCCGGCTAGCAGTGCCAAAATATCCGTCAGTGAAGCCTCGGTGCTCGGAACGCTGGTTAGCGGGAAGAATTGGTTGCCGTTCTGTGTCGCGATTATCAACCGTCGTCGTAAGATTCGGATTGCGTCGCGTTGTAAATCACCGGTCGTACAGACGACATTTGAATCTCTCGCAAGCCGTTCCCCGCTAACGGAGAATTCCGTCGGCACCTCCTTTTTGTGCCGGTGATCCACATTCTTGCGCCTGGTCTCCAACGGTAAGAAGTGTCGACGTACAGGATCAGCCGGATTGGTTTCAGGTTGTTTTTTACCAGGCTCATGCTTTGTGCCATGAGCACCCGCCAGTGCGAGCGCCAACCGCAATTCAGCACTCTGCTCACGCGCGGCAACGAGCCACTGTGCGCTCAATCGACTGAACGCACCCAATGGTTGAAGCCCCGCCGATCCGGTAAATGCGGGTGAGCGAATTATTTGCGATTCAGCATCGCCCAGTCGAATTAACAGCTCACGCCAATCCGCGGAATCCGCGCCCGGACGGCAGCAATCCATCATGGCGTTTTCGCAGCGACGTGCCGCGCGCCCGATCGACGCTGGTGCGCCTTTGCTTCCCGCCTTGGTCCGCAGTCGATCGACCCAGTCTTCGATCTGATCAAGCAGTTCCTGGTGCGGCGGCGGCGAATTGGGAACCGTCCATCGTCCCAATGGTGTTGCGAGGTTTGATTGCCCGTTACGCTCAATGAACCCGTAACGTTCAAACTCGCTGATACCCCTGGCGATACCAAGTCGCGCGATGGCTCTTGCCATTTCAACAGGCCGCTTCGCTGGCTTCCCGCCCAATTGGCAGCGAGCTTCGCCAAGCATTGATGTCAGTTCGCGGAAGGTAAGAGGTTGCTTCCATAGCGGCATCCATTGTTCGCCTCGTGACTTCTCGCCCTCGACCCCGCTGGCAAATCCGGCAGCCGATTCATAGACAGCAAAAGGTGCGGCCGCCTTTGGTAAATGTTCGGTCGTCGTCCGCCGTGCAACACCTGCGGAAAAAGCAATCGCTCCTTCAAGCATCAGCAGGAAGTCCCAAGGATTGACGAGCGCCCGCCCACCGAATCCGCATCCTGCGTTTGGGCCGCCGGCCGTGCCTGGACTGAACTGTCCAACGGCACCTGGTTCGAGCTGTGGTGCTGAATCGGCCCAAAGCGACACCCGCAACTGTACTTTCGATTCGGCGGTTGCGGGCGATTCTGGATGCTCGATATCGAACAAGGCGACCACAAGTTGCATCGCATTGTTGGTAAAGTCAAAATTCCCGTCGTTTCCTCCCGTGCCTAACAAGGAAGGCCAGCTAGGTTCCCCCTTAAAATCAAGTACCACGGCAGCATTCATCCAGCGAGCGTGGCGTCCCCGCCAGCGACGACGGCACTCAGGAATCAATTTCGCCTTCAATGTCTTAAACTGATTTTCGGCAGCAACGAGGAGTCGTTTGTAGGTGTCGGCTGCTTTCAGCCGCTGGGCGGCCTTCTTGGTCGGTTTTTGGGCTCCCGGGGCCGAGAGTCCCTCCAGCCAGTCACATTGAGTTTGGGCGTGCGTCTTCGCGTCGTCGTGCGAATCCGATGCATCAATTACGTCTTGGTATGTTTTTCTCAGACTAGCAAACACATTTGACGAACGTAGAAGCTTACGCTGCTCATCGGTTTGAAATGAGCTATCTGTCTTTGTGGCAGCCTTGATCGCCCGCACGATCGCATCGGCCTGAGTGATGTCTTTGAGTAATGCTCGTGATTCGGTAATTCCTTGACGAAACCGCTCGAAACGCGGTGCCGTCGAGGCTTCGATGGCTGCGATACCGGCGTCCGCTTTGAAGAATCCAGCTCCTTTGTTCCATGGCGACATGAACGGGGTTGGCGAGTAGCTGCCGAGGAAAAAGCTTTCTAGTTCTTGTTTCCTTAGCGAGGTCACCAAGTGAAAACGCTCATTTCGCCAGAAACCGCGCGCGCTGGAATCCACTTGCTCGGTGACCAGTCGGAGAACGCCGACGGCTTTCAAATAGTGAGCCAACGGAGTCGGTGAACAGCCTTGCAGTTCGATGACGTTCATGAGACGGCCTCTTGCTGGATTCGTTCGTCTTCAGTTTCCAATGCTGAACCGTGGGCGTCGGCAATTCGCAATAATGCTTCCAAATATGCAAGCGTCGTCGGACCAAACTCATCCAGCAGCGAATGAACTCGGTCGGTCCAACTCGGTCCGTATCGCGACGACAAACCAACAGCGGCGGGGTCAAGATGCAGTCTGACTGTAGGAAAGGACGCAAATTGCCCATCGGGCAGCGTTAACTCGACAGACGGTAGCGGATCGCCATCGCGAACGCCGCGAATGGGCGAGCCGTTACCGACGAGTTTGGGATTTTTATATGCAAACCGCTGATCGTGCGGCGTTGCCTGCCAGGCTCCGCGAATCTTCCCGTGGTGGCAACAGATCAAATAGACCAGCAGATTGAATTCTCTCGCCGATAAGTCGTTTAAACAATTAGCAATTGCGTGATTGCCACCCGGTTCGCCCTCTTCAGAGGCGGCCGTTGGCTGTAAAACGCCTTGTTCAAAAAGTACCCGATACGGTCCCAGCAGTGCATCATGATCCGGGTTGTGACGGGCCAGCAATTCGAACAAAGCCAGAACAGACGCAAGTTCGTGTCGGAAACCGCGGCGGCGTCCGTATTCCACCGCGATTTCACGGTTGGCTTCGGGATGCGAGAACTCCTTCTTCCGGTAATCGATCCAGTTCGGCGCTTTCGCGAAGTCGTCGCGAGGCGGATCACCATCGCCGATCAGGATGTTGTATTGAAATGCCGGATGCGCTTTGCCTAGATCGTGCCACAAGGCGGCCAACTCCAAGACATCGGCAATCTCGGGGGCAAGTGCCAATTTCTTACTCAAATACCGAACACGCTCAGCGACTTCCTTCCCGTGTGTGGAAATGGTTTTCCATTCCGCCTGCTTGCTGCGATCATCGCGAACCTGTCCGACGTCGGACAAATCTGTGTCGGTGCGATTTTCAATTCCTTCACGAACGTCGATCGGCGGATCGCCTTTTTTGGGACGCTCCCCGGTGAAGCCTCGCTGCGGATCGTAACCACCAAACGCAGCATCCACCAAAACCACTTGTCCTGGATAGCACGAATCTTCTTTCAGCGGTTGCCACATCGAGTCCATGTAGCTCCAAGCCCAAGCGCGGCACTTGTCCTTGAGCTTGCCTTTCGCAAAGAGCCACTTCTTCGCCCGGTAAACGGGAACAGGGCAGAGGCCGTGCCGCAGCGGTTGCATGCTCGCTGGCGGATTGGCTTTCTCTGCATCCTCCCAATCGAGATTGGTCCAGCATACATAGACGTCGCGTTCGTCGCCGCTACGAATGAAGCGGCTGATATCCAGATCAGCACCCGTGAGATCGGGCGTCGTATCGAACAGCTCATCGAATTCCTGACGTGTGAGCAGATGAATGTAATCGTAGCGATAGAGACGGCTCGGCAATTCCGCGTGCTCGTGCGTCCTCAGTTTATCTTCAAATTCCTCCAGCGAATTCAATCCGACATTGTCGAGTTGCGATAGCGCTTCACGCGCCGCTTCCAGATCGAGTAATTCATACGGCGCAGCGGTCTTTTCGTCAGGTTGAAAATCGACGACGGTGATCTCGGCTGTTCCTCGATATCTTGCCGCGCGGCCAAATCGTTGTACCAAACTCGGCCATGGTGCGAGCTGTGTTACCATGGCCGACGCCGATATGTCCACGCCCGCTTCCACAACCTGCGTTGTAACAACGATTAAGTTCGTCGTCTTGTCTTCGCAGGTCTCGCGCGAAAGGAACCGGGCGACCCATCGTTTGCGTTCAATGCCACGAAAGCGGCTGTGAATCAATTTCAGCTTCAAACCATCTGGATCGTCGCCCACCTCGGCTTGTAATTTGTGGTGAATTGCCTGCGCCTCTTCAACACGATTCACGATCACTAATGTGACCCGCCCTGATTCGCCGCAATCCGCGTTTCTATGGGCGTCGAGGATCAATTTCGACCACTGGTTCAGTCGCTCGGCGTCCTTGCCTTTCGCTGAAATCGTTTCGACGTGAAGCGGTTTGGAAATTTCCCACACCGTTCCCTGTCGCTCATTGCCGGGAATCGTGATCGAGGCTGCTACCATAGCGTTTAACTGGTCACGGAAGTCGACCGTCTCCAACCAGTTAGGCTGAAGCGTTGCACTCATCCACCAAGTGTGACACGGCTTTAGACATTGCGCCATGTCAGCGTCGCGAAAGGCTTGCAATTGAACACTGGTGACCAAACCGACATCCATCAACTGGACCTCATCCATGACCCAAAGCGCATCTTGGTTCAACAACGCATAGTCAATCGGCCATCGTGCGCGGCCCGCGGCGTAGCCTCGATTGAGCGCCCGCGAGAGCAACATGTCCTGCGTACCGACGATGATCGCCGGTTTTTCTGGGTACAAATACCAATCACCCGCATCTTCGCCACCCATCGCAGCGAAGACGTCTGGGCGCCGATCTTCAGGCATCCGGGCCGCCAATGCCTCTGCAACTTGCTTAGTTTGCTCGACCAGAACTCGCATTGGCAAACACCAGATCAGCCGCCTGGGCCATGTATCGTCGTCCCGCTCAATACGGTGGTAACTCCAAACGCCCAGCACGCCTTCGGTTTTTCCCAAGCCAGTGGGAATCCGAATCAACCGCGACACGATAGACTCATCCAGCGAAAGCGATATTTGCCAATCAAGTGGCGTCGCGTGAGTCGTTAAACCGCTGAACCAAGTCGAAAAATTAGGTGGACTCATGACGCTGCTTCTCCTTGTGGATCTCGATAGGGAACCGAATCACACCGATTCAGCGGCAATACGTTTGCGGCTAGTCCCATTGCCTGCCTGCGGATACTCATGTTACCGCTTTGTTGTGTCACGGTGCTTCTCGGTTCTGAATCTGTTCTTGATTGGGGAGCCTACTGTGCCTCTTTGACACGTTTGGTCACGAGCTTTTGCCGACTTCGCTTGAGCGAACTTCGAACGCCGTCAACCGTCATCCCCATGGCATCGGCGATCTCACGATCCAGCCACTCCGAGACGTACTTCAACCACAAGATTTCCGTCGCTCTGGGAGACAACCCTTGGAATTCTGGGATGGTTAACGGTTCACCACAATCGTCGAATGAGTCGACGCCGACGACGTATTGCTCTGTTAAAAAGTCGGATTCCAAGCGATCTGGCCTACGACCTCTCTTCCGCCAGATATCAATGAGTCTGTCGCGAGCGATCCGTTTAACGAGTGCTGTCTGGACGTCGCAGAATCCCTCGCGACGGGATCGGTTGAAATATTCAATCAAGCACTCCTGGGCAAAATCTTCGGGGTCCTCTCCGCTGGAAGTGCCTCCCAACTCGTGGCATCCATCAATTCCGCGGGAACGTGCAAATTGCGATAGATTAGCGAAGAGTTCGGCAAAACAAGCATCGAATTGGTCGGAGTGCCGTTTTTGGTCGACAAGGGCGATCATTCCAGGCCTCCTCTTTAGCAAGTGAACGCTGTCGCGTAACTAACCGATCTGTGTGGTGCACTTCTGATTGGCTCGAAGAGCTTGACGTTCTATTTGCTTAAACGTAATATTAGCGAACACAACTTTCCAGCCGCTTTGTTTCGCTGGCCTCATTGAAGTTGATTGGCTCGAAGAGCCGCCGCCCAAGGAACGGGCCTTCATCCGCGGTCGCATGACCGCGGCCTCATTGCATTGGCGCGACACCTCCGTTAGCATTTAAGTGAACCGGATGCCTTATTATCGTTTCCACTGGACGGCGGAGATCGTCGAGCATTTGGCGGACAACGATGTGACCCCCGACGATTTTGAAGCGGTGGTCGAGGACAGTCGAAGTCGAATCACGACCAGTGCCTCGACGGGCCGTCTGGCCCGGATTGGTGTTACCGAGGAGGGGCGCGTATTGTTCTGTGTCTTCGATTGGATCGACGACGAGAAAACAGAGATCGAACCGCGCACCGCCTTCGAAATCAGTAACTAAAATTCTCAGTGAATTGGAAAAATCCCACTTATGCTGAATTCCAACGCGGACAAGTATCCGGAAATGTCCGTCCAAGCGCGGCAGCAGTTCGAACGAGCTGTGGCGGAAGAGCGGGCTGCGAAAGGGGCGAATATTGAAGCGGCCAAGAAGG
>JBBDHZ010000260.1:0-11270 GCA_040880645.1 Minisyncoccota bacterium
CGAGTCCGCCCCCAGGCACAAAACAAACCGCCGAGAGGCGGTTTTTGCGTGCCTGGGGAGAAGGAGCATTTCTGCTCCTTCGTGCGGACGAGAAAGGCGGAGGCATGTCTCGAATACTTGGAGAGACAGCCGAGCCCGGCCAGGAGTCCACTTAGTGAACGACGAGTGAAGCGAGGAGTGAGCTTAGTGAGCTGACGGCGAGTCCGCCCCCAGGCACAAAACAAACCGCCGAGAGGCGGTTTTTGCGTGCCTGTGTTTCGTTACAACAAAAATACCCGCGTTTGGTCTGCTGTTCTTTTCCCAACAACTATCCTTGCTGTGCCTCCTCAATGCCTTCTTCACCGCCAAAGAAGCCCTGGGCCCCTTCAAGCGTTCCTTTGAAGGTATCATAAAAATCTCCGAGCTGGTCGATGTACGGTTGGATGAAATAAAAAGCACCGACGGCTATGCCGATAATAAGAATCCAGTAGACCACAGTAAAGATCCGCCGCCACTGCATTCCGCGGTACAGCTTGTCGATGCGTGAGTGATCTTTCTCAACGATCTCAAGGATCCGTTCCAGTTTGCGTCGTTCATCAGGTTCCATATAACAAATACTCTATTACAGTGCCGGCCGTTCGAGCACGTGCTAGCCGGTCTTTACCCGCACCTTAGCTTCTCGGTTTTTGTTAATCTTCGGAAGCTTGATCTCGAGGATCCCGTATCGTTCTACTGCCTCAGCTTCTTCAACCTCGATCTCCTGGGGGAGAACAATGCTTCGGGAGAACGATCCCCAGTACAGTTCCTGAAAGTAGTAGTTATCCGCCGGCACCGATTCACTCATTACACGCCGGCCGCGCACCGTAACCATCTCGCGGGTGATCGTTACATCAAGGTCATCAGGAGAAACACCGGCCACGATCGTTTTTATAATGATCGCGTCACCGCTTTCGTACATATCGATAGTGAGGTGACCCTCTTCCTCTTCCTGGGGTTCCTGGGCCCAGTAGGTCTCGTCGGTCGCCTGTTCGTTGTTTCCGTCAAGCGTGGTCGTTTCAAGCGGGGCCTCTGTTTCGATGTCCTCTTCATCATCGAAACGGACTACGCCGGTGAGTCGCTCAAAGAGTGATTTTCTACGTCGTGACATGATGTTGTTTAGTTACGGCTTTTATCTTTTCAAAGAAAAGGAGCAGGATAATGATCGCAAACCAGACCAACGCCAATGCTGCGAACATCAGTTCGGACGATTCGTTGTCGACACTCGCAATTATAAGGTAGTTAAAGGCTGTGTGCAATACGATCGCTATGCCCAGTCCGACGCTGGTGAAGATGATCCGAGTCATAACACCGCGATAGAAGGCGAGCCCAAGAGCGACACCGACGGTAGCTGACGCCAGAAGATGAAGAAGGGTAGAGCCCATAAAACGGATGTTTCCGGAGACAAGGCCGGGAAGAAAATTCAGCTCGGGCGTGAGCGCCTGAGCCAGATAGAACGCGTTTTCGAGTGCCGCAAAGCCAAGGGCGGCGGTGATCATATAGATCGGGGCGTCGATCGGCTCGTCAAACACGTTTGTCTGAAGAGCTGTGAAGTATGATGCGGCATACTTCACCAGCTCCTCGATCGCCGCGATTCCGAACATAGCAAGTGCAACAGAGGAAACGAAGTACTGGCCATAGATCAACTGCAGTTCGAGGGCAACCAGCGCCGCAACCATACCGGCAATAAACGTGATCACCAGCCGCGAGGTCGGTTCCGGATGTGTTCGGTCCTCACGAAGCCAGAACCAAAGCCAGAACAGGGCGGGGAGAATACCGCCGGCAAACGCTACAATCAGGAGCGCAGGGTTTTGAAGGAGCTGAAAATAGAACGTATCGGATCCGGACATAAAGCTGATTCATCATTCAACGGGCCACGAACGGACCATAAGTAGATCATCGGTCGGAGTTGTTGGAAGCAGTGACCAGATCGTCTCGGTGATGAACGGCATAAACGGGTGAAGCAGAATGATACTCTCGTGCAGGATATGATACAGAAGCCACTGGGCCGATGCTTTCGCAGTTTCGTCCGTGCCGTTCAAGATTTCTTTGCGTTCCTCAATAATACCATCCGCAAAGGTGTGCCAGAAGTAGTCGTACAGCTTCTCGGAAGCGATGTGGAGGTGGTAGGCGTCTAATTCTTTGGTCACGGTCTTGCTGAATTGCTGAAATTCGTCTAAACGAGTCCGGTCAGCCTCGGTGAGTGAGGGTTTTTCCTTCAGGTTGTCGGTATCGACATTGCTTATCACAAACCGGGTTGCGTTCCAGATCTTGTTGGCGAAGTGTTTGTAGGCCTTGATCTTATTTTCCGAGAGGGAAAGGTCGGTGCCCGGCGTGTTGCCGACGATCAACGCCATACGAAGTGCGTCGGTTCCAAATTTCTCGATCTCTTCGATCGGATCGATCGCGTTTCCTTTTGACTTGCTCATTTTCTCACCTTTTGCGTCTCGAACCATACCGTGTAGATACACCGTTTTGAACGGCACCTCGCCGAGGTGATACGTGCTCATCAGGACCATACGGGCGATCCAGAAAAAGAGAATATCGTGCCCGGTCTCGAGCATCGAGGTGGGGTGATATATCTTGAGGTCGTCCGTCTCGTCCGGCCAGCCAAGGGTGGAAAAGGTCCAGAGGCCCGAAGAGAACCAGGTGTCGAGTGTGTCGGGATCTTGTTCCCAGCCGCCTCCTTTTGGTGGCTGAGTGTCAACAGAGATCTCCTCACCGCGGTACCAGACCGGTATCCGGTGGCCGTACCAGATCTGTCGGCTAATGCACCAGTCACGTAGGTTGTTGATCCAGTTAAAGTAATTCTTCGTAAAGCGTTCCGGTATGAACCGGATGTCGCCGCTTTCGACCGCTGCGCGCATCAGTCCCTTAAGGGTGACTGTTTCTCCGCCAGAGATACCGGTCAGGTTTGATCTCGGGAGGGTGAACTCTTTATTGACGTCTATAAACCACTGGATCTTGGGAAGCGGTTCAATTACGCCGCCGCTTCGCTGGGCTTTTGAGATATTGTGCTCAACGGTTTCTTCGTTTTCAAGAAGGTTATTGTCCCGTAGCCAATCCGCGATCACTTCACGGGCTTCGCCGGTTTTCTTCTCGGCCAGGCGTTCGTCCTGAACCATCATTCGGGCCCGTTCATCAATAACTTGAACCATCTGGAGGTTGTGCCGCTCAGCGATCTCCCAGTCGGTTTGGCTGTGGGCCGGCGTGACCCCGACGGCTCCGGTCCCGAACGCCGGATCAACAGCTTCGTCGCCAACAATTTTTATATGAAGGTCGACGCCGCAAAATGAAACGTCAAATTCTTGCCCGATATACTGTCGGTAACGTTCGTCCTCGGGATGAACGGCAACAGCCGTATCACCTACTTTTGTCTCCAGCCGTGTTGTGGCGACCGGGATCGGAAAGTCGGGGCTGTACCGGAAGGTGTACAGCGTCGCGCTCCCTTCCTCGTGTTCAACTTCATCGTCGGAGACTGTTGTGCGGCCTTTCGGGTCCCAGTTTACAATGCGGTGGCCGCGATAGATCAGGCCGTCGTCAAACATACGTTTGAATGCTGTATACACTGCGCGCTGACGCTTCTCATCCAGCGTGAAGGCTTCGCGTTCCCAATCAACCGACGCACCCATACGACGAATCTGATTCTGAATCGTCGACTGGCTCTCCAGAGCGAACGCCTGCACTTTCTCAAGAAATTTCTCTCGCCCGATATCCTGCTTCTTGACACCTTCTTTGTCGAGCTGCTTCTCGACCTTCGATTGTGTTGCAATAGCAGCGTGGTCGGTGCCGGGGATCCACAGCGCGCGGTAGCCGCGCATTCGCTTGTATCGGATCATTATGTCCTCGATCGTAATAGTTAGCGCGTGGCCGTCATGAAGCACCCCCGTGACGTTTGGCGGAGGGAGAACCATCGAGAAGCTTGGTGCGTCAGGCGGAAGGGTGCCGTGCTCGATCTGTGTCTCGGGGTGGAAGTAGCCTGAGGCACGCCAGCGATCATACGTGGTCTCCTCGGTGTCGTGGGGGTTATACGGAGAAAGAAGTTCCTCGGGGATGTCGTGTTCCATAAGAAAAGGTCTGTGTCGGTAACGATGTGTACTGATACTAGCACAAAATAGTGAAGAAAAAAGCGGAAAAATAGGTGAGTCCTGTCCCCAGGGCGGGGTTTCAAAAGGACATAACTATAAGATGTCTTTTAGAATGAGCGCTCAGTAGGGCGAGCGTATCGGTAAGAAACGTGTCCTTTAGGGTAAAGCTGGGCGTTATAAAGGACAAAAGGCAGTAAAAATAGCTAGGATAAGCCTTATTTTGTAAATAGGTACCTGCAGAGTGTTCTTATCACATAATAGATTAGTGATGTTGACAATAGCAGTCAGCAGCGTATCATTGTACTCGACTTTGATCTTTCTCCTCTAAGGTATATGTGAAGCTGTGGTGGTCAACAGGATGTACGGACCACCCTCTAATACTGCCTTTCTTTCGCTCGATGGATGTAATTATAAGGCTTTTGTATTGTCTAAATAGAAGTACGGTTATGAATATGAATCAACCAATGATGTGCACATACACGAAACGATTGCTCGGAGTCTGGGTGATCGGTTTATTTGCTTTTGCGTTTACCGGTTTTGTCTCGAACGGACCGGCTGATGTTTTTGCTCAGAGTGGGGGCGGGGTAAGTACCGCTACCTGTCAGGCCAGCACTTCGGTTACCGTTGTGTCCGGCCAGACCGTTGAGTGGAGCGCAGACATCTTCACGGATGGTGATGTTGAGACCGTGGAGTGGAGCGGTGACGATGGACTTTCAGGTTCATCGGAAACGGTAGAGCACACGTACTCAGCTGACGGATCTGTTTCGGCTACGGTAAAGGCGGAAGTATCGAGCGTTAACGGTTCGGCTTCCTGCAGTGTTTCGATCTCATCAAGTGTGATCGATGAGCCCGTTGAACCGGTTATTCCGACCGTGACGCTAACCGCTGACCCCGACGAGATCGAGGAAGGTGATTCGACCGATCTTGTCTGGGAATCAGAAGATGCTATTTCGTGCGAAAGCGAGGACTTTGCTACCTTAGGAGAAACATCCGGAACCGTGACGGTCACACCGCCTGCGACGACAACGTACGCTATCGAGTGTGAGTCAGAAACCGGAGACACCGCGTCTGACACGGCGACTGTTACGGTTACCACTACACCCGATGAACCAGATGAACCAGATGAGCCTGATGAGCCCGAGGAACCGGCTGTCTGTGAGTCGCCGGATCCGGAAGGTGACCTGAGCGGTTCAATAGGACAGGGCGGCAGTGCTACCGTCACGAACAGCTCTGAGGTGTGTACGTATGACGTTGGTCTGGCTTCATACAAGATGTTTGACACCGTCATCGAGAACCAGGAGCTTTTTGATGCAGCCACAACCACGATCGCGACAAGCACAACACTGAATCTCTCGGTAGATATTCCGGCCTGTATGTATCAGATTGACCTGTTTTACGGTCCGCTGATCACTTCGTTTGCCGAGGAAGGCCGATACGGTGACCGGCTTATTGCCGCTGCCGTTGAACGAGAGCACTGGGGATTCTGTACCGTTGAGGAGGAGGTGCTCCCCACCGTCGACCTCAAGGCCAACAACTCCGACGGTCCGCTCACCCTTAACGAAGGCGCAACCACAACCCTCTCGTGGAACGTATCCGACGCCAACAGCTGTACCGCCGGCGGCGACTGGAGCGGTGCGCAATCAGCTACATCGGGCAGTATGGTCCTTGATACACTCCCGCTCGGTAGTCACTCATTTGATCTCGCCTGTGCCAACGAGCACGGTACATCAACCGACAGTGTTGACGTAACGGTGGAGAAAGACACGAACGGCGGTGGTGAAGACACAAAACCCGAAGTTGATCTTAAAGCCAACACCTCCGACGGTCCGCTCACCCTTAACGAAGGAGCAACCACAACCCTCTCGTGGAACGTATCCGACGTCGACAGCTGTGAAGCAGGCGGCGACTGGAGCGGCACCAAGGCAACCAGTTCAAGCTCAGAAGTACTGGGCGTACTTGCGGTCGGCAGCTACACCTTCGACCTCGCCTGTGCCAACGAACACGGTACGTCGAGTGATTCGGTTGCGGTGACGATCGAGGAAGAGGAGAAGGAAGAGCCTACACAGTGCCTCCTCCCGGTAGCGGGAAGCTCGCAGGCATCAGTACTGCTTGAGACCGGTATCGACAACGAGCCCCTGCAGAGCATCCTCGATGATGCCGGATACGGTATTGATGTTCAAAATGACCAGAGCAACTATGCTGCGTGGGAGTTTGAGAAGGGGACAACGACACTGGACGTTACATTCATTGAGGCGATCTCAAACAACAAAAATGTTTTCGGATATTACAAAAACAACGACCTTTCAACCTTCACACCGATTTTAAAGAAAGGAAATCACTCGAGCTACGGGGCAACACCGACCGCGAACGCCGGCGATGTCTTCACCGTCGAGGTTCCGGTTGCTGACGGCGACACGATCGGCTTCGCTATCGCCACTGAGTCGGGTAGTTCAAAGAAGATCTTCGCGACCGACAATGCGCTTAACGGTGGAGACGCGCAGGCGGTGTCGTATGATCTCGGGAACAGGTATGTAGTGGGACTGGAAGACAACACGATCGCTTCTTCCGACCACGACTACCAGGATATGGTGGTTGAGGTTCAGGTTATCGGCTGTGAAGACGGTCCGATCACCCCACCAACCCTTCCTACCGTCGACCTCAAGGCCAACAACTCCGACGGTCCGCTCACCCTTAACGAAGGAGCAACCACAACCCTCTCATGGAACGTATCCGACGCCGACAGCTGTACCGCCGGCGGCGACTGGAGCGGCACCAAGGCAACCAGCTCAAGCTCAGAAGAGCTTGGTGTACTTGCGGTCGGCAGCTACACCTTCGACCTCGCCTGTGCCAACGAACACGGTACATCAACCGACAGTGTTGACGTAACGGTGGAGAAAGACACCAACGGTGGTGGTGGTGAAAACAAGACGCCGGCGGTTGAGCTTAAAGCCAACGGTTCAAGCGGCTCGGTTACGGTAGATGAGGGGTCAACGACTACCCTGTCATGGACCGTTAGCAACGACCCGGAAACCTGTACCGCCGGCGGCGACTGGAGCGGTACCAAGGCAACCAGCTCAAGCTCAGAAGTACTGGGCGTACTTGCGGTCGGCAGCTACACCTTTGACCTCGCCTGTGCCAACGAGCACGGTACGTCGAGTGATTCGATTGCGGTGACGGTTGAAAAAGACAACGACACGAACAGTGGTGGCGGTGGACGCGGCGGTAGCGGCGGTATCTCAACCGGCGGAAGTATCAGCGGGGGCATTGCTCCTGACCGACGTCCCGAGCCGCAAGGCGAAGTGCTTGGGGTGCAGTCATGCTCGTACCTCGAAGACTTCCTGCACATCGACTGGAACAACGATCCGGTTGAAGTTGCCAAGCTCCAGTACTTTCTCAAAGAGTTCGAAGGATACGACATCGAGGTGACCACGGTCTTTGATCAAGAAACCTTCGAAACCGTCGTTGCTTTCCAGGAACGCTACTTCGATCAGGTGCTCGCTCCGTGGGGACACACGGCCGGTACCGGCTTTGTCTACATCACGACCAAGACACGGATCAACGAGATCGTGTGCCAGCGCGCTATCGCGTTCACGGATGCAGAGCGCGATGAGATGCAGCAGTTCCGTTCCTACCTCGCCTCACGTGGTGGTGGTCAGGGTGGATTTGGCACCGGCGGCGGTCAGGGAGTACAGACCGACGGGACCGAGACGAACGGCGATCCTGCCGTAGGGGGTGTTGCAACAAGTGCAACCACATCAACAGCAACCGGCACCGGGATCGTAGGTACGGCGACCGATCTTCTGGGTACGACCACCGGCGCAGTGGCTAGTTTTGCCGCCGCCGTGCTCAACTTCCCGGACAATCCCGCTGATGCGGTTCAGTGTCTGGTCAATCTCCTTTTGATCCTCGCGATCGTATTTCTTGTCGGAACGATCATCGTCAACGCACAAGAGACCGATCATCTTTCCAAGAACACGATCTGGGCACGCCGCATTATGATCTACATTGTGGGCACTATCATCGCGGGCATTATCGCGTACGTCGCCGCACTGTACTGCCTCATCGTTCCGCTTCTGATCGTCCTCATTATTCTTGCCATCGCGCTCTTGCTGGTGGTGAATAAAGATAACGGCGGCACTGACAGTGGCGATACACCGTCGTCAGCCGGAGGAGATTCCGGAACGAAAAATACGTCAGCGGCCGGTGAGACGCACAAGAAAGGCCTGCGCGACGCGATCAATCGCAGCGAGAGCGTTGCTATTGGCGCACCGCAATCCGAAACCCGTACAAAGCAGCACGCCACTCTTCGCGCCCGCGATCGACAGACCGGCGAGGCGGTGGAGGTGAAGGCTCTGCGTGTACCGGAATTCAAAAACATCAGAGGGGGAAGCGAAGCGGTCTTCGCGTCGTAGACCAGACCCATTTAAATGACGTACAAAGAAAAACACCGCCGAGGCGGTGTTTTTCTTGTTTGAAGTGAGTGTTATTTTGTTATACGTCGTTCTTCAAGCGAGAGGTTGCCGATCGCCTGTATCGGTGACGGATTGGTGAGGATCAGCGAGGGGTCGTAGTTTGCGCGGAGCCACCCGGCCACGGCGATCATCAGAGCGTTATCACCGGTGAGGAGGAGAGGGGCAACCGATACCGGCGGGAGTTCGTTATTGACCTGAAGCGAGCTCACCAGATGCCGGTTGGCGGCCACTCCGCCGGCTAAAAGAAAGCTGAGCGCGCCGTATTCACTACAGGCGCGCTCGGCCTTGGTGACGAGAGTTTCCACGACGGCATCTTCGAATTCCCGGGCGATACCTTGCTTGTGTGCGTCGCTCAGCAGACCGTCGGACGTTTTCTTGCGTTGGTTTTCGATACCGTTACGTACCGCTGTCTTAATGCCGGAAAATGAAAAATTGAGGTCGCCCGAGTTGAGCATTGGTCGCGGAAGAGAGAACGGCGATTCGGTTGTTTCTGTACGCGCCTGAGCGGCAAGCCGGGCCACTTCCGGTCCGCCCGGGTACGACAAGCCAAGCAGGCGGGCCACCTTGTCGAAGGCCTCGCCGACCGCGTCGTCCACGGTGCGACCGATGATCGTATACTCGCCCCAGTCCTTGATCAGGACAAGCTCGGTGTGACCGCCCGAAACCAGCAAGGCGATCGCGGGAAACGGAAACGAGAGGAGTTTCTGCGTGGCTCGCTGTTCAGGGTCATCGACAAGCAAAGACGCAAGATGTCCCTCCATATGATTGACCGGTATCACCGGCGTTTGCCAGACCGCGCTGAGGGCCTTGGCTAGATTGATCCCGACCCAGAGGGTTGGCTCAAGTCCCGGTCCGTGGGTCACAGCGATCGCGTCAATGTCAGGTCGTGGGTTTTTCGCGAGGAAGGCGAGGAGTTCGTCCGCGAGCCCTTCTTCGCGTTCAAGCAGCTTGGTTATTTGCTCGTGCACGTCCTGAAGGATACGTGGTGTTTCTCCGGCACGTAGATTGGCTTCCGCCAGTGTTTTGGCTAGAAGCGGTACCGCGTTCCGTGCGTGCTCACGCTTGGCCAGCGACGGAAAAACACCGCCGTACTCTTGATGAACATCGACTTGAGAGAGGATGTTGTGAGCGTGAATGGTCACCTCCGTGTCGTCTACGTTTATGAGCGCGAACGAGGTCTCGTCACAAGACGTTTCGATTGAAAGGAGTTTCATAAAAAACAAGTACACGAGAGCTAACTCTGGAGATAGCTCTATCGTTTATCTGTGGGCGGTATAGGACTTGAACCTATGGCCTCATCCACGTCAAGGATGCGCTCTAGCCAACTGAGCTAACCGCCCTTATTTGATTGTAAAATACACAAAACAAAAGTTTACACTCGTGTTTCTGTATTTTGTGACCTCACAGGGAATCGGGGTCAAGTCACTAAGCTCGCTCATCCCTTCGGTCTTCACTCACTAAGTGCTTCCTCCCCGGACTCGCCGACAAGCACTCGTCGCAAGCTCGTCGTCTTTGCACCACAAGGGCATTTCTTGTTTTCTAATTCACGTCGTTCATAGGAAAACAAAGTCATATACCGGCTCCGTCTTTCGATTCCCCGAGAAGATCTACAGAATACATCAAAACAAAAGCTAATGCTTTTGTTTTCGTATTCATGTGACCTCACGGGGAATCGAACCCCGATTTCCTCCTTGAAAGAGAGGTGTCCTAACCATTAGACGATGAGGCCAAGAGTATGAGGATAATAACATATCGTTCCGTCTGCGCAAGATTTGTTGTATATATTTTGAACAAATATATTCATACTGTTATAATTACAGTATGCGTTCAAAAGATAAAGCAAAAGCAATTGAATTGCGTCGAGAAGGGTGGAGCTACACACAGATCATGAGTAGCCTCGGACTCACTTCCAAAGGAACATTAAGTCACTGGTTTAAAGACCTGGAACTTTCATCTGAAAGTAAACGAAAATTGAGTAAAAATTTACAGGATGCTCACCGGCGAGGTCTTTTTAAGGCAAATCAGCGAAAAAAAGAAAAGGTGGTTCGTGAGAATGGTGAGGCGTACAGAAAAGGGAAAGCATTGGCAAAGCGGGCTAAGGTAGGGGAAAAGAATCGTTTACTCCTTATTGCCACTGCATTGTATTGGGGAGAGGGAACAAAGTTTTATAACCATAGAACAGCTTCTCTTTCTTTTTCAAATGCAGATCCAAAGATGATACGGGTCTACCTTAGATTTCTTAGAGAGGTACTTGGGGTTCTGGAAGATCGGATAAAAGTCGGTGTTTACGTTCACCAGAATGTTGATGTTGAGAAAGCAAAAAAATACTGGCAGTCAATCACAAAGATCTCCCCAGACTCCTTCTTTGTTGTTCGGGCTTTTAGCAGAGCAAGCAAGCAGGTACGAGATAAGAATAAACTTTGCCACGGCACGCTCGCCATACGAGTAAATGATCGGAAACTATTTCATCAGATGCGAGGAATGACCGATGTGGTTGCTGAAATATATGGTTAGCCATTTTTTTGCTCGAAATGCCAAAATCTGCTAGGTTTATTGCATCTTGGAGGAGTGCCCGGAATTGGTAACGGACCGGTTTCGAAAACCGGCGCGCGCAAGCGCTTGTGGGTTCGAGTCCCATCTCCTCCGCATTGACAACCTGTTAGATACATGACCTGATTACATATGTAGCTGGTGC
>JBBDHZ010000261.1:0-11187 GCA_040880645.1 Minisyncoccota bacterium
CCGCAACAATCTCAAGGTCAGAGCTGTCGTCAGCCTCGATCTCGAGACCGGCAACCTCTACATCGCTCGCGTCCTCGCCAACGTCTTCGTTGTTAAGACCTGAGATGTAGTCGGCGTCATCAAGTGAGCCGGCACCACCTTCAAGCTCGTTCTCGTCAGATGAGTCGTCTGAATCATCTGAGTCGTCAGAGTCGTCAGCTGCGGCTGCACACATTGCGTTTGCAGCTGAGCGTGAGGATGGACCCCAGAAACCTGTTCCGATGGAAAGACCAACCGGAGCAAGTACTGAAGCTGAGTTAGAGTTCTGGAACGCTACAACAGCCTGGTGGGTTGCGGGACCAAAGAAGCTGGTCTCGTTGCCGGCTGAACCTGCTGCGCCAGCTGAAGCTACAGTGTAGCCGTTGGCGTTAAGGAACTGCTGGAGCTGCATAACCTGTGAACCGGTGTCTCCCTGTGAAAGGTTAGCCGTGAAGGTTGCTGCACATCCGAGGCCTGCTGAGGCGCTCCCTCCTGATAATGCTGCAAGCTGTGCCTGCAGTGCTGCAATCTGAGCCTGAAGAGCTGCAATAGTGCTGCTGTCCTGAGCGTTCACGCTCGCAACACCGGCGAAGGCAAAGGTTACAGCCATTGCGAGGCCTACAAAGCCGGCAATTGCTTTTCTGTTTATCGTGTCTTGTGCAATCATATTTTCTACTAATGTTTGTGCTACCCGATCTCGTTCTAATAATATGTATGATCGAGCAGACTTTCGTACTCACTATCGTACCTGTTCTCTGTTGTTACCAGAGGGTCGGACACGATGCTTATAATGCTGCATCAGCCGGTTTCCCGACCGATGCACAGTCGGTATATGTGCAAGCACACATACCGACTGTATCGGGCCGCTCACCTCGGCGCCCGGCAGGGCCGGTCAAACGTATGTTGTTTAACGAGCGCTGTCGAGCACCGAGAGGAAGCCGCCGCCTATCTTCATCTCTCTATTTCTTCTATATCTCTTTCTTATCTCTTGTTCTTCCTTCTCATCTCTTCCAATACAATCGATTGAATTGAAAAGCAAGACGATGAAGCTATTGACTAGCCTTTCGTCGTACTTAACCGCTTTCTATTTTATATTCTCCGTGCCGTGTTTGACACACACCCGGAACGCAGCGCGGTAGTTCTATAGGTCTACCGTCCTGCGCTGTTCCGCATACCGGAACCGGATGTTCCGTCTGCGGTTTTGTTCGCTCTGTGTGAAAACACAGCAAACATTCTTTTGTATTTAATTGTCAAGGAACCCCTGCCTCCTCATATTGCGTCCTCACGTAACCGGCCGCGAGTGGACTAGTTCACTCTTCCTGCCGCACACGTGTGGCGCTTGGTCGTGAAGACTCAGTAGACCGCTCAGATATTACACAAACGAGGTATTCGTAGCTCCCAGAGAACAGAATACATCGCCTGTCAAACATCGCTCCTCTGTCGTCGGTCCTTCCTCATCGACGCTTCCTCGCTATCGAGGACGGCGATCGAAGCGGCGACCGGTATCTCGTTTCTCTATATCATACATCTTTACCATACAATATATATGAGAAACACGGGGGCCGCACTCCAACCCGTTGCTTTATTATAGGTCCGTCCTCACCGACACGCAAAGCGCGTAATGTGGACAACCGCCGCCGTGTTCGCGCGATCTGTGTCACGCTGCTCGCTCGCACCAACCTTTTCTTCGCGATACTCCGGTGCCTTGCGGCGCGTCTGACTACACGCCAAACTCCTCAATTGGCTACCCGACACTCTAGAAGGAACGGGGCGATGAGTCAAGTGTGTATCCAAAATCAAGCCCTCAACTCAGGCGATCAGTACCCACTAAGCAAACGAGTACCGGGTCCAACGTCGCTTGCCGGTCTTCTGCAAAACCCCTTCTCTCACGAGCGCCATCAGTTCGCGCTGAAGCGTCTTTTCGCTACAGTTTCCAACAATCTTTGCCACGTCCTTCACCCCAACCTCGCCCCTGTCCTTAATAAGGTGAAGAATGGCGCTCTGGCGCTTGTTTTTCTTCGCTTGGACGGCCGGCTTAACCCCGCCCTGCCCCTTGCCGATCGGACGGGCCGTGGCGGGGTCCGAAGCGTCGTGCTCCCCGACACCGCCGACCCCACGAGCCGGCTTCGACGACGGATCTACCCGGCGTGGGGTTTTTCCCTTTGCCGGGTCTACCGGCGCGACCGCCGCATCGGGCTGCGTGAAAAACGCATCGTTGAGCACAGGCTCCGAGCCGTGTGACAGCGGAAGGGTGTTAATACGATCCGCCAGGGCGTTCAGTTCACGCACCAGAACGGAGCCGTTCATCTGAGAGATCAGACCGGCGGACGCGGCGACATTCAGCTGCGTTACCAGATCGATCAGAAGATTCTGGCAGGCGTGCTTGGTACCGGTCCGGGTATCGGCGGCATCTCTTAACGACACCAGCAGATTAAGCAGCGATGTTATGTTCTGACGAAGCGACCAGCGCAGCGGCTCCTCGTGATCGAGGAGGTCAGTCACGAGGTACAGCGCCGCAGCGATCTTTTCTGTCTTTTTGTATAAAAAGACAAAATTACTGTCACTCGAGGAGTTGGTTAGTGCCGTATTCTCGCTGGAGCCCTCTGTATAAAGGTTTTGTGGAGTATTTGTCATGGACATTTTTATGTCCTTAATCACGGGTATCTTGTGTCAGGTATTATATAAAAGACATCATCTGTTGTCAATACTGTCTTTTACAATTTGTCCTATACAGAGCGGTTTAAAAGACATGTCTTATAGTATACCAAATACTGTCCTTGTGCAATACCGGTCCGGTATAAGCGGATCTTTTGCCGGTTGTGACCCCCTCACTCACCTCGCACTCCCTCTTCTGTCGTTCGCTGTTCCTGTTATCCCCACACAGGTGGTATACTGCAATAGTATAGTTTCTGGTATGGCAAAAAAATCAAAGAAGGGCACAAAGAAAAAGGATACGGACGTAGAAGACGAGGAGGCCTTTGAAGAGGAGCCGCTCGGTCTGTACGAATACATCCGGGAAGAGACCGTTCAGGCCGTGGTAGCGATCGTCTTTTTTGTGGTTACTGCGTTTCTGGCGCTCGCGTACTTCGGGAATGCCGGCGTAGTGGGCGACAAAACGTATTCCCTGCTCGAGATGCTCCTCGGCGTCGGGTACCTCCTGCTGCCGGTCCTCTTTCTTATCCTCGGCATATCGTTCCTGAAAGCACTTCGCCAAAAGATTGCGGTCTCCCAGGCGCTGGGCGGGATCCTCTTTATTATCGGCGGGCTCGGCCTCATTCAGATCCTGCTCGAGGGGCGCGTAGAGGACCCCGGCGGCCTGATCGGAGCGGCGATCACTGCGCCGCTTCTTTCGTTCTTCGAGTTATACGTTACGGTCATCATTCTCGGCGCGACCCTCTTTATTGCGCTTTTGATCGTATTCGACCATCTTATCTCTATTGAGTCGATGCTTTCTCTACCCAAGCGGCTGTTCGGCAAGGACGATGAGCTCACCGATGAACACTCCCAGGACCTCGGCACGTTCTCGCTTGAGGACGATGCTGCCGAGGAGAACGAGAACGGCGAAACGGACGAGCGCAACCTTGAGACCGCCCCGCCGGCGAGCGTACCAACGTCCCCGGAACGAACATCGTCCGCTCCGGCCGATGAGCTTGACCTGACCCCGTCGAGCTCGTTCTCGATCGAGTACACACCGCCGCCGCTCAAATTGCTGGAGAAAGACCGCGGCAAGCCGGGTGTCGGCGACATCAAAGCCAACGCCAACATCATTAAGCGAACCCTGAACAACTTCGGCGTACAGGTTGAAATGGACGAGGTATCGGTCGGCCCGACCGTGACCCGGTACGCCCTGAAACCCGCCGAAGGGGTGAAGCTCTCGCGCATCGTCGCCCTCCAAAACGACCTCTCTCTGGCCCTGGCGGCCCACCCGCTGCGTATCGAGGCACCGATCCCGGGCAAATCCCTGGTCGGGATCGAACTGCCGAACACGACCAAATCGACCATCGGCCTCGGTACCCTGCTCGGGTCAGATCTGTACAGCAAATCCGATAAGCCGCTCTTGATGGCCCTCGGAAAAGGTATCAGTGGCGAATCGCACTTCGGCAACCTCGGCAAAATGCCGCACGTCCTAATCGCCGGAGCGACCGGATCCGGAAAGTCGGTGACCATCCACTCGCTGATCACCTCGCTGCTGTATCGAAACTCACCGGAGTTTATGCGCTTTATTATGGTTGATCCGAAGCGCGTTGAGCTCACCCTCTACAACAGTATCCCCCACCTTCTCACCCCGGTGATCACCGATCCGAAAAAGGCCATCCTCGCGCTCAAATGGGCTCAAAAAGAAATGGATCGCCGATACGACATCCTCGAGACCGAGAAAGTGCGCGACATCGACTCCTACCACAAGAATATCCTCGAACCGGCCCTCGAGAAACACAAGAAGAACGGAACGCCGGACGGAGAGGAGCTGCCGGAAACAATGCCGTACATCGTGGTCATCGTTGATGAGCTCGCCGATATTATGCAGGCCTACCCGCGCGAGATGGAGTCCGCGATCGTCCGATTGGCCCAGATGTCCCGTGCCGTCGGCATTCACCTCGTGCTCTCGACCCAGCGGCCGAGCGTGAACGTTATCACCGGCCTGATCAAAGCCAACATCCCCGCCCGGATCGCCCTGCAGGTCGCCTCACAGGTGGACTCGCGAACCATCCTCGATACCGGCGGTGCCGAGAAACTTCTCGGAGCCGGTGATATGCTCTACCTGTCCGGCGAGATGTCCAAGCCGAGCCGCATCCAGTCCGCCTTCATTACCGAGGACGAGGTGAAAAAGGTGGTCACGTACCTGGCAGACCAGTACAGCGATGAGTTACCTGAACAGATCGACTTTACCGGCGAATCCGCCGGCAGCATCGCCGATGTATCCTTTGACGATGAAGGTGACGACGATGACGAGCTCTTCGAAGACGCCCGTGAGCTCGTGATACAGATGAACAAGGCCTCGACCTCGCTGATTCAGCGAAAGCTGAAGGTTGGCTACGCACGAGCGGCCCGGCTGATGGATATGCTCGAGGAGCGCGGTGTCGTGAGCAGCGCCGAAGGGTCCAAGCCGCGCCGTATTCTGGTCAACGACGAAACGGGCGATTTCGGCGGCGATCACGACGCTTCGGAGGGAATGCTTCCTGGGGATAACGGACAAAATCCACAGTAGTATAAGACATTGTCCGTGGTATACTGGTTGTATTACGGGCAGCACGCTTCTATGACCATTTCTTCGCTATGACCATCCGCGGACAACGAGCACTCAAGATCGCAACCGGCGTAATCGTTCTGTGTCTCCTGGCAGGATACGGAGCATTCCAAGCCAGACATATGATCAGCGGCCCGGTTGTCGCGATTCAGAGCCCGCACAACGGAGCCACGATCCATACCTCGCTCGTTACCATTGAAGGCACCACCGCGAACATTTCAGCCATTCGTCTTAACGACCGCGCGATCTACATCAACGAACAAGGAGCGTTCGAGGAGCCGGTTGTGCTGGCCCGGGGGTACAACGTGATTACGATCTCGGCGACCGACCGCTTTGGCCGCGAGGTCACGGACACGGTTGAGGTCGTCCACACACCGCTCGGCCGATCCGTGGATGACCGCCTCAGTCAGGACGAAGCCCGCTCAGCCGATACCATCAACGAATCCTAATACTAATTCCTATGGCCAAGAAAAAGGAGCCCAAAACACTTCAGAAAAAAGGCGACGCAAATATCGAAGACACGCTCCGTGAGATCCAGACCAAATTCGGTGAGGAGTCCATCACCAAGCTCGGTGAGCGGCCCAAAGTTGATATCGACGCGATCCCCAGCGGATCGGTCGGGCTTGACTTCGCACTCGGTGTGGGCGGGTTCCCCCGCGGTCGTGTGATCGAGATCTACGGCCCGGAGTCATCCGGAAAGACCACCCTGGCCCTCCACGCAGTTGCCGGTGCCCAGAAGCAAGGCGGCATCGCGGCGTTCATCGACGCCGAGCACGCTATGGATCCGGAGTACACCAAAAAGCTCGGCGTCAACATTAACGACCTCTTGATCTCTCAGCCCGATAACGGTGAGCAGGCCCTCGAGATCACCGAGAGTCTCGTCCGGTCAGGCAAGGTTGATATTATCGTGGTTGACTCGGTTGCCGCGCTTACTCCGCGCGACGAGATCGAGGGCGAGATGGGCGACGCGCAGGTCGGCAAACAGGCCCGCCTGATGTCCCAGGCGCTCCGCAAACTCACCGCGATTGTCGCCAAGAGCAACACAACCGTCATCTTCATTAACCAGATCCGCGAAAAGATCGGCGTGATGTTCGGCTGCTTCGCGTACGACACGAAGGTACTGCTCGCGGACGGAACGCGCGAGAAGATCGGGAAACTTGTAAATCAGACGATCCCCGCCACCGTCCTCTCCTACAACTTTGAAACAAAACAAACTGAAGCAAAACAGATCATTGACTGGCACACGAACGGCGAAACAGATTCATTTTTGCAATTTTTCGTGCAAAACCACACCGGTAACGGCCGGCGAGGCTTCTCGTGTACTCCGGACCACAAAATACACACACCCACCGGGTGGAAGAAAGCTAAGGATATCCGTGAAGGCGACGAGGTATCCGTTCGGATACACAACACCGATCTAAGCCCGGAACAAGAACAGGTCATCATCGGATCTCTTCTCGGAGATGGAAATATCAAGAAAGAAGGAGAGCAGACAGCGTACTTCCGCGAAGAGCACGCAGCCGCCCAAAGCGGGTACGTATCCTGGCTGGCAGAGGAACTTGGTGATCTTACTCGAAATGTCACTCCGGAGACATCGCGCGGTACTGCGGTTATGGAGACAAAAGCGCTTTTGCGCATCGGTGATCTTCATTCCCTGTTCTATATCAAAAAGAAAAAGGTGGTGCCCGAATCAATCGTCGAGACGATCACGCCCCGAGCGATCGCCCTCTGGTTCTGTGGGGACGGATCTCTTCAAACGGGGACATCGTTGTGGAAAGGAACAACCTACGACCGCCGCCCGCGAGCAACACTCTACGTAAACGGGTTTTCCAGTGAACCGGAAAACCGTGAGCGAATTGAACGCATATTTGCCCGCTTCGGGATCACGCCAACGTGGCGGATGTGCGGTGAGTATACCGTACTCTCATTTTCTGTGGCAGAGTCGGAGAAGTTGTTTGAGCTGATCGCTCCGTTTGTTCCGGCTTCAATGGAGTATAAACTTCCGACAGAGTATCGAGGGAGGTATTACGGACGTGCCGTACCGTCACAATCAACACAAAGCGAGGTGCTTCGTCCAATGCGAGTGAAAGAGATACGAACTCGTGTTCCGTATCAGGATGGCCAGCGGATCAGTAAACAGCGGTTCGACATCACCGTCGCTGATAACCACAACTTTTTTGTGGACGACTGTTTAGTAAGTAACTCACCCGAGACAACACCGGGCGGGCGGGCACTCAAGTTCTATACCTCTGTCCGCCTCGACGTGCGCCGGATCGCCCAGATCAAGAAAGGCGACGCGGTTATGGGCGGGCGCGTGCGCGTGAAGGTGGTCAAGAACAAGGTCGCGGCGCCGTTCAAACAAACCGAGTTTGACCTGATGTACAACGAAGGCATCTCGAAGGAGGGCGAGTTGATCGCGCTCGGTGAGCGGTTTGGCTTGATCACCAAGGCCGGCAGCTCATACTCGTACGGCGAGGAAAAACTCGGCCGCGGCTACGATGCGGCCCGCCAGTTTCTCCAGCAAAAAGAAAACAAGAAGATCGCGAACGCACTGCTCAAGGAGATCCGCGAGAAATTACAGGCTGAAGCATAACCCCGACACGCACCGCCTATGCCGGAACAACCGCAACCCCCACGACAGCGCGATATTTCCCGACCCGCCCATCCGGCGATCAAGTGGATCGTTGCCCTGATCATCGGGCTCTTTTCCTCGCTGGTGATGATGACCTTGCTTGTCGCTCAGCTGATCGAAGAGGCCGGGATCGTCGGTGAGGACCTCGTCTTTACAAACTTTTTTGTGTACACCGGCGGGTATATCCTGCTCCAGAATATGGGTAACTCTATTCTGCTTTTTACCCTGACGACGGTCTACTACTTCATATTCTTCACCTTGATTGGGCTGATCGTGGGCTTTGTCATTGAGTGGCTCACCAAGATCATTAAGAAGAACTAATCCGCGACCGACCCGTCCCACGGCGCCCCTTTGTCCTGTCACGAAACTACCCGCTTTCAACGGCGGGTGTGATATACTCTGCCCTATGCTTAGCTACAACGAGATCACCGCCCGCACCTATATCGAGCTCGACGGCCAGCCCTACGAGGTCCTGGACTCCCGTACGTTCCGCAAACAACAGCGCAAGGCGGTCAACCAGACAAAACTTCGCAACCTGATCACCGGGAACGTGGTCGAACGCACCTTCCAGCAGTCCGACAAGGTCGAAAAGGCCTCGATCGAGACGCGACCGATCGTTTTCATCTACGAAAAACGCGGCGAGTATATGTTCCACGCCAAGAATGACAAAAGCGATCGTTTTCCCATTGCAGAGGAAGTTATCGGAACCCAGAGTGCCTACCTCGCCGAAGGCACGGAAGTGGACGGTATCTTCTACCACGACGCGGCGATCGGTATTTCGCTTCCGGTGAAAGTTGACCTCGAGGTGACCGAGGCGCCACCGAACGTGAAAGGCAGCACCGCTCAAGGCGGAACCAAGCGCGTGACCCTGCTCACCGGGGCCGAGATCGAGGTCCCGATGTTCATCGAAACAGGCGACGTGGTCCGGGTGAACACGGAAAAGGGCAGCTACGTTGAACGCGTCTCCAAGAAATAACCGCCTGAAAACGACACCACCCGTCCGGCGCTGCCGGACGGGTGGTTTCTACTGCGTCACGGCCGGTGCGCCGCTAGAATTTCAACTGCTTCAGGAAGTACGACGGGCGTGACAAGAAGATCGCGAGGGCCGAGAGGGCGAGGGCGAGCAGGATGCCGACTTCATTATGTGCGCCGATGATCAGCCGCTGGACGGCAACGATCCCCACAAGACCGGTCGCCACAATAAAAAACGGCACGCGCCATCGTTTATTTTGATCAATAAAAAACCAGGCAATGTAGAGGGCGAATATCGTTGTCACGACGTGAAGCGAAGCGTCGAACTGAATACCGTCCCCCCACAACGCGATCGGGGCAAACTTAAACAGCCCGATGCCGAGCGCCATAACACACAAACATATCAGAATGCTGGTTACTTTTTCAGAGAATGTCAACGACGTTGAGTGAAAGGGCCAGTTGCTCATACCGGAGGAATCGTTCTCTAGCGGAGAATATACGGCAGCAGCCCCATAAATCGGGCCTGCTTGATCGCGTTCGCGACACGTCGCTGGTTCTTTGCGGTCACGCCTGTCTTGGCGCGCGGCAAGATCCGGCCGTGGTCGTCCAGGAATTTCTTGAGAATATCGGTGTGCTTGTAGTCAAGCGATCGAAGATTAATGTTTGAATTCATACGAAGTAACAACCTTAAAACGGAATATCATCAGGATTGATCTCTTCATCGGGGTAGGTAATGCTGTCCGCCTGCGTATCATTGCTTTTTGCCGCACTCTGCGAAGAGCCGGCGCCGGCTGCCGCGCTGTTTGAGCTGCCGCCCTGTCCGCCTCCCTGTCCGCCGCCCCCCTGTCCGAACTGGACCCGGTCAGCGATGATCTCGGTGCGGTACTTTTTCACGCCGCTCTGATCTTCCCAGCTGCGGGTCTGCAAACGTCCCTCAACGAGCGCCTGCTGGCCTTTTTTCAGGTACTGCGCACTGGTTTCGGCCTGACGACCGAAGACAACAATGTTATGAAACTCGCTGCTCTCTTGTTTGTTGCCGTCCTTATCGTTGTAGACGCGGTTGGTTGCCAACGAGAAATTGGTCACCTGCACCCCTGAGGGAAGTGACTTAAGCTCAGGGTCCTGCGTGAGATTTCCGATGATGATCGCCTTATTAAGGTACATAGAAATAAAAGGCTAGAGAATAATTACGCTGCCGGCGCGGTCTCCTTCTTCTCAACGTCTTCGTCAACAAGTGCATCGATGCTCTTGTCGATATCTGCTTGTGAGGCGCCGCCCCGAAGCTCTTGTTCTTCCTCGCTCTGCGGCGAGACCAATTCATCCTCGGATACCTCCGGCTCCTGCTCGGCCGAGGCGCGGATGACCATAAACCGTATCAGTGATCCGTTGCGGGAGAGCTCGTCGTGGATCTCGTTGACCGCTTCGCTCGGTGCCTCAAAGGTCACCCAGCCAAAATATGCCTCCAGAAACCGGTCGCTCTTTCCCTCGCGCTTGATCGTCATCTCGTACGCTAACGGGATCCGTTCCGGCTGTTTTTCCTTGATCAAAGCCGAGCTGTTCTTTTCGATAACGGATCGGATCGCCTGGACCTCGTCCGCCACGTTTTCCTCAGTGATCGTCGGCATCAGCAAATACGCGCATTCGTATTCGCGCGTAATGATCTCTGATTCGTTCTCCTGTACTGGTTGTGTATCGGTTTCTGCCATACAATACTCTCTTTCAGTGAAATCCAGCCTATCATACCGGCATACGAGGTGCAAGCCCTGCCGGCATACACACACCGCCCTCGTTGATTGAGGGCGGGTATACGTATGTGCCCGAGAAATACCCGCGGAAAATACCCAAGCCTGAGCCACCGTCTACTGATCAAACTGTCCCGAAGGGGTATGAGCCGCTGAAGCGGTCGTTTCAGAGCTATTCTCCTCAACAAGCTTAATTGAGATGCCCCCGGAGATCTTGGCTGCAATATTATAGATAAACGCAGTTATCAAACCTCCAATGAACCCGCCGACACCGTAGAAGATCGGCAGTATCACGACAGCGCCGATACCAAACAGCATACCGCCGATCGCACCGCCTTCCCCTCCGGCTGACTCCATAAACCCACCGAGGAGCAGAGCACCGGCGCTCATGATCACACCAAAAACAAGACCTACCCCGACACCAATAAGACCCTGAATATACGCAACTGATAACACATCAAGTTTTGCGACTCGTTTCATATACAAAAAATAAAGTCTAATACTTCCTTCTACCCAGTAATACTAAAACATCTCCGCGCATTGTCCACCAGCGCTCTCCCCAACTCCTCCGGGTCTTC
>JBBDHZ010000262.1:0-11157 GCA_040880645.1 Minisyncoccota bacterium
ATCCGCGCTGGCTTGACGGCGACGAGTTTCGCAAGGCTGTTCAATCGAGACTCGAATGACCGACACGCTTTCGCGGATGCTGATGAGGAAGCCCGCAAGATCCCGCGCTTTGTATGGCGCGTCGATGACCGATGTGTAACACCTCAACTCCGCGAAGATAATCGCGTCGCCAGATCCGCAGAGCCTAACCCGTGTTGACTCCGTACTATGGTACAGGGCTTAGAATGGGAAGTGGAAGTCGAGGAACCAGATCAATGACCACCCTGACCATCGGAAAAGTTGCGCAGCAGGCTGACGTCGGCATCGAGACGATTCGGTTCTACGAGCGCGAAGGTTTGATTGACGAGCCGCCTCGGGGGCCATCCGGTTACCGACATTACCCGGAATCGATCGTGCCGCGTCTGCTGTTCATCAAGCGGGCGAAGGAGCTTGGTTTCACGCTTCATGAGATCAAAGACCTGCTTTCGCTCCGGGTCCATGCAGAAACGACGTGCGCGGACGTGAAACAGCGGGCGGAGAGGAAGATCGCCGAGGTCGAGGAGAAAATACGGTCCCTGCGCCGCATGAAAAGAACACTTGTAAAACTGACTAAATCATGCCATGGACGCGGGCCGGTTGACGATTGCCCGATACTCGAAGCCTTCGATCCCCTGGAACAAAAACAATGAACGGCGACAAGACACGATCCGGATGGCGCAACATTCTAACAGCACTGCCCGCGGTGGGTGTTGCCTTGGTGCCGCGCGTCACGTGACCCTGCACGTTGCCCGCCTATGCGGGGCTCATCAGTTCGATGGGGTTGGTTTATCTCATGAAGACCGCTTATCTGCTGCCGCTAACCGCTGCGTTTCTTGTGATTGCAATCGGTTCGCTGGCTCTTCGCGCTCGTCGCCGTCGTGGTTACGGGCCATTTGTCTTGGGAATTGCCGCGGCGATGCTGCTGTTGACAGGCAAATTCATCTACGAATCCAATCCTGCGATGTACATCAGCGCGGGACTGTTGTTTACGGCGTCCATTTGGAACGCTTGGCCGCGCCGCGCGGCCATGAGCGGTTCTGTCACTCCCTCAGAGTCGCTTCATCAAATCGGGAGCAACGAAAACGAGGTTCAATCATGACTGCGAAACGACAAATCGAAGTATTTAGTGCTGGCTGCCCTGCATGTCAGGATGCAATCAGCATGGTCCAAGACATTGCTTGCCCGTCCTGTGAGGTAACCGTGCTCGACATGAACGACGCCGATGTCGCTAGCCGGGCCAAGAGTCTAGGCATCGGCTCCGTTCCCGCCGTTCTGATCGACGGTAAACTGGCCGACTGCTGCACCGGTCGCGGTCCGGACGAAGCCACATTCCGAGCCGCCGGACTTGGGCAGCCGATCGCGTAACCGCTGGGAAGCTAGTGCGAGATCGCCACCAGGGTGGCGTTCTCATGCTTCTTCAATGAGACAGGCACGCGGCACGTTCGCCGCGTGTCGCTCGTTGGAGCCCCATCGCGATTGAAAGGGTGGAGCGAATCAGCGGACGGGCTGGGTCACCAGTCCGTTAATCATCTGGCGGCAGATGAATCTGCTGAAAGAAACCATTGACCGACCAGATCCGAAACCAGTCTTGCAAACTTCCCGCCAGAGTATCGACGTCGGCGCAAAAAGTGGCGACATCGGCGATGGCCTCGCCCACCGTTCGGCCCTCGACCAACGCGGAGAGTAATTCATATTGAGGTTTCGATAGCTCGAAGCGGCGCACGATGTAGTCGCGTCGTGTGATCGCCGCAAAGCTTTCTTGGGGATCGGGAATCGGTGCGTCGTCACCAGCGCGAAAGGCCGTATAGTAATCGTTCACCGGATACTTAAACGCCAGCAATCGCAGGCAGACAACCGGCGCGAGGCGGGCGTCGGCCCACTGGTCGGCCGGGATCGACATGAGTCGCTCGGCAGTGAGCGGCGCTTCGCGCTCGACGCCTGGGCCATCGAACACCTGGTCGATCGTCCATTCAAGCCGCGCCAGGTCGATGATGAAATCCGGCCAAGTAGCCGCGATGGCACCTTCGTCTGCCGCCGGCTCGCCGCTGTCGTCGGCTTCGTTGCCCGTCGATTCACTCAACTCCGGCCGCGTCTCTTCGAGGAACTGCACAAAGCGGTCGGCCAGGTGTTCGAGCGTGTAACTGCGCGACGGATATTGCTGCAAGTAGCTGAACGCGAAACTGTCGAACAGGTCCTCGCCTAACGCGTCGACCAGCGCCGGGAACAAGTCCCGCATGCACTCCAGCAGCCGCGCATAGTAGGCGTTGCCGTAGATGGCCAGTCGCTCGACGCTGGTCAACGCCTTGCTGCGCGCGACGATCGATTCCAGGTGCGTCGTATCGACGTCGAGTTCGGCGCGAGCTTCGGGCGATTCGACGCCGGATGCGATGCCCAACGGGTGTGTGATGACCGCTTGCATCCAGCGCTGAACGACGTCCAATTCGCGAGTTGCGTCTTCACGAGCTTCGTCGTTCATGGCACGGTTCACTCCACTTCCGCCGGGATCAGATGTAACGGCTGGGGAATGCCGCCACTGTCGGTTTCCTCTGGCCCCGACGCGGGCGGCGCCAGAGGCAGGCCCGGATGCGCGTCGTCGATGTACTGCCGGGCCTTCATCACTTCGGCGTGAACTTCTGGGAACGGCGGGATTTTCGCATCCCATTCCAGTAAGGTCGAAACGCCGCCGGCCAACCGGTAAGCTAGACGATACAGTTCCCAAACCGGGTCGATCACTTGGCCGTCGTGCGTGTCGATGCAATGCGTCCCCATGTTGGTATGCCCCGCTAAATGGAACTGCACGACACGCCGATGCGGCACTGACGCAATGTATTCGGCGGGATCAAAGTCATGATTGACGCTCGACACGTAGACGTTGTTCACGTCCAACAACAACCCGCAGTCGGCCTCGTCGGCCATCCGCGAGATGAACTCCCATTCACTCATGGTCGAGTCGGCGAAGGTGACGTAGGAGCTGGGATTCTCCAAGACCAAGGGACGCTCCAAAACGTCCTGCACGATGCGAATCCGCTGGACGACGTGACGTAGCGTCCGTTCGTTCAACGGGATTGGCAATAGATCGTGCGAATTGCGTCCCGCCACGCCCGTCCAGCAAAGGTGGTCAGACACCCACCGCGCCTGGACACTGTCGGCCAGCCGTTTGAGTTTTGCCAGATAGTCGCGGTTCAACGGATCGGTGCTGCCGATCGACATCGAAACGCCGTGCATCACGATCGGGTATCGCTCCGCGATCTGATCGAGCACATGGCGTGGGCGGCCCTGCGAGTCCATGAAGTTTTCTGAAATGATTTCGAACCAATCGACCCGCGGTTGCTCGGACAAGATGTGCTGAAAATGTACGCTGCGCAGACCGACCCCCAGACCAAGCCGGTCGTATCCGAGTCGTGGTGGAATCATCGGTGGCTCCCTCATCGGCGGATTGAATAATACAAGCGTCTCCGCGCGTCGCAACGAAAGCAACACGCGGAGACGCGGCAATGCGGACCGACAGTCCGAGGCTCGCGGCGTCGCGCGAACTCGCCCTCTTCGGTCACTAGCCCTTCTTCTTCTCGGGCTTTTTCGGCGCCGGACCAAACGGCTTCTTCTCCTTCTTCATGCGCTCCTCAAATCTCGCCCGAGCAACCTTCCACGTTTTGTCCTTGAGCGGCACGGCGCATTTCCCCATTTCCTTGCACTTGTTCTCGCCCGGCTTTTCGCCGCAGCCGCCTTGTCCTTTGCAGGCGTTCATTCCGGCGCACTCATGCGCCTTGGCGGTGGCACATGCTCCTTGGCCCGCACAGGCGTTCTTGCCCGTCGGATCCTGTTCCTTGCACGAATTGAGGCCGCGACAGACATGGACTTCTTTCTCTTTGTCCTTATCATCTTTCTTTTGGTCATCCGCCAGAGCGCTAAACGCGCCGGCTGTCGTCCCCGCGACCATGCCGCCAAACGCGGCGGCGGTCAATTTGTTGAATTCACGCCGACTGACATTTGAGTTTTCCACGAAATTCTCCCTCTGGGTTGCAAAAGGGCGAGCAATAGACGGCTCGCGGATCGAATCGAAGCGGGCACCGCCACACGCGGCACTCCTGGAACGGTGCTTCTAGCCTAGGCGGCACAACTTAACGTGGTCGGTGAAGTAGCTAACAGAACCATTGCATTCGTTGTCGCTGCTGTGGCAAAGAGATGGAGCGAGTCGAGTAGCCCGGCGGGCAACCGACTGCCGCACAGACCAACGTGAAATGCACGCGCGCATCTTTGAACTTCGGACGGATCCGCTCGTGCTCGATCTGATTCAGAAACCGTCTGTGATGTGTTTTGGCTCACAGAACACAAACTGACCTTGCGGTTAAATGGCTTTAACACGGAAAAGCTGGCGGCTAGCGCCGAACGGCTCACTTAGCTTCGAACTAATTAAAGTAAATGGCGGTGGACGGAGGGCCCGCTGCCCGTGTCGAATATTTCCGAACTGATATCGCTGGAGGTTATGATCATGTCCGCATTTATGCCCTCGTTATCCGGTCGTTGCAAGTTGTTCTGTTTGCTTGCCGGACCCGCTATTGCTGTTTCCCTCTTGGTCAAAACCCAGTCGTCGTTCGCGCAGCCAACCCCACGAGATTTTCGACCGGTCCGAGTACTTGAGGCCCTGCCTGCGATCACGGATGCTCCCGTCCAACGCGCGAGTGAAGTTGGCGGTGTACTTAATCCGGATGAGTTGGTGGTCGGTGTGACGATCGGCGACGAGTCGCGAGCGTATCCAATTAATATGCTGACGGGGCCGAGCCGCGAGATCATCAACGACACGCTTGGCGGACAAGCGATCGCCGCGACATGGTGACATCTCTGTCACAATGGCATCGTGTATGCCAGAGACGTTGCCGGACAGACCTTGACGTTTGGTGTGTCCGGGCTGTTGTGGAATCGCAGCCTGGTGATGTACGACCGCGAGACGAACAGCTTGTGGAGTCATATCCTTGGTGAAGCGATGCAGGGGCGACTTCAAGGAACGCGATTGCGACAGCTACCGTCGGTCATGACCGATTGGAAGACTTGGAGTAGGGACCATCCCGACACCACGGTCCTGTGGATCAGTCGGACGAGCACCGAGTATCGACGCGAATTCTATCGACGGCCCGAGCAATTCGTGATCGGAATCGCGGAGCATGGCAAGCCCAAGGCGTGGGGCTTCGACGAATTGGCCCGTACGTCGGCCGTCAACGATCAATGGAATGACACACCGGTTCTGGTTGCCCTGGACCGCGAGAGTATGACCGCCCGGCTTTACGACCGAACGATCGACGATCGGTCGCTTACGTTTCGCGTTGCTGAAGGCAACCGGGTCATCGATCAGGAAACAAAATCGACCTGGGAACCGACGACGGGCCGCGCGATTGCTGGCCCGCTAGCCGGACGCTACTTGAAGCCGTTGCCGGGCATCGTGTCCTACAAGCACGTATGGTTCAAGTTTCATCCCAATTCGGATTAGATCTGGCACGCCGATTGCGACGGGATGACGAGTGTGACCTGGGGCGATCGAGGAGTTGTTGGGAGGTCTCTTTATGTGCCTGGTGTGAATTGGCCAGGGTGACATCGACGTTCGCTGGCTTGTGTACGATCTGTCGGTCAACTGCTTGGAGAACATGTCATGACGCATTCTGTCACACAACCGTGGGAAAGGAGACCTCGCGATGCCTGAAAGACACCTCGACCAGCAAACCGCGCTCGTCACCGGCGCCAGCTCGGGCATCGGCACCGCGATCTCCAAGTGCTTGGCCGATGCCGGATCTGTCGTCGTCATCAACTATATCGGTGACCAGGACTCGGCCGAACAGATCGTCAACGACATCCAATCGGTCGGCGGTCGGGCCATCGCCATCGAGGCGGACGTCAGCCGCGAAGAGCAAGTCGAATCGATGTTCCGGCAGGCGATTGAAACGTTCGGCGCGGTGGACATCCTGATCAATAGATCGAGTTGATACAAATGCCAGGATTCAAGCCTTCTCCGGAACACGGAGCTCAAAACCATGCTATGCAGTATCTCCCCATCCGGGATTACGCACTCATCGGCGACTGTCATGGATCGGCGCTGGTATCCAGCCACGGGAGCGTTGATTGGTGCTGCCTGCGGCGATTTGATGCCGATCCGGTTTTCTGTCGATTGCTGGATGCGGGGAAGGGCGGATTCTTTTTGATCCAGCCCGATGAGGAATTCGACGTTGACCGCGAGTATTTGCCGCAAACAAATATCCTCCGCACCACTTTCCATACACAGCGGGGGGGCCGATTGGAAGTGACCGATTTCATGCCGGTTGGCCGCCAACCGGGATCGGGAGTTCACGATTACGTGACCTTGAATGCGCCGAACTGGCTAGTGCGCATCGTCCAGTGTAAGAAAGGCCGCGTTGCGGTTCGCGTTCGTTATCGGCCGACCGTCGAGTTCGGCCGGCGGACGGCGACCCTTGCTGTTTCACCGAGAGGTGTTCTGGTCGACGATGGTCCCAGTCTCTATAGCGAATTGAACTTCGCGGTGGAAGGCGATTTGGCAAAGGCAGATGTGTTGCTCCAGGAAGGTGACAAGATCGCGTTGACCGTCACAGACGCCGCCAGCGATCAGCCGCCCCGGTTGGAGAAAATCGAACGCCTGTTCAACATCACCCAGGCTTTTTGGCAAGAATGGACTGACTATTGTCGCTACGACGGGCCCTATTGCCAGGAAGTGGTTCGCAGCGCCCTCGCGCTGAAACTGCTCACCTACGCTCCTTCGGGAGCGCTGGTGGCGGCGCCCACAACCTCCTTGCCGGAAGAAATCGGTGGCGAACGAAACTGGGACTATCGCTACTGCTGGTTGCGGGATGCGACGTTTACCTTGTACGCTTTGTCGACGCTCGGCTACAGTGGCGAGGCACGCCGATTCGCAGACTTCCTGCAGGGTTGCTGTAAGGAAACTCGTCCACGCATCCAGATCATGTACGGCATCGGCGGAGAAACGGAACTGACGGAGACGTCTTTCGAGCATTTCGAGGGATACCGTGCGAGTGGCCCGGTCCGGATTGGAAACGGCGCGTATAGCCAACAACAACTCGATGTGTACGGTGAGGTGCTGGACTGGGCTTTTCTCGCCCAAACGCTGGGCCACCGTTTCGATCGCCAAGGCCGCCAGTTCCTGCGGGAACTGGCGGGGTTCGTGGCTGCACACTGGCAGGAACCGGGAGCGGGCATTTGGGAAATGCGCGGGCCGCAACGCCATCACGTCCATGGCAAGATCATGTGCTGGGTGGCGATCGACCGTGTGCTGCGGATGTTCGGATCGGATTCGGCACTTGAGCAGTTGCGAGCGGAAATTGAAGATTCCATCCAGCGACAAGGAATCAACGCCGAAACCGGGTCGCTACGACAGGCCTTCGGCGAACCCGGCACCGATGCCGCTCTGCTGTTAACGCCGCTGGTCGGTTTTCCCCTTTCGGAAAAAACGCTGCAGGCGACCATTACCGCCGTCGAACAGACTCTTCGCCGGGGAGATTACGTCCATCGTTACACCGGCGACGACGGGCTCGCCGGCAGCGAAGGGGCATTTCTGATTTGTAGCTTCTGGCTGGTCGACGCCAAGCTACTGGCGGGTCAGGCCGACGAGGCTCGCGAGTTGTTCGAGCGACTGCTGCAATGCAGCAATGACGTCAAACTCTACTCCGAAGAAATCGATCCCGACACGCACCAGTTCTTAGGGAACTTTCCGCAGGCATTCACCCACTTGGCTCTGATCCAAGTTGCCTCGAACTTCGCCCTCTATGAATCGCGTGGACTGGAGGCGCTCCGCGGGACCCACGCCGACCGGGCTCGATACGGTGTGGAAGCAACTTCCGGATGGCGGGCATTGTGGGCGGCCTTCAAAAAGACAGGCCGTGTCGGACGCCTATGGTCGTCACGAGCGTCGATCCTTTCGTTGAAATCTGTTGGAGAAGTCTGAAAAGGATGTCATTTCCCAGCGAAATCCTGGATCGCAAAGGATTCGCCTCCTTTCCGCTCGCCTGTACGTTCGAAGTGAATTGCGCTACAATTTCCCGAGGTTATGTCGTCGTTCGCCAGGAGGGTCGTCGAATGTCCGAGAAGTTCTGGTATCTGAAAAACTGTGACCTCTTCACACGACTGGCACCCGACGAACTGCGGCAATTGGAATCGCGGTCCCGGTTTCGCCAATTGCCGCGCGACACGCCCATCTACCTTCCCGTGGAAGAGGCCACCGGCGTGCTGTTGCTCGTATCCGGCCGAGTGAAAATCTGCCATACAACGAGCGAAGGCAAACAGAGTATCCTGACGTTCATCGAGCCGGGCGAATTGTTTGGCGAGTTGGCCATTTTCCAGGGTGGCAACCGTGACGAATATGCCGAGTCGGTCGCACCGTCAGGGCTAGTCCTGATTCCCGTTAAGGAAATTCAGCGATTGATGGAGCAGCACTCGGACATTTCGCTCGGCATCACACGGTTGATCGGCCTACGGCGGCGGCGCATCGAACGGCGGCTCAAGTACTTGCTGTTTCACTCCAACCGCGAGCGGCTGGTCAACCTGCTACTGGAATTGGCCGAGCAATACGGCAAGCCGACCGGCGACGGCGTCGATCTCGGCATTAAGCTATCGCACCAGGATCTGGCCAGCATCATCGGCAGCACGCGCGAGACGGTGACGATGACCTTGGGCGAACTACAGGGGCAAGGTCTGCTGCGGGTCGGCCGCCGGCAGATCATGCTGACCGACATTCGCCGCTTGGCCGAAACCATTAACGTATCGGCCCCAGTCATCGCCGCCCGTCCGGTTCCCCCGCCCCACCGCGAACTTTTCGATAATGTGGTTCGGTTCACAGACGTTTCTCGGCAGATTGACGAAACTTGAAAAAGGTGCCGAAACAGTTTACCGCGACGGCGATGAAGGGTCACGATCATGAAGGATGGACCATCGACTTCTGACCAATGGGACTCCTGCCCACCGGGTGAGTTACAAAAACTCGCCGCTCAGTTGCGTCGGAAGCGGCGCGGCCGCAACGTCGCGACCGCTGTTGGCCTGGCCGCCGCACTGATCGTGTTCCTACTGGTCGGCGGCTTCGCAGTGCAACAGCTTCGTGACCCTCATGACAACCCGCAGCTCTATGGCGACATCACTTGCCGCGAAGTTCAATCGCACCTCCAGCAATACGTTGCCGGCCAGCTCGACCCGCCATTGGCCGAGCGTATCCGAATTCATCTCGAGCAATGCCCCGAGTGCGGCGAGAACTTCCGCCGCATGATGGCCGAGATTAAACAAGAAGTGACTTTCTTGCCCGTGCCAGTATTGAAACCTGCATGTACCCGCGGTGATGGGGAGCAACCCTTGCTGGCAGCCGAGCCACATTTCCCGCGGCTCGCGCTGGACGGCGGGTTAGGCGTTCTACTCACTGTCAATCTTTACCGACTATAGCGACGGTGCGACCTGTGCCACTGAGCTGGCTGCCTCCCGAGTCCCTTTCAATCGAACAAAGACTCAAAGACGTAATTGACATCACTCGCACGCGTTACGAAACGAACGCCCCGACCGTCGGTTTGGAAAGCGTGTTGCAAGCGGAAGTGACGTTGGAAAAACTGAACATCACCGTCGCCGAACTGGAGCAGGCAAGGATCAAAGCGGCGGCGCGATTGTCGAAAGCGTTGTCGCTTCCGCGCGGAACGGGACTAGACATCGAGCCGCAACTTGTGGAATCGAATCTTCCATTGCAGATCGACTCGTTGCTCGCCATGATCGAGCAGTGTAACCCTTTATTGGAGGCCCGACGTCAAGCCATTGTTCGCGACGAGTGGTCCATCGATTTGGCTCAGCGGAATTACTATCCCGACGTCAACTTTGGATTCAACTGGGCAGAGATTGGCGATCGAGGTTTGAGCGCCATTGCGAACGGTCGGGATGCGTACTCATTGACGCTAGGAGTAAATCTGCCAGTCTACAAACGAAAGTTGGACGCCGCGGTTAACGAAGCTCGCTTCCGCACAGCGCAATCATCCCAGCAGTATGACGCGACGTGGGATGCGATTCGGGCCGATATTGAAAAGCTGCACGCCGTCGCCGTCGAACACCAGCGTGTGTTGGAGATCCTCAACACCGCAATTCTCCAGAAGGCTGAACAGACGTTTGACTTATCGATCGAGGCGTATCGCGTCGATCGCATCGGTTTCCAGCAGTTGATCGACAACTATGAGGCACTGCTCCGATTTCGCATCGATCGCCATTTTCGTGTGACCAGCCGCGAGCAAGCCATTGCCCAGCTCGAACGCGCGCTCGGCTGTGCCGTGGCGACCAGTCAACCAGTCCTCGAACCCGTGCCGGACGAATTGGCCGCGCCGTCCCCGTAGGCGCGAGCAAGGTGTGGCCAGGATGCGAGATGGCATTCGATTTACGGCTCCAAGCGATATTGTTCGATCTTCTTTCGTAGCGTCGTACGATGTAGTCCGAGAACGCGGGCCGAGGCGACGAATTGATTGGCATGTTGCCTGAGAACCTTGTCCAATACAGGCGGTTCCACCAACGCTAGGAGCTGATCGTACAGTGTCCCTGCACTCGCATAATCTGCCAATCGCCGCTCGGTCCATTCGGCGAGGAGTTCCGCAACTCGCATCTCGATATCACCGCCTGCGGGCGTTGCGGGATCAAGCGACGAGATTGGACTGGGAAGATGAGCGGGCTCGATGGTCGCGCCACGAGCAACGATCAGAGCATGTTCCACAGCGTTACGAAGTTCTCGCACATTCCCGTACCAGTCGCGCTGTCTGAGCGTCTCGCAAGTGGACCTGGAAAGCAGAGTCGGCTCCCTTTCCCGATCAGCCAGCTCACGAACGAAATGCTCAGCGAGCGGTATGATATCATCGCGACGATCTCGCAACGGAGGAAGCTGCACCTGAAACGCGGCGATTCTGAAATAGAGATCGTGGCGAAACTTTCCAGTTTGCACCAACGACTGGAGGTCTTGATGCGTTGCCGAAATCAGCCGGAAGTCCGCTGGTACAGGTTCCCCAGATCCTACCGGGACGGCTTCTCGCTGCTCCAACGCGCGTAGTAGCTTTACTTGGATGGGGAGCGGGATATCGGCGACTTCATCCAGAAAGAGAGTTCCGCCGCTGGCTTGCG
>JBBDHZ010000263.1:0-1891 GCA_040880645.1 Minisyncoccota bacterium
AATGCTAGCGTCGAGTTTTTTTGATTTATTCACAGCCTCGGAGCGAAAGGCGACATTGACGCCCGACGACGGTTCTTGAGCTATTCTTTCAATGAATGGCCGCAATTTTCCAGAATGCGAGCGCGGGGCTTCCCTGGCCAGTTGAGAATTCGACGGGAGGTATCGCGACCATTCCGGTTATCCGTCAATGAGTCGCAAGGTGACCTGTCTTGGCGTGCTTCTTCACCACCTATGTCTGTACCCAACTACTCCTCGTCTTCAGGGCTATCGAGAGGCAAAATTATGCGACGAAATACCGTGATCGCACTCGGAGTGTGCGTTACTTTTGCTCTGGTCATGACAGGAGAACTGTCGGCGGCGACGTACTATGTGGACCCTTCCGGGAGTAACGGCAACGACGGTAGCTCACCTGCCACCGCGTGGAAGACGATCCAACAGGCGGCCGATGTCCTTGGCGCCGGCGATACCGTGTATATCGGAGACGGCACGTACTACGAGTCTGTCTATTTCAATCGAGACGGGACGGCGGCCAACCCAATTCGCTTTGTCGCGGAATCGGCCGGAAACGTTATCGTGAAAAAGTCCGAAAACAGAGTTTTCTATCTCAATTCCGCCAGCTACGTGCAATTTGATGGGCTCACGATTCGTGGTGATTTGGAGGACTACGAAGCGGTGCGGATTCGCGACGGAGTAGGAATTGTTTTCACGAATTGCGACATTTCCGGCTTCGGTGATGAACTCGAAGATGATCTCTTTGACATCCAAGACAGCGAGATCACGGTGATCGGCTGTAAGGTTCACAATGCCGGCGATCAGGCGTTTGAAATCCGCAGTTCGACGACGCTTCTTGTCCAGGCCTCCGAGATCTATGGTGCGGCGGAAGACGGATTCCACACCAACGGCTCTAGCACGAACGCAACGATCACCATTGAACGGTCTCACATTTACAACAACAGAAGACGTGGGATTCGCGCCGAAGGGATCGATCTCCAAATCCGCAATTGCCTGATCTCCGGCAACGGCGATGGTTCTAGCGGCGAAGGAATCTACGTCGACAGCAATCTATCCTGCCTAGTCGAACATTGCACGATTGTGAACAACACCCGCTATGGAGTGCGGGCGAACGGAGGGGGGAGCGCGACGCTCCGAAACTCCATCATCGCGTTCAATGGCAGCTATGGACTGAAGGCCCAAAACGGAGCGACTTTTTCCAGTAGCACCGACTACAATCTGCTGTATGCCAACGGCAGCGCTAACTACTCGGGTGTCACTCCGGGCGCCGACGACATCGTTGCGGACCCCACGTTCATCGGCGGGGGGGATTATCACTTGCAAGCCGGTTCTCCCGCGATCGATACCGGAACGGGGGCCATGCCGGTCGACTTGGAGGGCAAATCGCGTCCGCAAGGAGCAGGGGTGGACCGCGGTTGCTATGAGGTCGGCTCGTCGATTTACTACGTCCGCACCAGCGGCGACGACAGTAACCTCGGCACCTCGCCGGCCCACGCCTTTCAGAGCCTCGGCAAAGCGGCCAGTGCTGTCTATGCCGGCGGCATCGTTTATGTAGGAGCCGGGACTTACGCGGAGAGTGCCACGCTCACCAGGTCCGGAACGGCGTTGGAACCCATTCAGTTCATCGCCGACACGACCGGCGCGAATACGGGAGACGCGGGTAACGTCATCCTTACTCCCACCGCCGCCAACGGCGTCGTGTGCGCGTTAAGCAGCAGCAACTATGTCACGTTCTCCGGCTTCACGCTATCGGGCGGCGGCTTTAGCGGCGCCCGCGGCATGGTGCTGAGTTCTTCATTGAGTGTGACGTTCGAGGACTGCGATTTCAGCGACTTGGAGTACGGCATCCATGGCACCGCCAGCGCGATGTTTGTCACCT
>JBBDHZ010000264.1:0-1886 GCA_040880645.1 Minisyncoccota bacterium
ACCAACATTAGAGTATGGGTAAAAAAAGAATTGCACAAAAATCAGGAGACGGGAAGGCGAAAAAAGCGGCATCCGGCGGCAGTGTTCAGGCACCACGCAAGAAGCTGGACACCGGACGGCTGCACGTCGAAGCGACCTATAACAACACCAAGGTGCACCTCAGCGACACCAAAGGAAACGTGGTGTGCTGGTCGTCGTCAGGCGCACTTGGATTTAACGGGGCCCGAAAGGGAACACCGTACGCTGCAGCAAAGGTAGGCGAGGTGATCGGTGATTTAGCTCGGCAAATGGGTGTAAAGGACGTGAACGTTGCCATCACCGGGGTGGGATCCGGCCGGGAGTCGGCGGTGCGCGGGTTTGTCTCAAAGGGTATCAACATCGTATCGATCGAAGACCGAACCCCGGTCCCTCACAACGGGCCACGCCCTCCGAAGCCACGCCGCGTATAGCGGCATACGTATGCTTCTAAGGACCACTAATTACTGACCAGTTTATTATGAAAATCGGACCAAAGTACAAGATCGCACGACGCCTCGGCGCACCGGTGTTTGATAAAACGCAAACCCAGAAATTTGATCTGTCGCTGCAGAAAAAGGGGCAGCAACGGCGCACCGGACGACGCCCGAAACAGCTCTCGCAGTACGGCATACAGCTGCGCGAGAAGCAGAAAGCGCGGTATTCGTACCTTGTGCCGGAAAAGCAGTTCGGTAACTACGTCAAAGCCGCGATGAGCGGCACCGGCACACCGGCAGACAACCTGTACGAGCGCCTTGAGATGCGGCTCGATAACGTTGCCCACCGCCTCGGACTGGCCCCGACCAAAAGCGCCGCGCGTCAGCTCGTCAGTCACGGGCATATTCTGGTAAACGGACGTAAAAACAACATTGCCTCTCACTATGTGTCTGTCGGTGACACCATAACCGTTCGTGAGCAGAGCAAGAACACCAAGCTGTTTGAAACGATCAAAGAGCGCCTGGAGAACTATAACCCACCATCGTGGCTATCGTTTGATGAAAACGCGCTTGCCGGAAAGGTTGAAGGAAAGCCACAACGAAAGGACGCCGATCTCTTGTTTGATATTCAGTCAATCCTTGAGTTTTATAGTCGCTAATCATTACGTTATTACATCATAGCTAGCCCAACGCGTATGTCAGACCACACTATTGTTTTACCATCGAAACCAAAGGCCGTATCTGAAGATGAGATCTTCGGACAGTACGAGATCAACGGGCTTTACCCCGGATACGGGCACACGCTCGGCAACTCACTCCGTCGGATCATCCTGTCATCGCTGCCCGGAACATCGATCACTACCGTGAAGATTAACGGCGTGAACAATGAGTTCTCAGCCGTTGAGGGTATCCGCGAGGACGTAATCACGATCCTTTTGAACCTCAAGAATATTCGGATCCAGATGGACACGGACGAAGCCCAGACACTCAAACTTAAGGTAAAGGGGGAGAAGACGGTCACCGCCGGTGATATCGAAACGACCGGCCAGACCACCATCACCAACCCCGAGCTCGAGATCGCTCACCTGACCGACAAGAACGCGTCACTCGAGATGGAGATCACCGTCGAACGCGGTCTCGGCTATGTAGCCAAAGAAGACCTTACAGATCACGGCCGGGACATCGGAACAATCAAACTTGACGCGGTGTTTACCCCGATCAAACGTGTTCGGTACGAGGTGGAGAATATGCGTGTCGGTGACCGAACTGATTACAATCGCCTTCGCCTCTTTATTGAGACAGACGGAACGATCAAGCCGCGTGAAGCCCTCGACCGATCGATCGCAACAATGACCCAGCAACTGCAGGCTTTGACCGAAGAGCACGGAACAGAAGAGCCGATCGAAGCCGAGCTTTCCTATACCCCCTCATCAG
>JBBDHZ010000265.1:0-10903 GCA_040880645.1 Minisyncoccota bacterium
GAGAGCGTGAAAGGTGCCTGTTTCAATCCACGCCCGCGTGAAGCGGGCGACGCCCCTGCCTGATTTGCTCGGCACGCGGCAGCTTGTTTCAATCCACGCCCGCGTGAAGCGGGCGACCCGCTCGGACGCCGGCGAATCGGTGACGCCGAAAAAGTTTCAATCCACGCCCGCGTGAAGCGGGCGACGGCAACGCTTCGCCGCGATCGGTGGTCATCAGCGTGTTTCAATCCACGCCCGCGTGAAGCGGGCGACGCTTCACTGCCGGCGATCACATCGAATGTGACGAGTTTCAATCCACGCCCGCGTGAAGCGGGCGACCGCGTGTGCCTGAACTCGTCATCACCCGAATCAAGTTTCAATCCACGCCCGCGTGAAGCGGGCGACCGCGTAGCGGCCGGGATGCGGACGAGCTGATCGACGTTTCAATCCACGCCCGCGTGAAGCGGGCGACCCGGACGAGCGCACCCCGGAGCACCAACTTGGGATGTTTCAATCCACGCCCGCGTGAAGCGGGCGACGCAACTCAAAGACGGATTGCCGCTGATGGTAGACGTTTCAATCCACGCCCGCGTGAAGCGGGCGACGTCGATGCCGCACTGATGGCCGGGGGACGCTACACGTTTCAATCCACGCCCGCGTGAAGCGGGCGACCCCGGTAGTCTAACTCCTTTCATGCAAAGCACCTAGCAATCGCGATTCGCGTACCGCCCGGAATCACGTGCCGCGCGGTGCAAGCGATGGTGGAGAATTTGCGTAAGCCGGTGATGCTCCAGGCATTGCGCGAATCGCGAACCGGCCGGGAAATCGCTGCGCGCCTGGGGTTCGCAGATGGTCTGCAGCCTCCCCAGCCCCCTTTACTAGGCGATCAGCGGCCCGTCTAGATCGATCGTCGGCTTGGCGCCTATATGCTCGACCCGGTGCTTCCAATTGCTCCCTAGGAAATAGAAACGCAAGCTGTCTTCCCGCGGCTCGATCAGCGTAACGAGTTGATGCCGCAAGTCGGCCCATTGGGCAGGATCGACGGTACATTCAAACACCGAATTCTGAACGCGTTGGCCAAAATTCAGACAAGTCTTGGCCACGCGGGAAAGCCGGCGCCGTCCTTCTCGATCGACGGTGGATACGTCGTACGTTACCAACACCATCATGACCGCGTTCCTTATTTCCAGACGAAGGGTGGATAGGCGTCCAGGTCGCCCCGCAGATGCCGGGCCAGCAACCGGGCCTGAATATGGACCATCAAGCCGAGCGTGATCTTCTCGTTCAGAAACCGGTGCACGACCGTCTCTTGCTTTCGCTTTTGATAGGTCGCAATCACGGTGCGCCGCGTGGTGTCGTCCATCAGCACCGCGCCGGTCGGCTCGACCGTGAAACCGCCTGGCTTGACCTGTTGGCGGTTGATCAGCGACAAGGCCAGCCGATCAGCCAGCACGGGCCGCAACTCTTCCATCAGATCCAGGGCCAGCCCTGGTCGGCCGGGTCGGTCGCGATGCAAGAAGCCTACGGCGGCGTCCAGCCCCGTCGCCTCGCAGGCCGATCGGGCGTCGTGCGAAAGCATGCTGTACAAGAACGACAGCAGGGCATTGATCGGATCGAGCGGCGGGCGGCGGCTGCGCTGGACAAATTGAAACCCGTCTTTCTGGGCTGTAATCAGGTGATTGAAGACCTTGAAGTAAGTGGCACTGGACTCGCCTTCGATGCCGCGCAGCGGGTCGAGTGCGACCGGTCTGACCAATGTCTGCAGGGTCTGGTCAATGCGTTTGGCGGCGCGTGTCAGCGTTTCAGCCGATGCGGAATCGGCTTGTTCTCGAGCCGCCCGGCGCAGGACGGTGCGATAGTTGCCCAGCTTGCCGATCACGCAGGCCCGTGCGATGTCGGCCGACGCATCCGCGTCGTCCGCCCGCCGATATTGCTCTCGGCGCAACAGGACGTTGCCCGGTGTAAAGCCGTTGACGCAGGCGAGAAACCGCCCTTGCTCGGTCAGCAGCGACACCGCGATCCCGTTCTGGGCACAGGCGCCCAGCAGCGGCGTGCTGCAACCCACGCGGCCGAAACAGGCGATCGAGCCGAGGTTGATAAACGGCACGCGCAGCCGATTCTTCTTCTCGACGCGCACGACGACCGCTTCGCCATCCTTGCGCAAATAAGCTCCCTGGGTGGTGACGAACAGCGTGTTCAAGTGTTGTTTCATGGCAAGGGCTCCGTCGGACGGAGTCTCAAGATATGGTGGCGGCAGAGCCGCGTGTGCAGTGCGTTCCCAGGCAGAGCCTGGGAACGAGGAGTAATCATGGCAAGGGCTCCGTCGCCGAGGCGGTATCGTCAGGCTGGGCGATCACCTGCAACAGGTAACGAGCGGCGGTGGCCCGCGGCCGCAACGACTTGGGCATACAAAGATCCTTGAGCGAACAGCCATCGCATTTCTTTTCGTATTTGGCGAGCGGCGTGACTTGTGATGTGACCAGTTCCCGCAGTCGTGCGATCGCCTGTTCCGTCTTGGTGCGCAGCGTTGCGTCAAACGAAACGTCGCGCCTTTGGCGGCTCTTGACGTGAAAGATTGCTCCGCGCGGCACCGTCACAGCGAGCATTTCTTCCAGGCACAGTGCCTGAGCGCAAAGTTGCACGTCGTCCCGGTCCCACCGCCGCTTGCGGCCGCGTTTGTAGTCGATCGGGAACGGCACGAGCCCGCGGGACCTCGTTCCCAGGCTCTGCCGGGGGACGTACTGTCCCAGCGGCTCCGCCGCCCCATCATCACTTGCCGCGTGGTCCTCAGCCAGCGGATGAAACTCGACAACGTCCGCCTTGCCGACCAGTCCCAACCGTCGCGACACGAGCCAGAGGGAAAACGCGGTGGTGCAATCGGGCCGAGTCTCCTTATGCGGCCGGTCCACGCGTTGGTGCGAATGGATGCCTTCGACCGTGAACTGGTTATGCTTCCAAAGCTGCTCGTTCAAGTGCAGCGCCGCCCGCCGCTCGCAAAAGAACAAGTCGTTCAGGTAGCGGATCGGGATCAGGTCATCATCACTGTAAGGTTCGGTTTGCGTCATCAATATCTTCTTGTGCCCGGGCTTTGTCTGGGAATACCCAGTCCTGGTGGCTCCGCCACCCCAGCTTTACGCCGATGCTTCGACGCTCGTTCGCGGATCGACGCGCCGGTGAATCTTGACACCAGGGACGACGATTTCGTCGCTCCCCTTGTCAGGCCAGTCGTCGGTCACGTGGTAGTCCTGAAAGACTTCTGGGTACTCCTTTTCTTTGTCCGCAGACTCGATATGGACGTTTTCAAAAAGCTTGTGCGCGTGAGCGCAGCCAAGTTTTGCTTCGCGGCCATTTTGGGCAGCATTATTTTCGTGTTGCGTTCCCACATGCTCGAAGTCGTATACTCCGCGAACGGTCATTTCGGCGCGGGCCGCCGACTGGTCGTGGTCGAACATGTGCTGTAACGCCTCGAAGAACAATTCCAAATCGTCGTTCGTGAAGCCCGTTCGCTCGGCAAAAACCGGTGAGACGAAGGCCTTGGCCACATATAGTGCGTAGGGCACGATATGTTTGTTACCCATTGTGCGCTCTTTCTTTTCGTCTTCGGGTTTCGTAACGGCGCAGCGCGTGATGGAGATTTCCAGTGGCGTAATGGGATCTTGGGAGCGCCCGAAGGTAAACTGAATCGGGCCGCGAACTTGGCCGTACGCGGATCCCTTCAAGACATCAGCTCCCGTCGAGAGCACGCCGCCGAATGTCCGAACGTCGTAGAACTCGCGACACAGCCAGCGCATGGCCGCTTCCGCCTTTTGTTTGTCGGTCGCTTTCTTGTCAAAGTCCGCGGTGGCCGCCTTGATACCTCGATCAAGTTCGTTGTTTAAAATATTGCCTTGCTGGACGAGAATATTGAAGCCATTGCCATCGTCACCGATACGTTCTCGCGGGAACTGCGACACAAAGTTGCGCACCTTGCGTTTGAGACACACATCTGAAACAAGTCCTTTGTTGGTCGTGGGATCCATACGGGGAAGGTTTCCCGCGTCCGGGTCGCCGTTCGGATTGCCGTTGGTGACGTCGAATAGAATCAGAATGTCGTGACGGCGGGAAACAATGTTGTTTGGCATATTCGTGAATCCTTTTCGTTAATTTGGAATTGCAGAATGTCATTGAAGCGCGAAAGTCAGAAGCTGTTCACAATCGCGATCAAATCCGCATAACCGAACTCTTGCGCAAACTGCCGAGCTTTTGTCAGAGGTTCGTCGGGCGACTGCTTTTTGTTGCGTAGATCACGCGCCTTGCGCAGGTTCGACCGGACCAGCGAGGATGCTCGGTCGTAGGCCCGCTGTTGGTAGAAACCGAGCGCGAAAGTTCCTTGCTGGGGAAGCGTCAATGTCCGTTTGAAATGTGGTGACGCGCCGGGTTTGTCGGGCTGGAACTTGTTCAGGATTTCGCCGATTTGCCCGTCGAGACGATTGGCGGCAGACGCGTCGTCTTTACGGATTTTCGACAAATGATGCCGAGCCAAGCGGCATAACAGCGGAAATACGGCGGCCGGCGCCGAAGAGGCCGTACTGTAGTAGCGCTCGACGACACCGGCCCCTTTCTTTTCGTAGTCGTGGTAGCGGTCCTGAACGCTTTCAAAAACGGCGAGCAACCGGCCAAGGTTGTAGGCCGGTTCCGACGTGTCGGCGAGTTGCGGCGTGGGCATAAAGTTTCCTTCCTTTCGATTGCGAAGCAAAATCAATTTGATCAATGCAAAACGGGACTGACCAAAGGGAAACGTCGGCTTCTTGGGATCATCCTTGACGAGTGCCGAATGAAACTCGTCGAGGATGGGTTTAAGCATCATCACCGATGGCGCTGTGCCTTCGAGCGCCGCGCGGTAAAGCTGCACAATGCGTTCGCCGACCAATCGGTCGTCTCCTTGGGCCTTGGAACGCCGGAGCGAAACGCGAGCGAGATTGGGGATCGCCAACGGGGCGGGCGGCAATTCAGTCGTCGCCGTCCTTTTTTTCTTCGTTGACTTTTCTGAATCTGCGAACAGCGACACAATCTTTAGCTCGTCCCACCAGCGACGAAAGTTGTCAATGGCTTCGCGCAGCGGTTGATCGAGCCAATGTTGCACGACGATTCGTCCGGCGTTGCCCGCAAGCGCGACCGTGTAAAGCCGGTCGCGGTTCAAGATGTCGCGTTCAACGTCTCCGGCAAACGGCCCGCGTAGAAACTTGCCGACGTGTTCCGGATAGGCTTTGTTCAGCAATCGTTGGAATTGCTTTCCGGCGTGCGGCGTATCCTTCGCCCACGAGCAGATGGCGACCGGTCCCAAGTTAATGTGTTGGTCTTCATCCTTGAGCAACGCGGTGAGCGCCAGCCCGTAGGCCGCAGCAGCCGACTCGGATACTGGGGAGTTTTCTCCCATCGAGAACCCATAGGAGGAAAAGGCGGGAGCCGCGCGGGCGAACGAGACGATGTAACCGCCTGCCGCAATCCCCGGCACGCCCAGTATCCTCGGTTTGTGCGAGCGAGCGATCGGTTGTCCTGTTTCGCCAGTCACCAAGCACAATGTTTGTCGCGCGGTAGCTGGGACGTCGTCGCCCGCGGTTGTCTCCGTGTCATCAGCAAACGCGAGGCTGGGAAACCGCTCGAACCAGTATTGTCGCAGCGGGTCGCTCTCGTCGTCGAGCGTTACTGGGTGGCCTTCGACGCGGAAGCCGAACGTTGCCTTTTCAACGGCGATATAGTTGGCGTCGTCGGCGCCTGTGCTCGCCACGTATTCCAATTCTCCTTTCTTCTTGCCCTTGTCCTTGGGACGCATGCGGAGCGAGGCGAGATCGCATTCGATGCGGCCATTCTTCTCCGTGAGATAGCTGTTTTTGAAACCGAGCATCGCGGCGAGCCGCGCGTCGCCAGTCGCCTCGTACGCCAACTGAATCTGGTCCCAGAAATATTGAAACGCCTTTGTCGGATTCTTGTCTTTCTTCTTTTTGTCCGCGCCGGGCGCAGGAATCGGCTCGCCCGTTTTCTTGTCACGTCCAAAGACAGCGATTGATCCTTCGGCGAGAAAATATGCCTTGCCGCCATTATTCTCGCCGGGAAAACGAGGCAGCGCGTAGTCCATTCCCAGTGCTTCCCGGCCGCCCTCGTCGGTTTGACTGAGCCGAACCAGATAGGGCAAGCGGAGCTCGCCATCGGCCTTCAGGTCGATCAGCGCGTGCAACGTGCGCCGCTGAACCGGCAGATCGTCGAGTAATCGATGACGCTGAGCGTAGTCGTAGAGTGCGTGGAGCAGCATGACGATATTGCCAATTTGAACAGTTGCTGGTTTACTTCACATCCCGGCCAGGGCGAATGATGCGATCGCCGACGCGGTCCGGATGACAGTCCATGACGGCGTTGTTCACAATCGCGTGGAAGAATGCCGCGCCGGGGTGAACGTGCGGGTCGTCGTCCGTCGACAATTCCCGTTGCGAAGGATCGAAAACGTCGTACAGCATCAGCCCCAGGTCTTCCGATTCCCACGGTGCGAGTTGAATCCCAGCCGGGTTTTCCACGAAATCGAAATCGGCTGCGAATTCGCGGCAGCCCAATGCCGGACGATGGAAACATTTGCCTGTCGATGCGCGGCGGCGTATCTCGTCCAGGTACTTGCCGAGATTGCAGTGCGGCGCGACAGCCCGTTTGGTGAGCCGCACTTCGGCAGTGATCAGATACTCGACTTCGGCCAACGCGAGCATATTGCGCTGCGCCGCATCGATCGCGCCGCCGCCAGCCGCGATATATCTGACCGCGGCTGAACCGCGCATCCAGGATTTCGCCGCATCGATACTGACCACGGTAGAGACTTCGTTGCGGCGAAAGCTGAACCAGCGGCCTTTCTTGACCACGGCGATTTGGTCGATCAAGTAGCACATTTGCGGTTCCCAGAAGATGGCTTCCAAGACGCCTCGTGCGGCCGAGGGAGTGATAATCGGGTAGCTGACCCGCTCGACTTTCATTTCCGGCCGCGTGAAACAGGCGTATTCGCCCCACACACGGATAGTGACGCGGTTTTCATGTTCCATTTTTGACTTTTCCTTCCTTCCGAGCCTTCCTCCTCAGACGCGGAAGCTTGCCCGTCTTTCTTGCGTAAAACAACGCATCCAAGGTCTGCGCGGGAGCAAATCGAACCGCTGCGTTGTGGTTCAATTCCGCTGTGAACTGTTCAAGTACAGATTGGTCCAGTGCCAGTCGATCAACGGTCATGTCATGTGCAGGGTAAAGCCGTCCGAGGCAATCGAGCACGGTCGCGTCGTACTTCACTAGAGTACCCTCAATTTTATTTTTGTTATCATAACACAGACATGGCAAACTGCTGTACGCCTTTGTTCTTAAGTCAAGCACGGTATGATAAATAGTCAGCCGATGCGGCTGTGGATTGAAACATGTCGGTGTTTGGTGGAATGTGGGGCTTTTCGCACGACACTCGGCGACTAGCCCTCTTCCTCCATCCTTTGATCCAGAGAAAGTGAATGTTGGTTTACAAATCGGCCTACAAGTGGGAAGACGGCGTGTGTCTGGGCGAAGTCCTGGATTTTCCGGGGACGGTGTCGTGCGGCAATACGTTGGATGAAGCGCGAGCACATTTGGCGGCGGCGCTGCGCGACATGGCGGAGACCAATTTGCTGCGCGGCGAAGCGCTGCCGATTCCTGACCCGACTCGCAGTGACTCGGACGCCGACCTTGAAGAGCCCATATATCTCGTGTTGCAAGCCGGACAACAAATCTCGCTCCAAGTTGCGGCACCGGCGCCATGAAGCGGCGCGATCTGATCCGTCACTTGGAACGTGACTTGCCGCGCGGTTCATACGATTAAGTCCTCCGGCGCTCGTTGCTTGAACACGACGCCGCACTGAGGGTCGTAACATTCGGCATCAAGCACCAACAAATCCAAATCTGGGTGCAATGATTCCAAGCGGCCGGCCTCGACAAGTTGCTCGTACAGCGTGTTCGGCCCGGGACGCAAATTCACCATGTACCGTTGCAGGCGTCGCAGAATTCGGAAGTCGACTCGCTGCGCCTTGCGAATCTTGGCGATGATCTTCGCGGCTCGGCGATACGGAACGCAGACGGTAACCGTATTGTCCGCGATGACCTTGGCACGCTCGGCAACCGTGCGGAATTTCAGTTCCTCGCGAAGTTGCTGAATCGTGTGTTCGCCGCGTCGAACTCGATCGGTCGGCGTGATTTGATACAACTCGTTAAAATACTCGGCGAATAGCGCCGGATCGGCTGTCAGCCGGTTTGGATTAGACAGAAACGGCGGCGTGATACTCGTCGCCTTCTCATAAACGCCACGTGGCAAGCCAGAATCCTGCGGATGGAAAACAATGACCTCGCCAAGCATCGGCTGCCCCGATTCGTCCCGGAGTCGCCCTTCGCGATTGCATCGCCCGGCGGCTTGGACAATCGAATCGAGCGGTCCCATCGCGCGGAACACCGTGGGAAAGTCGATATCAACCCCTGCTTCGATCAATTGCGTGGAGACGACCCAGCACGGGCGATTAGCTTCCAGCCGAGCCTTGATGTTGTTCCTCGGCGGCTTGTTTGACAGGCCCAGCAGATCGAGTCGGTGGGCCGAGCACATCGCGGATGAAAGATGAAAAACGGATGTCTCTTCGGCGTCGCCTCTCGTGTCAGCCTGTGGTTGCTCGTTCAGCTCCGCAAAGATTTCGAAAGCGTGCTGCCGCAGATTGACGACACACAGCGTTTGCGGCCGATGGAGCATTTCCGACGCCACTCGCATCCAGTCCCAGCGCTCGACAGGTGGCCGAACGTCATACGAGACTCGACAAAGCTTTTGAAATAGCTCATTCACATTCGGTGCGATCTCGATGATTTCATCATCGCGGAACCCTTGCGTCAGATTGCCCGACTTGCGAAACGCCGGCTGCGTCGCGGAACAGAACAGGAAACTGACGCCAAAGTGCTTTTGCAATGTCCGCAACACATCCAACGTCGGCTCCAACAGATGCGGCGGCAGCGTTTGAACTTCATCAAAGATCACGACGCTACGGGCAATGTTGTGCAGTTTGCGAGCCCGGCCCGTCGCCGCGGCGAACAACGACTCGATGAACTGAACCGAGGTTGTCACCACGATCGGCACGTCCCAATTCTCCATCGCCCGTTCGGCATCCAAAACGTGCGGCGGTTCATCCCCGGAGGATGACGATTTCATCTGCTTCACTTCAACGGCGCTATGATGCTCCAGGACTTGGTCCGGGCCAAAGATCGTCCGGTAAATGCCCGCGTTTTGTTCGATGATCGACAGGTATGGAATCACGACGATCACGCGCCGCAGGTCATTCGCAAGCGCGTGCTCCAGCGCGAAGGCCATCGATGACAGCGTCTTTCCGCCGCCAGTTGGAACCGTGAGTGAAAAGAAACCTTGTTGCAAAGTTCGAGCACAACGACGGGAAGCGTCGAAGACGGAATTGCGTAACTGGTTTAATTCGCGATTGCAATGCCACTTTTCCACCCCCTTCTTCATTCGTTCCGATTCCAGGCACACCAGCAATGCGTCCGCGTCCAAAGTGCGAACAGGACGCTCCCATGCCCGTTGGAACCGGTGTTCCTGTTCAAACTTTTCAGAATCGAGCCGGTCGGCATCGACTAGAATCGAAAATAACATCCGCACAAAAACGTCAAAACGTCGAATGTCATCCGGATTGCCGTCGTCGATCGCGATAGTCGGTGGCAATTTGGTTCCATCGGACTCGTTCGGCAAGATCAAAGAGATATTGTTCGCGAAATCTGGTGAATGGCTTGCAAGCTCAAGCAAACATGGATACCGCGTTAAAGCTCGAAACTTTGAGCCGCCGATCAGCGACGAAAGGTCGTCTTCGTCGTGCAGGCCGGAGTGATGTCCCGCTATCGCGAACGCTACCGCCAGCGAGTCCCATTTCTCTATTGCTGCCGCGGCGCCGTAAACCGAATGTGCAGTTTCAACCGACCGTTGCCCGCGATCATGTGCGTTGAGATAGATTTGGAACTGCAGGCGATATTTTCCGAGATCATGTATTAGGCCAGCCAACGTGGCTGAACTCTGAAACCCCAGATCCTGCGGTCGTCCCACCAGGGCGGATTGTCTACACCTGCCACTAACACGGCGAAGATGTTGAGTTAAAGCCTGAGCAGCCCGCCGATCCTCAGACCAGCGTGCATTGAAAGTCTGCGCGTGGACGTGTTGATCCGCCGACACTTCAATACTTTTGAGTTGCTTGTCCATTGGTTGTCTCAATGAAGTGTCCACGCATTTAAGTTGGAGCGTCGCCCCGCAAGCTGGAAACTATTGACGCCACCGATGGGTCCACAGCGTAGGCGAGAAGAGAACCGAAGTCAAATTTTCGGTTGTGACGCGAAAGCGATCGTGCAATGGCACGGTCCAAACAGGGGTGCATCTTATTTACGGCAAATTGCCGGGGCCGTTGTAAGTTTCGTCTATGCAACTGAAAAGAGGCTGCCGCCGTTGCTACCACAAAGCCGAATCGACGTACGCACGAACAGCGGAATCGGGGGTGAATCGCGGCAAACCGAGATGATCGAGCGGGGCAGAGCTATCATGCCCTGAATCGTGGAAATCAGCTACAGGAAATCTTGGCCCGACGGTTCGCTCTATCGCTGGAACCAGCCAGGCGAACCCGATCCCGCTGGCCTTTCGCCGTGGCCGATCGGCCGCCTGCCCAGATGGAACGCGCGGGTCGATGACGCCTTGAGCACTGGTCAGTTGAAGGAATTACGAACGTGTGTGAACCGCTCCCGTCCTTACGGCAGCGCGGAGTGGACCGAGGAACTAGCGCAACGCCACGGACTTTGGCACACCTGGCGTCCAGCGGGTCGTCCACGCAAGCGACCAAAGCCGAAAGTAGTCTCGGATTGACCGGATCAACCC
>JBBDHZ010000266.1:0-62917 GCA_040880645.1 Minisyncoccota bacterium
GGGAAAGGCGGAACATGAGGGCCAGAGAACCCGACCAGAACCGCTCGATGACTTCACAGCGACAACTAAGAATTGTCTGGCCGCACCAACTCTTCAGCGAGATTTGGCCCCGATCGTTCTTGGTGTAGCCGGTTACATGGCGACCGACGACAGACGCTCCGAGGGCTGAAAAATCTTGGCCTTGATGTTCGATAACGCCGACTTCGACCTGTCCGTTACGAATGCAGTGCGTGTGCATTGCTTTTCTCTGCTGGAGGAGCGTCAAGACTCGGCAAAGCACAGTGCCTCGCTCACAAGTCTCGACTGTTCCCTTAGCAGGTGCCTCGGCCGTCGATGAGTCGATCTCCAAGACGCCTATGTCGTCGTTTGCGCACACAAAAAGCCCGCCCCGAAGGGCAGGCTCATCAGTCGTGATGTTTCAGATTGCCAGCTAGAGAACGCTGCCGAGTTCGCTTTTCTTCATCGTTTCCAGAGCTTCGGCGGCCAGCAATTGTTCGTTCGTTAACAACGTCGGCCCCGAGCTTTCTGCGTCGGCGACCTCAAGGGCGTGCGCCAAGCTTTGCAGGCCCTCGATCGCCTTGTAGTAGCTGTCACGGATCTCGTTGGCCTGCTCAGCCTCCATGCTGCTGAAAATTTCTCGCAGTTGCTTTTCGTTGGTGGTCATCTTGCGGTCTCCGAAGGAAGCTTTGTCTGTCCGAGATGCTGTTGGATTTCCGTCAAGCGATCACAAATCATCCGAAGCGATCCGACGTGACCCCAGTTCAACCAATGAACATCTTCACCAGGTGCGGGAAGATCCCACAACTGCGCCCCGATCTCGTCCAGCAGTTGTACCGCCGTGGCGTGCAGTTGGGTGTACTCATCTTCGATCAGTTTTCGGTTTTCGTTGTTGTCGTTGGTCATCTGTTCGATTCCGTTGTGTGGGATAAAAGCTCGACCAGTCATCTTACCATCAGGATCTTCGTCGGCCTTCGCCAGCGAGTTTATCCCGCTCTTTGACTAGCGGGTGCCTCGTGACCAAAGTGGGAAGAACCGCATTGGTCACAAAAAGCAGCCGATCAAACCCGCAATTCCTGCTTTGATCTTATCAGAGCGGAATCACGGGATATTCCGCCTCTTCCCCACGCTGAAGCTTGTCGATGGCATCGAAAGCCGCCATCTCTCGTTCGAGCGTCATTCGTGTCAGGCTGCTGATCTTGCTGGCGAAGGTGATGCTGACTGGGTGGTTGAGAAGGTCATCCCCCGACACGCCGCTTTGCCAAAGAGCAAGTAAGTGGCGGTGAAAACAGCCGACGACCGCCACAAGATTACACGCATCTTGCACCTCGTTGGCGTCTGCGGCTGCTTTCTGAACGGCTTCGTCGCTGCCATTGGCGGTTGCGGTTCTGGTCATACTGTTTCTCCTGAAAATGGGAAGGTGTACTGATCGTTCCCTTCGATAGCGGGTGCCTGAAAACCGCACCCCACAACTGCTATTGGCAATCGCTGAAGAGACGATTATCACGCTTCCTGACAGGGACACTGTCTAGAACGTCATTTGCTAGACACTTGACGCTTCAGATGCAGGAACACGGCTCTGACAACCTCGCCAGATTCCAAATTTTGTAATCCGCTGGGGAAGCACTCCCTGACGGCAGCGTCGACCTGCTGATCCGAAACACTCAGGCCGAGGCAAGCCAGCGAGTCGATCAGATCGGCGAACTCGTTGCTCCGCTTCGGTTTGGGCTTCGGCTTAGTCAGTCGCTTGGTCGGCTGATGTGGTAGCGGGTGCCTGCTCGTGTAGAACAAAACAGGCTCGCCGTTGATTCCGCAGTTCCGCCGTTTCACTTCCAGACAACTCTTTTGCGCCTCTTCATCAAAAAATGGACGGCGATTGGCCACCGAGTAGACAGGCGGCGGGAAAATGCCCTCGCCCATCAACTGGTAAAAACGAGCACGGCTGAGTCCGACCATGCGAGCCATTTCGCTCACGGAGACGGCGGATTTGGACGGTAATTGAACAGTCATTTGACAGAAATCCTCCAAGAATTAGACGGTTGGTTGCTGATGTCGCACTAGCGGGTGCCTCTCCGTCGAATTGAGACAGGAACGGAACGACAATTAGTCAGCGATCGGACAGGAATTCGACAGGTGTTCGTGTCCCGAAACGGTCAAACATCGCCGTCCTTGGTCGTCCTTGCAAATCAAGCCGACTCGAACCAAAAAGCTCTCGATGACCTCGCTGACCGTTCGTGACGGCAGGCCGATCCGACTGGCAATCACGTTCAATCGGGTCGGTCCCTCGGAAACAATCCGAAGGTACTGTTGCTCGCTTGGACCAAGCCCGAGTTCATCGAGTTGCTCCAACTCACATGCTTTTAGCAGGTGCCCTTTGGTGATCGTGTTCTCGCCTTGGCTGCGACAGCAACGGAAGCAACTCTGCAAGAGCCGAAGCCCCAAGCGTGGCGTTCCACGAGATCGTTTGGCAATCTCTGGAAGGATCTCTTCGTGAACATCCCAGCACAGGGATCGCACACGATTGAGCAATAATGTCGTCAACTCCTTGTCGCTGTAATAGCCGAAACGCAGCAACATGCAGCGATCCGATAACGGTCTCGGAACGAGGTATTCCTCCGTCGTGCTGAGCAGCAACGTGAAGTCGGACAGTGGCAAACTTTGCGGCGACTTCCGTTTTCCTGACAAGACGATCTTGCCTTGGTCGAGAGCAAGGAGCAGCGTGACGAAGACATCTTTTGGTGCGGCGTGAACTTCGTCGATGTACACGCAATCCCTGTCTTGAGCACTGAGTAAGAGTGCAAACAGGTCGCTTGTGTTGGTCAACGTGCTGCCGAGTACCTCATGCGGGTCGCTCGCCATCTCGGCACAAATCGTGTGGCAAAGTTGGGTCTTGCCGACTCCGGGAGGACCAACCATCAGCGAGTTTGGAAACTTTTGCCCGTCCATCTGGCACGCATCGAGCGCCACACGGACTTGGTTCAGCACTGATGACTGACCGACCATTCGGCTCAGTGATGTTGGTCGCACGTCATTCACGTCGTGATTCGACATTGTTTACTCCTGTTGCAAAAGTTGGACTGGTGTTGCTTGCCTAGCAGGTGCCTCACTTCAGCAAGCGGGCTCGATCTCTTCGAAGCCAAGTGCGTCGAAAGCGGCTCGAAGGTCGTCTTCATCGGGCCAGCCGCCTTGGTCGTCGGTGTTGTCCAGAGCATTGGGGCGGTTGTCGCTTAGCCATTGGCAAACGTCGTCGCTCCAGTCGTCTGGCAACTCGTATTCGTCGGCGATGCCAGCAGCGGCAAGGGGGATGTTCTCGTAGGTGGCTTTGAGGTCGAGTTCGCCGTAGTGGTGCTCGCAAAGGATTGGGTATATTGCCATGCGTTCGAGCAAGCCGTGAAGAACCTTGAACGCTTGCGTGATTTCGCCATCACGATAGACTCGCACCGACCATCCCCGAATCCACCCGACCGCCCAGTGAGAATGATCCTCTTCGATCACATCAGAATCGTCTGTGTCGGCGTCGATGAACGGCTTCAATGCCTCGGCGATTTGCTGTGCATTGCTTTGATCGAGCAAGCCCGACTCACGATTGTGTGAGTAATAGATGCACCAGTCTTCAGGGCGGTCGAGTTCACTTGCTCGAAACCAGGCGAACGAGTCCCATCGTTGCCAGTTGCCCGCCGCTTCCGTTGCCGCATCATCCAGTTCGAGTTCGCCAAGTCGATTACTCATTTTGTCTCTCCGTCAGAGGTTGAGTGGTTGTCTGTCTGACGGACTAGCAGGTGCCTTTGTTGTTATTGGGCAAAACTCGAAAAACGTAGAAAGCAACCAATGCCATTACATCCGTCGTGGGACAGTCGCTCTGCATGAGGCGCCGCCAAGCATCGCCAGTCGCTTCGTTGTTGCGTCCCATACGCCGCCAAATTTGAAAAGCCATCAGTGCATGGTCGGCGCAATCGAACATCTCGCCGGACATCGTGCGAGCAGAAAGCTGTTCAGAATTACGGATGAGGGCCAGCATCGGTCGAAGGGCATCACGTTCATCGGCGGTGATCTTTCCGGAGAGGTGGTGCATAGCTAACTTTCATTTTTGTAGGAAAGTTGGAATAAAAACCGAGTGAGCCGCCCGCTGGCGATCCACACCGAAGCTTCGAGGCTTCGCTTTTGCCAGTGGGGGTCGGCGGTTGCTGGCCAGTCCAAGCCGACGATCCTGCTGGTTGCGGAGCGTCAAAGCCCGAGCGTCGATGAGATCACGCTTCGGGCGGCTCAACTCGGTCGTCCCGATCAGGACACTTTCCTAGCGGGTGCCTACTTCGTCGGCGACGGGCTGCTCTTCCTGCGTGCGGACGTGCGACATAAGGAATTCAGCCGCTTTCGATGCCGTCGCCGAAGCTTTGAAAACAAACTTCGTGTCAGCCTTCATTGCTTTGAGCCAATGGTCGATGTAGGAGGCGCAACTTTCGACGTTCTGGCTGGTCGGCAGACCCAGTTCAGCAAGGAGAAAACTCGCTCCCAAGTCAGCCACCATTTCACCAAGGGCGTAGGCGTTTTCGACCTTGGTGCGGTCGAATCCGATCCGCTTTTCTGACCAGTGGACAAGCTCGTGCATCAGCGTCTCGTAATACGCTTCACTCGACTCGAACTGTCCACGGCGTGGCATCTGGATGCGGTCTTGGGTCGGCGAATAAAACGCCCGATTTCCACCGTGCCGAAGATCGACACCAGTGGCTTTAACCAACCGCTCAGCCGCTTCGAGCCGCTCAAAGATTGTGTCGGTTGGCTGCGTATTGCCGATGCGGTATTGGTCAAGCCCCGTCGTTTGCTCAACCGAGAAAACCGAGAATTGACGCATAAGAAAGAAGCTGAGGTCAGCAGTTTCGCCATTATCGAGCTTTTCCTCCCGCTTTATCGGCTTAAACAGCACAATCTTGACCGCCTTCTCGCCCTTTTTCACGCTCGCTCCAGCGTCCTTGATCTGCTTGAACGTGCCGAACCATTTGCTTTCGTATTGGTGCTTGATTGCGAGGACTTGCAAAAGCAGTTGATTGATCCCGTTGTACGGCTTGCCGGTGCTGAGCGAGGTCGCCAGCCCAAGGGCGTTCGGGTCGGTGGCCCACGGTTTTCGCCATGCGGGCAAGCCGCCTTGCTCGAGCGACTCGATGATGGTCTGGGTGATGGACTCACGGATCTGTGTAGCGTTCATGTCGTCGTCTCCATTTGAGGAAGTGATGAGAACGACTGACTAGCGGGTGCCTCTTTGGGAATGCATGTGGAAAGAAACGACGGCTAGGATCGCTGGGAAGTTCCAAGAAAAGGTGGAACGATCACAGCAGGATCTTCGCAAGTGAATGACAGGAGCGCTGCCACAGGCAGAGGCACCTGCTAGTTGAACAGTCATCACCAGCGATGCCACGAAGAATCCTAGGCGAGTAGTGGCATAGCCGTGAGATTTCGACAACCCTGCGCAGTGTGTGTAGCGAGTTGGTGATGGCTTTCTTTGCTGACCAGCAATTTCCAAGGGATATGGTTGGGGGCGAAAAGGTAGCGCACCCGTCCGTTCGCCACCTTTTCTCGCTAGCGTGATTCCCATAATTTCGGGCGCAAACCATTCAAACGAAGAGGACGACATGGCCGAACGAACGAAGAAAGAGCTTTTTCATGCGGCGGCAGGAAGGGAGCAGGATTGTTGTCTTATTTGCAAAAACCTAGGTTCCTTTTGCCGACGTGATCAGGCGGATCAGTCGGACTGGGTTAAAGTAATTGAAAAGTTGAGACCGCCCGTGACCACAAATCACGGGCGGTTGTCTTTTGCCCATTGCTCGGTCAGAGCATTCAGGCTGTCCTTGCTGAAATACCGACGTTTTCCGAGCTGGATCTCTGGGGCAGGCAATCGGCCAGCAGTGATTTCCCAATGCAGTTTGCGAACAGAAACCCCGACTTGCCGGGCTGCCTCTGAGACGTTGAAAAGTTTAAGAACGGTTCTCCGTTCAGTTGCTGTAACGTTCATGTTTTTTCCTCCGAGAAAAATGTTCTCCTTGTAGTAGTGTTGTCGCCGCAACGTTTGCGGCGGTTCTTGCGGGAAAAGCTTCTAGAAACCTTCGGCTCGCCAGTCGAAGCTCTTGATGCTTCCGACGCTGATCGGCTCCGGCCCGTCGATACTACGGTAAACGGCCAGCACCGCATCCATCATTCGGCGATCCAGCACGATGTCGCCGTTGGCAATCGCTTCTTCTATCCTGTGAAGCTCTACATGCCCACGTAGCAGCAGTTCTCGGCTTTCTTCAAGCTGATCCTCCAACCTGGGCCGAATCGCCCAGCCGTAAGCGAAATCTGGCTTCCACCAGCCTTTTCCATGGCTGACAAATTCACCTGCTTCCAATTGTTCTCGTGACAGGTAGGTCTGCTTCTGGTCGTCGTAATGTGGTGCGAGACGAACTTGCTTTGCTGTCTGCTTGGTGACGGTTCGTGGCCTAGCGTAGCCATGTTCGTCATTTTGTCTCCACTCGTAGACAACCGTGTCGTCCAGTTTCGAAAGCAGTTGCTTGTCATTCTGGTACCGTGCTTCAGCCTCTTTGGCCCGGCGTCTTGCATCGGCAAGTTCTTTTTGGGGCGTGGTTGCGGGGTCGTATCCCACTAATCGTTGTGCAATTTCCAGTAAATCCATTTTCTTTCTCCTTGGAGTTCGGGTTCTCTGGTAAATGAGTGTCGCTGCCGCAATTTCCGTAGCGGATTTTTCATTTTCCGAATAAATCTTTCTCTCCGGTTCGAAGACGGCTTGGCGGCTCGATGGACTGAGGGAACTCAGCGTGCGACAATGGCCGACCCCAACACCACGAGAAGGAAGGTCAGCCATGACTGTTTCACGTCGCCAATTCTGCACTGCACTCGGTGCCGCTGGACTCTCAGCGGTGGCGCATCCAGGCTTTGCCGAAAATCACGAGTCGCAACCACTTCGAGTGATTGCCTACAATGTCTACGCCTGCACTGGTTGGCCGAAAGACCGACCGCTTGCGAAGAATGCAGTTGAGAAAGGCCAGATGGCCAAGCGGCTTGCGATGGAACTCGCCCTCTACGATCCCGACATCGTTAACTTCTCGGAATCGCCGAGCGAAGCGGTCGCCAAAGAGGTCGCCGAACATCTCGGCATGAATCACGTTCGTTTCCCAAGTGGCGGGAACTGGCCGGGAACACTGCTGAGCCGTTTTGAGATTACTGATTCGCAGAACGTTCGCCTTTGGAATGAACGTCCCAAAGACCTGTTTACTCGCCATTGGGGACGTGGGACGATCAAGTTGCCGAGTGGCGAGTCGCTGATCGTCCACTCTGCTCATCTGTATCCGGGTGCTGATCCAGCAATCCGATTGAAGGAGATAAAGGCAATGCTGGTGGCGATGAAGGATGACCTCGATTCTGGTCATTCCATGTTGCTGATCGGCGACCTCAACCATGGACCTGACAGCGAAGAATACAAACTTTGGATCGACGCTGGCTGGATCGACACGTTCGCCAAGGTTGGGAAAGGGAAGGGGTTGACGATCAAGGCCGACAATCCTGAGTGGCGGATTGATTACGTGATGGCGGCTGGCCCAATTGCGAAACGTGTCGTCGAATCGAGACCGCTTTTCGAGGGAGCGTTCCGTCTGAACATCGCTGACCCGAAGGCGTTTGCTCTGAGCGATCATCTTCCACAATTGGCGGTCTTCGAATCCGAGTGAGTCAGCTATCGATGTGGCGGCTGGGGTCGCTGGGCAGTTCCCCGGCACAATGAGAAACACCCGCTGCCCAGTGCCAGCACCTTCAACGGAGAAACCACATGGACGAGCGAACTAAGAAACAACTTTTCGATGCGACGGCAGGGCTTCTGCCTGTCGTCAGCTACGATGGCGCACAATACAGCTTCACCGGCAAGACGGGTGAGCGAGTTGACACTGGAGTGGCTGTCAGAGAATACGAACGGACAAGTGGATCACTTCCCCAGCGCATTTGGGTCGATGTTAAGGGCAATGTCTACTCCGAATGAGCGTCCCAAGCCTCCACGCAGACACCAAGTCTTGAGGTTTCCCCGATGAAATACCTCGTATCGCTCCTGCTGCTCACCATCGCTCCACAGATCACAGTGGCAGCGGACATCACCCGCATCTGGCTCACCCATAAGTCGAACGATCCCAGCAAGATCGTCGTCAACTGGATGACCGACGAACCCGGCGATTCAGTCGTTCAGTTCGGCTTGTCCTCCGAATACAGCGAGACGGTGCGGGTCGATGAAGATGTGACGCTGCACCACGTCGAGATCCCACTGGAGCACCGAGATGCCGTTTACCACTATTCGGTCAGCACCGGCGACCAGCGGTCAGAAGACGCCACGTTCAAGGCTTATCCGACCGATGTGCTTCGTGCGGCTGTTGTGGCCGACTGGCAGGGCAAGCCCGATCTGTCAGCGATCATGGACGACGATATTCACCTGCTGCTAACAGCAGGCGACAACATCGCCAACTTCTGGCAGAAGTGCGGCGAAGGCAAAAAGGATTGTGTGAAGCCCTACGCCGATTTGATCGACGCTTACCCGAAGCTCTTCCGCTCCACGCCATTCATGCCCGTATTGGGCAACCATGATCGAGAGATCCTGCCTCGTGGAGATGAACCACCTGCTGAGCCCGTTTACGACGTGGATGCAACGGCCTTCCGCCGATTCTTCGAGCTTCCTGGCGACGAGTGGAAGTGGCACTTTGATCTGCCTAAGTTCGATCTGCGGTTTGTTGGTCTGGATTTCAACCACATCTCAGATTTTGGGACGACGTGGCAAACTTGTCACGCATTCGACGAAGGCTCGGAGCAGTTCCGTTGGTATGAAAAGCTGATGGAGAAACCGCCCAGCTTTGTGATCACGCTTTACAACGAACGGAACAGCAATATTCGCAACCGGGCCGGCGGAAAGTGGCACAACCTGTTCCGCAAAGGGACGTGTTGCATTACTGGCTTTGGCTACTTTGCCCAGCGAGCCGAAGTGGATGGCTTCCCGTATTACAACACTGCTTTGAACGGCAGAGGGGACCAGTACCCCGATCCGCAGTCAAAGTTTCTGGCTGGTGAGGACAGCTATGTTCTGCTGACGGTCGAGAAAGAGGGGAAGATGGCGGTCGAGACCAAGAGCCTCGATGGCGGGGTGCTGGATCGGCGGGAATATGATGGGCGGTGAGAACTTTACTGCGCATCAGGTGTCCCCTCTTGGATAGGCTGATCGTACTTATTCGTGACAGGGCGTGAGCTTCAAAGAAGTTCCCATGTCAACTCTAAACGTGGAGAGACCGAAGATGAGCGTTCGGGACAGAATCGAAGACAGCCAGCTTTTATTCGACGCAGGACGGCTAGAAGGAGCCCTTGTGTCGGTGCTGCTCGCCGTAGCTTCAACTGCACGAAAGAGATATCCAAAATCGACCGGAATGAACGATGGAGCGGCATTCGTGAAGTTCCTAGAGGACGAACGGCAGAAGACGCTAGGGGGGAAGGAAATCCGAATTGAGTTCCGGGGGGAATCCCTGTCCCTGGAACGTCTTCTTTACAAGTTTGTGCGCAACTATCTCGTTCATGAGGCTGAACTGGAGGACCACATATCGTTTGACTACGGCGATTTCCTTCTGGACAAAAAAGGTACGACAGATCACTTTACATTTTCGAGCGAGCTTGTAATTCGTCTTTCCTTTGTCGTCTCTTCCGTTCCTGAAAACGACGGAATGTTTCCTGAGGACAGGTATGAGCGCTTGCCGGAGCCACGTAGCCTGAAGCAAACCGCCATTGTCAAATACCAGTATGGCGATGAAGCGTTCGAAGTATTTTGCTCGGCCTGCTCTGTTCGAACGGAGTTATGGGAGGAAACTGGCGAGATGGAAACATGGCTGCACTTGAAAGGACGGCAAGCATTTCGGGAACAGGTGGTCAGCGGGACGGGTACTATCGCACTGTTGGTGCCGACGAAGTACATCACAAGCATCGAGTCTGGCCCTGAGTTTCAGCGGTCGAAAAAGAGAACCAGCATCGACATTGGATTGTTTGTTCCAGACAAGCAAGCGGCAAAAAATACAATGGGGCTTCTAGCGATTAAGCAAGCAGTCGCCGTCCGACAAATTCCGGTGGTCGAAACCGTCACCCGGAGTTACCGGCCTCACTACGAAACTGAGAACGATGCGGGCGAACCCCCCGCCGAAGCTCGCCGTTGAGCGGTCGTCAAAACACCATCGCTAATCGGAGCCGTTCGATCTCCGACTGTTCGACGGCGATGAGGAAACCAACCCTGAAGAAGTCGAAGACATGCGGCAGGACGACATCCGCCAATGCACCCGTGAGCTGTTGTTGGTCGAGCGGGCCAAGGAGTGGTTTTTGGAGGACGAGTGAGTTCTGCTTCCCCAATCAAGACCAGCCCGCTCCGAACCTGTTAAACTCCGGCACTGTCTCTCTGAACTCGTTCTCGTTCGGAAACGCAGACTCGTCGAAGGTTGGAAGCTATGGAAGTTCTGCTCGGATTGATTATCGGCGGTGGCGTCATGTTCGTGTACATGACGAGATCATTCGGTCCTGGACTTAGCCCCCGTCACAGCAATCAAGCTTCTCCGGCAAGCGTGACCTCACTGCTTCAAGCACACTTCCACTACGTTCCGATTCACGAACTTTCCATATCAGAACGAAGATTTCCGTTTCGGATGCGGGCAGACCTTCAGGGAACCATCGATAAGCTCATGGGCGAGGAGTTCACGGTCCACCAGTTTTCAGGTGTTCAAAAAGAATATGCTTTCGGCGGCGTCACGATTTCGGACTGCATGATCGAAAGCGAGCAGAATCCTGCCGTCTCGGTCCCTCCTGAATACGAAGAACTGGACATTGGAGAAGACCAGCCGTTGCGAGTTCTAAAGGAGGGCTTGTGGTTGCTGGAATGGAAGGAGCTTCACTTCGCCGTCTTGTTGTCCCCGTGCGGAATGCACGGCGAAATCACCGGAATGCAGATTCAAGTGGCCACACCTAATTCTGCCGAAGGAAGGCAGGTTACGGAGATGTTCTTCAGCAAGCTGGAAGAAGCGGTCTCGAAGGCACAATCGTATCGAGGAAAAATCCTCTCCTTGGAGCAAACTGAGCACTCCTTTTCGGGACAATCAACAGGCATCACAGTCCACAAGCTGCGACAAGTCGAGAGAGAACAAGTCATCCTTCCCGAGCCGACGCTTGCCTTGCTGGAGCGAAATGTCGTTCAGTTCGTGAAGCAGCGCCCACGTTTGCGGCAGATCGGAATGTCCACAAAGAAGGGGTTGCTCTTTTACGGTCCTCCCGGAACCGGAAAGACACACACGATCCACTTTCTCGCAAAGGCACTGGAAGGCCACACGACGCTGCTGATTTCTGCCGAACAGGTGGGGCTGCTAAGCGAATACATGACGCTCGCCCGCTTGCTGCAACCGAGCATCGTCGTGATGGAGGACGTTGATTTGATCGCCAGAGAACGGTCGCAGATGGATAGTCCGTGCGAAGAAGTGCTCCTGAACAAGCTGCTGAACGAAATGGACGGGCTGAAGGAAGAAGCCGATATCCTATTCATCCTGACCACGAACCGACCCGAAGCACTCGAAGCAGCCTTGGCATCACGACCAGGACGTGTTGATCAAGCGATTGAGTTTCCTTTGCCTGACGAGGACGGTCGCAGGAAACTGGTTTCCCTTTACGCACCCAACATCATTTTGGACGACGGTGTCACCGCTGAGATCGTGAAAAGAACCGATGGGGTGAGTGCGTCGTTTATTAAAGAACTGATGCGGCGGATTGCCCAATTCTCCATCGAACGCAACGGCGACGAGCAGATCACACATCAAGACGTGGATGGAGCGCTGGATGAGATGTTGTTCAAAGGCGGGTCTCTGAACCTGAGCATTTTGGGTGCTAGCGAACGGGTGGCAGACGGTGGTTGAGCAACAGCGGTAACGGAAACACGATGTGGAAACTTTCTGATGAATCGGTGGAGGCGATCCGGCAACTATACGAGTTGGAGCGGCCACGCTTTTGGTTTGGACGTGCAAAACGAGAGGAAGGAATCTGCGATCTGTTGAACGCCCTTGCCGAGAAAGGCGAGCCCGAGATTTTGCCCGTAGTTGCACGGCTGGTGACTGATCCAAGCAGTCGAGTTCGCCGATCCGCTAGACATCTGGTCACGAGTCTACTTGCGACCCTCTCGCCCTATGACCTGATTCAGCTCGACGATTTGTCCAGTTGGTCCTATCCTGCTGATGCATGGGACAAGGTCAAGCCCTCCGATGTCGCTGATGTTGCCGGAGAAGCTCATGGTTCTAGCCATTCATCGGTGCTTGGGGTACTGAGCTTTCACAGAAATGGCTTCGTGCGTCAGGAGGCGGTTCGCCATCTCACTGAGGTCCAGGATGGTAGCGAACTGCCGTTCTTGCTGATCCGGCAGAACGATTGGGTGGTCCAGATCGCTGAAGATGCTCAAACAGCAGTCAAGAACAGGATTAACGACACCTATTTGCCCCATCTCGTCAGATCCTTGCGTCTTGTTCTCCATCTCAATACGTTCAGCAGATACGATCACAGCAGCATTGTTGACGGGACAATCGACATTCTGCTCGACGAGAAGTTCCGTGACGCACTGCGAAGTGTGGTGGAGTCATCGGAGCGTGAGGTTCGCCGCCGTGTTGTAGGCTACGGGCTGGAAAAGTCAGGCGAACACCGAATTCGGCTCGTTTCTGTCGGGCTTGAATCCGACGATCCCATTGTTCGGCTTTCTTGTTGCCGTGCCGTCCCGTTGATTTACAACAACAACCGCTTGGCAGCCGTACTGGCCCGGCTGAAGGAAGATCGCTTCATGCCGGTGCGGAGGGAGGCCCTTCAGATCGAAGCTGGCCAATTTCCAACTACTGCAAGAGAAACGTGGCAACAAGCCCTTCTCGATTTGAGCCGATCCATCCGAGAGCTTGCTCGTTTTCATCTGACGAAAATCGGTTATACCGACTTTGCCGCTTTTTACCGACGTGCAATTGCCGACTCCCGTGAGTCTCGTTCCGCAATTGAAGGTCTGGCAGAAACTGGCGATTCGTCCGACATCGGATTTTTTCAGCGGCTTCTGGAGCATCCGCTTCCAAGTCGCCGATGTGCTGCAATTCGAGGACTCAGCCGTGTACAGCGTGAAGCAGCGGTTGCCGACGCATTGCCCTTGCTGAATGACGACAGCCCGAGCGTGGTTCGGGAGGTGCGGCACGCAGTTGGTCCACATCTGCACCTGCTGGCCGGTGAAAACATACTTGCAGTCGCTTTGGACGCCGGTAGTTTGTTCGCACGAAAGAATGCGGTTGCTCTTCTTGCCGATTTTGGCAAGTGGCAGAGCCTGCCTTGGTTGCTTCGGGCGGCGACCAAAGCCGAAAAAGAGACTTCAGCCTTTGCCGAGCAGATGATCGAGCGACTGAGCGACAATCGAGTGTTCACGAAACCAACCGAACAACAAGCACAGGATATCGAAGCGGCACTTTCGGAGGCGAAGGGGCGTGTGTCACCGAAAGTCATCGTCCTCGTTGAAGATGAACTGGTTCGGTTCGGCTAGTTTCTTCGGTTTCAAGGACTGCCAAGAATGCCGGTTGCTCTCAATTATTTTCAAACGATGGCATCGTTCGTAACGATGTCCAACATTCTCTCGTAGGTGGGATTCAATGCCTGACAAAGACCTCAGAAGCCATTTACTGCAAGCAGCGACACTTACGCAAAACCGGACATTTAACCGCCGTGAGCTGGAATGGAAGCTGTCTTTTTCACTGTGGACGGGGATCATTTTGTTTTCGGCTGCATTCTTCACGGAGGAAGCTGCGAATTTTTTCGATGAAGACAATGGAAGCGATGGGCAGAAGGCAGCAATAATTCTTCAGTTCCTTTCCCGTGTGTACCCAGTCGTCTTTTCGGTGGCGGCAGTTGTACAGGTGCTTGTTCAATGCGCCCATTACCGTGACAGTAAAAGATATTTTCGCTACATGGAAAAGGCCTTCCCCCGGCTCTCCAATGTTGCAACGAACATGGGCCATGAAAGCTGTTGCTGGAAGGACATTTGGAAGGTGTGGAAATGCAAGGTGTGGAACAATATCGCCTGGGGGGCAGCACACGTAGGCATCACAGCATTCTTGCTGTGGGGTTCGTGCAAGGCGATCACTATCGCAATTGGATAATGAGCTGATTTGCTGCCGAAGCATCTCAGGATGCTGAAGCACGCATGAACGTCCGTCAATTGCCCGCAAGCCGCTGAAGTCGCCGCCTGATTAGCCGTTGGTTTCAAGTTTCCGTCGGAAAAAGGGGCCAAAGGAAAACTTCTTATTGCCACGTCACGGTTGTCCCGCCAACCTCTTTGCACGCCTCAAGAGAATTCCCAGTCAACCACGTTCTTGCGATATCGGACAATAACGGAAGGTCTTGCGACGATGCGTGAGCAACCGAGTTGTCCCATTGAGTATCGTCACGCCAATCTTCGAGATCGAGAACGCTCTCACCCGACAGAGCAGTGTCGACCCAAACGTGGCGCTCAGGGTGCGATGCACTTCGAAATGAAAGCGTGGAAACCCCTGGATCGGCACGACTCGTTTCGACTGCTCCCTTCGAGCCCGCTAGGCATTTGCGAAAGCGTTCGGTTGCTGCATCCTTCTTGGTTGGCACTGGGTTCCTCATTTAACAAACTTGTCGGTGCATCGAGATTCAGCTTCCGCATACTGACGCCGCCCATTTTACCGTAATGCTGGCTCAACGATCAACGCAAACCTTGACTGATCGCTGGAGCAAACGGACCAGATGATTCGTCGCCTTTCCCAGAGACTCAACGCTAAGATCAAGATTAGCAGGCTCGACTAATTGCCGCTCAACGAGAACGCCACCGTCAGCTTCGCCAAGGGACTGAGCCGTTCCGCAACAGGATCGATGAATGAGCCGGTCGCCGAGGCCAAACTGTGGCTCGTCGAGGAGGATCTGTCACCACACGACGTCGGCTTAAAAGTGAACGATGTTCTGCTGTCTGCGCTGAGTGACGAGCGTGCTCGTAAATACCGGACACCGAACGATGCTTTCAAGCAGTTGGCGGATCGAGCCACACCGACTGCGGCGGATGATACAGTTACCGTTTGGGGGACAATCAAATTTGGAGAGCCGATCTATGTCGGAGAACCCGTACAAACCAACGGTAGGCGGTAATCGTTCGTCACCTAGCCGAATGCGTCTCCCACCCGCCGTTATCGGTGTGATTGTCGCAGAGGGGGTTTGGGGTCTGGCGTGGCTCGCCCTGATTGTGCAGTGGCTCACAGATATGACTCTTCCCGACGTGTTCGAAATCGCCTGCATGATGATAGCTAACCCTATTGCAGTCGGGGGCTGGGCGTTAATTTGGGGAGACAACGGGCCACCTTACCAGTGGCTCGAAAGCACTCTCGTCAATCTGGTTGCGACTTTTCTGCTGTGGGGGCTGGTCGGGTTCCTGATTGGTTCGGGGGTGGCGAAATTAGGGAACGGCAGACGGCAGCACCAAGAATGACAAACATCCGCCTCGGCCTTTGCTGCATCTTTCTGGAACAACCGATCAAGTTCCGAAACACGACCGTCAAGGTAATCAGTGGCATGGCTCGAAATGCAGCTCTCACCAAGCTGTCGGGGCTCTGCCTGGCCAATGCGGAGGCGTTGCAGGCAGCACTGCAATTCTGTGCCGACAACGAAATCGGCTGCTTCCGCATCAACAGTCAAATCCTGCCGGTGAAAACGCACGTCGAATGCGGCTACGACGTGTCCGGTCTTCCTGAAGGTGAAGAGATCATGCGACGGTTCAAAGCGTGTGGTCAATTCGCCCGAGATCACGACATCCGAACGTCCTTTCATCCCGACCAGTTTGTCGTGCTGAACTCGCCTCGCCCTGATGTGGTGGACCGATCCGTCGAGGAACTGGAATATCAGTCGCTGGTCGCTGAATGGGTTGGGGCGGATGTTGTGAACATCCACGGAGGTGGGGCTTACGGGAACAAGACAGATGCTCTGTCCCGTCTGGCTCGGAACCTCAACCGCCTTTCTGACCGTGCGAGAAGCCGATTGACTCTCGAAAACGACGATACGACTTACATGCCGTCCGACCTGCTGCCACTGTGTCGATCAGAGGGTGTTCCGCTTGTCTACGACGTTCATCATCACCGCTGCAATCAGGACGAACTTTCAGTTGAAGAGGCGACAGCCGAGGCAATTGCCACTTGGGATCGGGAACCGATGTTCCACATTTCCAGTCCGGTTGAAGGCTGGCAAGGGCCCAATCCGAAACGCCACCACGACTTCATCGACGTGCGGGACTTTCCTGAATGCTGGGACGAGCTGACACTGACCGTCGAAGTCGAAGCCAAGGCTAAAGAAGTCGCTGTCCTGAAGCTGATGAAGCAACTGAGCGAACGGTGGTTCGTTTACGTCCTGCGGTGTTCCGATGGCTCGCTCTACACCGGCATCGCCAAGGATGTGGAACGGCGACTGGAACAGCACAACGCAGGAACCGCTTCACGTTACACCCGCAGTCGATTGCCAGTCACTTTGGTCTACTGGGAAGAGCAGCGCCACCAGAGCAAGGCGTTGAAGCGAGAGTTGGCGATTAAAGCTCTGTCACGGAAAGGGAAGGAGGGGCTGATTGGGAAGTGAAGGAAACGTGCTGAAAGCGAGGATCGCCACCGTCGTCGGTTTCTCAATCAAGCCGGGGTCCCGGTCTGAATGCTTTGCGTCCTCCGTTTGCACGTCAGGATGACAAGGAAAGCAGCAATCGGGAGAACGGCATGAGGATTGCCGCCATCGGTGCGTGCAGTATTGACGGGGACCCATTGTTTTTGAGGCAGGTGACGCAGCGAGGCTTTTCATGTTGATGATTTTGACACTGGTTCTGGGACTCGTCGTTTTGACAGCGGGAGCGGAACTACTGGTTCGCAGTTCCTCCAAGCTAGCGGCGGCGGTCGGAATCTCTCCCTTGGTCGTGGGACTGACGGTCGTGGCGTTTGGGACCAGTGCGCCCGAACTCGTTGTCAGCGTCCAATCGACGCTGACCGGCCAGTCCGATGTTGCCCTCGGCAACGTCGTCGGCAGCAATATCTTCAATGTGCTGTTCATCCTCGGCGTCTCTGCAATGATCGTCCCGCTTCGGGTGTCGCAGCAGCTAATTCGTTTTGACGTGCCGTTGATGGTGGTCATCTCATTCGTGGTCCTGCTCCTTGCCTACGACGGACAGATTGGAAGACTCGATGGCGTGTTATTCACGGCAGGGCTGGTGTTTTACACGCTGTGGGCGGTCGTGAAGAGTCGGAGGGAGCAGGCAGGCATCAAGGCAGAATATGAAGCTGAATTTGGAATCGGAGAGAAGGGTTCGACCCGCCGCCGAACTCTGTTGAACAGTTTCCTGCTGGTTGTCGGCCTGCTGTTGCTCGTTCTCGGCTCACGTTGGTTCGTTGACTCGGCGGTTGTCATTGCACGCCAATTCGGCGTCACCGAACTCGTTATCGGGCTGACAATCGTGGCAGCGGGAACGTCGCTACCCGAGGTGGCCACCTCCATCATGGCCGCAATTCGAGGGGAACGAGACATCGCCGTAGGCAACGTCGTCGGCAGCAATATATTCAACATCATGGGGGTGCTGGGAATTTCGAGTCTCGTCTCCGCAGAAGGGGTGGCGGTCTCTGAGGCGGCATTCGGTCTCGATATTCCGGTGATGATTGCCGTCGCCGTCGCTTGTCTTCCGATCTTCTTTACCGGACATCTGATCGCCCGATGGGAAGGCGTTTTATTCCTGATCTACTACTGCGCCTACACGGGATTTATGGTGGTTGCGGCGACCGTCCCGCCGTTGACACGAAATTTTGCAGCGGTGATGCTCGGCTTTGTCGTCCCTCTGACAGCCATCACACTTGTTATCGGCACGGTACGTGCGTTCCGCAGTGGCAATGCTTCTGATGGGGATGCACGCCACGCCTGAACAGATCGTGGATGCGTTGGCAGGCCACTGCGTGGAATTCTTGAACCAGGTCAAAGCACAGGCAAGCCGCTTTGCCGTCACTTTGTCCCCACGCCCCGATACAGATACCCGTGCGTCTTCGGCGTTTTTTCTAGATAAAACTCATCGAGTTCCGCTGACCCAAACGGTTGCTGCTCCAGAAGTTGTCGGAGATTCCGATCCAGATGGCAATTGTCGGCAAGTCGCTGCTGGAGCCAGTTCAACCGTCGCTGCCACTTCTGAACGCTTGGTTCTGGACTGAGGCCGTGCTCCAGAGTAAGGAATCGACCATCAGGCTTCAGGACACGGAAGATCTCCCCGAGCGCACTGGACACGTTCTCGATGCTGCAAAGCGTGAACGTGCTGACGACACAATCGAATCTGTCGTCATCGAACGGCAATTCTTCAGTTTTGAGGAGTCGCTTATCCACCTCGATGCCAGCTTCTTGAGCCCGCATCTGCGCCCTGCAATGCATTCCAGGGTTGGGGTCAACAGCGGTTATCCTGCGGACTTCCTTCGGGTAGCAGGGTAGATTCAACCCGGTGCCAATGCCGATTTCCAAAACTTCACCGCTTGCATTCGATAGCAGTTCGCTCCGATGCTTGGCAACGAATGGCTGATCCAGCGAAAAGTCACAGAGCCGAGGAAAGATCAGTCGAGAATAGAGGCTCACTGGGTTGTCTTTTGGTTTCTGTGTGAGGTGATGTCCAGCCAGTGACGAAGTTCACCGAGAAACGATCTCCCGACTCCTGCGAACTTCAGAGCTTGAGCCGCCTTCCGACGCCGACCCGATTGAAACCAGTTCGTCAAGAAACTCGGACGCAAGAGTGGCCAGCGACTTCAGCCTGTCCACGTCTTCAATTCGCTCGTCAACTTCGAGATACAATTCGTCCATTTCGTCGGGGAGCATTCGGAAGAACCAGCGGTTATCGGCTTTGCGGGTCACGGACACCTTTGGTTCCCGTCGCATCAGTTCACGGATGGCGGGATTCCCCAACAATTCGTGCAACTTGGCTTCGTCGCTCCCTTGGACAACGAAGAGGCTGTCGAAGGACGGATCGCCGAGATTGACATCCCTCATCCCGAAGATCCCTCCAAGGCGGCTGAAGTGCCGCTTGGGGTAGATTCTGAACTGGAAGTCATCGGTGGGAAGGTAGGACGCAGTTACCTTTGTGTACTCACGGGTCGTGTTTGTGGGCAATGAGACCCCATCTCCATCAAAGTGATGCGGGTCAGGTTCGGCCTCCATGCTGACGGTGATCGACCAACTGCGGTGCGGGACTTCCGCCTTGCCACCTCTGACGGATGCTCTATCCATCTCGGCACAGAACTGTTCGAGAATGCGACTCTTCTTGTGAGATTCAACGACTTGCACCACGATGCTGACCATCATCAGAACCGAGTAAACGGCAATTAGCCAGGCCGTAAATTCATCGTTAGCCATTTCGCTTCTCAACTGCGGCGGTTCGCTAGCGGATTCCACCTCGACCGAGCCGAAGTACGGACTGCGTGCTCCACTATCGCTATTTTAACGCCAGAAGTTGCTCAGGAGTGATCATCTATCCTGGCAAGTCGGTTGTCACGTGGCGGATTGGCTGAGCGCCCATCATCTGGTCGAGCGACGTGAGGGTGGTCCCAGTGGAATGCAGGCAACCCTACAGTTTCGGAATCAGGGACAGTGTCGCCTGCGGAAGTCGGTTGAAGTCCAACCTGCCCCTGATGTGGCTGAGCAGATCTTCACATTCACAGAAGATGCAACTGGGCCAATCTACCTCCTGATCCAAAATGAACCGTTTCGATTATTAGGATCAAATGTTTCCTTCAGATGTTCATCTGACGACAACCAACACCCTGCCGCATTGCCTCATGTCGCCACAGAAGCCCCTCACGTCGCTCCTGACGGCCATTTTCAGGCTGGGCGGACGATCACACACTCGCTGCGACAAAGCCCTTAAAACGGAACTATAGGCTTCTGTGTGTTTTCGTCCTACCTCTGCCCATCATCTCAACTAACCAGAAGTCCTTATTGTTTTCAGATTAACACAAGTGGTCTTCCTTAATAGCACCGTCAGTCCATGTGATTCCAAAGCCTTATTAACCAACCGCTATTAACAAGCAGCAGTTGAAATCATGTGTTGTTTAATAAGGGACGGCTATTCTGAGAGTGTTTCCCAATTCCAATTGTCCCTAAAAATCAATGTTCTGTCACAAAGTGTTCTAACAACGACATCTTTAAGAAGCAGCAGCCACAACCACTGAAGCAAGTACACAAAAGTGGCTTCCCTCCTGGTAATAAAGAAACTAGAGAAAACACTTGGCTCTCTCCAGCTTCTTCTTACCTCAACTAACCAAACCGTACTGAACACAACGAAACATTTACTTTCCACAGTTGTTCTGCCATATTGACAGGTTAGCAGGAGTTGTCAAGACTTACTTACCTTAAAGCCAGATCCAGCTTCGCTAGCAGTTTGGTTGCTTTCATCACCAGTTGGCGGACCTGGGCGTAGCCACTATTACACGATCAACCACGTGCCCGTTGCCAGGGAAACCCCATCGGTTCCCCGATGGTCAAACTGCTTTTCACTATCTCTTACCTGTTGGCCACCTTCTAAGACTTACCAACAGGGGCGACTACCACAATAGACCTATCTCGTCTTGTTGTGTGGTTTATTTATTCAGCCATCTTTTCCAGTCTGCGCATTGGTGCAGGTGGCTCTATCTCACTATCCATGCAAGTGAGGCGTGCGAGAGGCTGTTCCCCAACGTTTCTGTCTTGCAGTAATATAGTGGTTTCGGATTAAAAATACAAATATTTTTTGCTTCTCTTGGCTTTGTGGATTGACACTGGCGGAAATGGCATGTTTTTTCTGAAAAACTTGTGAAATCTGTTGCAACATGTGAAACAACATCAGTTGGTGTAGTTTAATTTTGTGTCCGAAAGATTATTTCACATGATCGGGTAATACGGACGTGCCGTGAATTGTCATTTTGTGTCGCAAAATTGCTTTTTCGATGTTCCAGTTCGGAAGATTTCGGCAAAGACACGGACGCTCGGCTGAACGTTTTTTCTGAGGGGTCTGACGGTGGAGCGGTTTCTTTCATTCGCAACCCGCCGAACAGGTTTTCATTGTCGCAATTGCGACTTTGATCACGCCATGGGCTGGTACATCAGGCACCGAGTTAAAGTGTTTTGGCGTAATACAGCAACTCTTGGCTCGATTTCCCGATCAGCAGCCCCTGTTCGTCCACATCCTCGATGCGGCATTCGGCGAGTTTCCCTGATCCCAACGGGAAGTCTTGGAGGATGTCTCCCGTTCGGACATCGATGGTGAGTAGATGCCAACGTGTCGGATTGGGTTCGACGTAGTGCTTCTTGGTCGGGTGCGGCTTGAAGGGGCGCTCATCAGAGAGGACGAGATAGAGATACGGTACAGCAAGTCGGTACGAGTAACGAGCGGCTTCAGGTCGTCCGAATAAGCAGACTCGTCCAGTTTCAGCGAAGGGGAAGTCGGTCGTCACCAATCATGCCGCTGTTTTCATCCAGCGAGGCGAAAGAGACTTCACAAATCGTACTTGCTCATCTTCGAGATACCTGAAGCCCTGCGGCGGATGAAAGTTCGGCCACGCCTTCCGCAACTGATCGAGTGACACAGGTTCTACGAGCGAACTTGGATTCATCAACACGATAGCAACCGTCTTTTTGCAGCCACAAAAGTAGGACTCGTATTCCTCTTTCGTGACTCCCGCCTGTTTTCCAACCTGAGGCCACATGTCTCGAACCCCGCCGACACGCACTTCCTCGATTTGCACGATGCCACACAGACGCCGTTCTGGTGTGGATGCATAAACTGCGATCAAGTCGCCAGCAACACTCCGTGGTCGTCGCCGTCGAAGCTCAACGGTTTTCTCGCCAGCCAAAATCTTTTCCACGAAACGTGGGTGAATCGACAGAAACAACATCTGCAACCTCCCCCGAAATTACTTCAGTGATGATGCGGTCTTGTACAGATCGAAGAACAAGTCGTCATCGATCCGCACCGGCGAAGGGAAGGTGTAGTTCTGCTTCCCGTGCCGTCCCAGCACTTCCTGTAACTTTTTCCAAGCAAGTGGCGAGCTGAACAACTCGGTGTTGGTGAACTCCAGAGCCATCAGTTGGCCATCCATTGTCTTCGCCGTCTCAAGGACGTTTCTCCAGTCGTACACTCCAAACCGTCTGTATTTCCGAAACAAATCCTTGGGACCGCCAATCTGAACCCCGGTTAGCTGCGAACACGCCCGAAGCATCTTTGATCCGGGCGCACTACCTTCACTGACGTACCACAGAATTCGGCCTTTTCCAACCAGCACCTCCGGTTTCGCCGCTCGATAGTAGACAGAATCGGGGTTCAATACGAGGTCAGTATCAGCCGCCCACAATCGCTCCTTGGCGAGACGACCATCAAACAGGTCCGATGCCCAGTCAGGGCGTATCGGGACAACGAAGGAGCGCACACTGGTTCCGCTAATCTTGCCCGGCCAGATGATATTTTCAAGCTCAAGTACGCCCTCTGCATCCTCACTTTCGAGACGACGAGCGAGCTCATCCATGATCTCCTCGAACTGACCCGTTCTTTTCCCAACTCTGGCAGCCAATTCGCTGAGGCGTTGCCTAACCGATTGAAGGGGCACGACTCCGTTCAGGCTCAGTTTCACCCAACCGTCGTGCGTTGGAAGAAACCTTCTTTCTCTGATCGCCTGCTGAACCGCTGGAGTGAGCAGAGGATCAGATATCCGCACAAGTTCATTTCCCTGCTCTGCCGCTTCCTTCACAATCGTTGCCAATGCAGTCCGAACTACCGTGCCTCCCAAGCGAGTGCCATGCTCCCTCCGCACAATGCGAAAAAGGCGAATGTCGCATGAGTTCGCTTCGGCTTTCTCGATCAGGTACAAGCAGAGCGGGCTCCCGTCAGGGCCGTAGACCACCCTACACGAGAATCGATCAGGGTTGGCAAACGCCCGATTCAGCGTCCTTGCCAAATCTCCCTTCTTCTCGGTGCCGCTGTCGGCATGAAACGCCTCAGCCAATACATTGCCGTCAGAGGACTGACGGCAGTGATGAACGTCAGTCCCAATCACTCGATCCCGCTGGTATTCGTGCTCGTTGCGAATCTCCTCGAATCGGGAAATCACCTCGGCTGGGCGTTCCACTGTGACACCGTGTTCGGAGTAGAACGCATCTGAGTGGTCGAGTAGGCGTCGGTCTCGGGTGACAAGCACGTCGCAGCCCGCAGCGATTGTCCATGCCAATTGTCGCTGGTCCGCTTTGTCACGTTCGGTTAGAGCCTTTCCGCAGATGGACTCAACGCTCGTAACCGCACGCTCGAAATCCTCATGGTTGGGAGCTACTTTCTCGTATCGGCGTGCGGAAGACATTCGTGCCGAACGCTCTGTCGGGTCCGGGTTTCGCTGTATCTCGTTAAATAACTCCGGTGTGACATAAAGGTGAATTGCCGGTTGCAGCCAGTCGGCAGTCAGTCCGAGGCTTTCGTCCGCTTCCATCCGCTGAGCATCAAGCAGATCGTAGAAGACATTCGCATCGAGCACCAGCGTAACCTTCTCATCGTCGGCTTCTTCGTATTCGGAAAAGAGTGTTTTGTGAGGGTGCGAAAACCAGAAAAAGGTAAGCTCATGGCCGTCTTTACTCTGCCCGATCTTCTCATTAAGAGCGTGGAAGCCGAGTCTTGGCCAGAGACTCCAAGCTGGAAAGTCTCTGCGGCAGTACAGGCCGATCCCTCGACACGATTTCGTAGCCGACTGCAACTCCGAAACCAACGCCCGAGCGACCCCGTTGCCACGACTGCTTTCTGACACGCAAAGATGAGTGATGCGCACAGATGGCGATTTGGTTGTGTAGTACAGCACGTATCCCACCAGCGATTCACCCTCCAAAGCACCAAGAATCTGGCGTTTTCTGGCTCGCTCCTCGAATGCCCCGCTCGGATAGAATCCCAAAGTCTGGCTGTTTCGTCGCCACAGCGACTTCACGTCATCAAGATGAGGAGAACCTTCGGTCACTACGGAAACGGTTGGCATTATTCTTTACGCTGTTGTCTGCTGCTGGTGGCAGTTCTCGTTGCAGATGTCGGCTTTGTGCTCCACATGTCCCGCAAAGCTTGCTATCCATTATATGGCACTTCCCAGCCCAAGACGCTCACATGTCTCCAGTGTCGCCTTCAGCGGGAGAGTGTCCAGCGAGTGCCGTTCCGACCGAGTGCCAGTATCCGCTGTTCGCTAACTCGGCGGCGAGATTAGCCAATTGTTACCACGGGACCGCCTGTTTACGGTACGATCTGTCTGATGTCAGCCAATCTGCGATGGGGCAGGGGGCGATGCCTGAACATGAACTGGAGAGAACCCGATGACCAACAGACTTACCCAATTCCTGAACGGCAGCGCCCCGTCGCTCACTGCTGGCCTGCTTTTGGCGGTCTTCAGCCTGACGGCCTCGCCCGGCCACGTTCAAGCACAGCCACCTGCGACGACTCCTGCCGAGAGAGCAACGGAGCAGTCGGCCAAACCCGCAGGAATCGTTACGGCTCGTTTCTTCGATGTCGGCCAAGGTGACGCCACTTTGCTGACTGGTCCCGATTTTGCGATCCTGATCGATGCGGGGAGACATGATCGGGACGACGTGGTGCCACTGCTGAAAAAAGCGGGTATCGAGAAGATTGACCTGCTGATTGGCACCCACGCCCACGCCGACCACATTGGGCAGTTCCCGCAGGTTTTGGCTGCCTTTCCTGTCGCCGAAGTTTGGCTCTCTGGCGATGAGCACACCAGCCGCACATTCGAGCGAGCGATTGATGCCATTCTCGACTCCGACGCCGATTTCCATGAGCCACGAGCAGGCGAGAAGGTCAGGATCGGCTCGGCTCGGGTCGAAGTGCTCAATCCCAAAACGCTCACTGATGATCTTCACAAAAACTGCATCGGGGTGAGAATCGCTTTCGGCTATGTCGCCTTTGTTTTCACTGGCGACATCGAACACGACATCGAAACAAAAATACTTGAGCGGGGGCACGAAGTCGGGGCGCAAATCCTCCAGCTCGGCCATCACGGCTCTCGAACCTCCTCGTCACTCGCATTTCTGCGGGCAGTCGATCCAGAGATTGCCATCTACTCGGCTGAGAAGGACAGTCGTTACGGGCATCCGCACGATGAGGTAGTCGAACGAGTCGCCAATCTTGGGATCAAGCTCTACGGCACGCCAAAGCACGGGACGATCCGTGTTTTCACCAACGGCGCTACCTACAAAGTCATGACCGAGCGAAACAGGCCAGCTCGTGGCCCGCCAACGGAACCGACTGAAGATGGTTGCCCAGAAGGCAAAGTCGACATCAACACCGCCTCGGTCGAAGAGCTGATGCAGATTATCCATATTGGCAGGGGGCGGGCGGCGCAGTTGATTCGGCTTCGTCCGTTCAGGAGCGTGGACGGTCTGAGACGGATCAACGGTATCGGTGCTGGGCGGTTGCGAGACATCAAATCGCAGGGCTTGGCCTGCGTGCCCCAATGAGGCTGCTGAAATGGAAGAGAAAGCGGTAATCGACAGGATTGAAGATGGAGAACAGGCGGTTTTGCTCGTCGGAGAGGATGAGCGAGAGCGGATCGTGCCTGTTTCGTCCTTGCCTGACGATGCGAAGGCGGGGAACTGGCTGAAGGTGCGATTTGACGGTGACGAATTGGTCGAGGCGGTTGTTGACTTGGAGGAGACCGAGCGTGTCAAAGAGCGGATCAGCGACAAGATGGCTCGTTTGAGGCAGAGGGGGCGGCGTTCGGAGTAGAGGGCCTAGATGCCGCTCGTGCAGCGCCGGGCTGATCGCTGGCTGGTTTTTCAGAGTCCGATGTGCGGTTCACCAGGAAGCCGTTTTCCCCCGATCCCATTCACTCACACTGAGAGGCAGGCGAACAATCGTATTGCAAAATTCAGAGAAAAAATGCTTGCTCGTTCAGCGTGACTCAATAATCAGGATCGGGAAGCTTCGTCTTGGCCTCTGGTTTCTTGGGGGCCTCGTCCGCACTCTCCGTCACTGGGGGTTCTGCTGGCGATGGGTCATCACTTGCATCCTCTTTACACCCTGCGCAAGAGAGAAAACCGACTGCGAGAGCAATACGTACCAAATTTAGATTCACTTGATCACCACTCAGAAACTGGGACATTTCGACTCTAACCAAGCCACTTCGAATTTATCTTTCACCGACGTATCGATCGAACGATACCACGCCATCGCACCGTATTCAGCGATCGACGAACCCGCAGTGTATCCAGCGATGCCGCCGATTGCACCGCCAAGCAATCCTCCAGCAGGCACGGTTATGTATGCGAATGGGCCCCCGAAAGTACCAAGCCACGCACCTGCCGCCACTCCTGTATACGCTCCCATGTATGCCCCTGCCATCCCGCCTAGTGTAGTGGCGTGTTGCACGTTCCGCTGTCGGACTGAAATCACACCACGTCGGTAGGCATTCTCCGTGTCGAACGAGTCTTTGGCATCAAGCGTTAGTGCTACGAGCACTGAAATCCGCCCAGCCGATCCTCGCAGGGCCTTCGTGTTAGTTACGCTGTGAGACGAGCGGAGAATAGCGGATCGTGTTTCCATGGTCGCTCGCCCAGAATTTCGAACAAGTTCCCTGCTGCTCTGCTCCGACACGCTTTTCCCTAGCCATGACGACATGTCTGAGGAGCGGACTTGAGGCAACACGGACAGCGAACTGCCAGCCCAATAGCGAGTATCTCGGGACCCTGTATGTTTGCGCACGTTTTCGAGGAGTCGTTCGATGGACTCGCTGTATCTTTCCCCTGTACCGTCAGGGGAATAACCACTCAGACTCAAAGTCCGTGGATTCACGTGGATCAATTCGCCAAGTGACTCAATTGGTCGTCCTGACGCCTTTCGAAACTGACTCAGTTCAAGAGCGAGCGTTCTGATACGACCATCACCCGACCGTCGCATCTGCGAGAGGTTGGACGCCAGCCATCGCCGGGACATCTGGACGCCACCATACCGAGTATCACCGAGTTTCGGCTTTGAAGCTCGGGTCGTCTTCACTTCGACGAACTTAGCCTCGATAATTCCGCCGCCAATTCCTCGCTTGATCGCAATTCGGTCAATCCCGTTGCCCGCTCCATTTTTGATTTCGTGAATCTCGTTGAATCCACGCAGTCGCAATGTCTCCTCGGCAAGATTCTCTCCCCATGCCCCAGTTCGTGATCGCCAAACCGCTCCTGATCGTCCTTCTAGCGGATGTTGAACGGGGTGATCAACGAGCGGGCTTGGAGCCAAGCTAAGTGAGTCAGCGGTTGCGATTTGGGGGCATACCCATATCACGAGGACTGCGCCGACGATTGTGATACAGCGGCTCATGTTGTTAGTACCTTATTCATCGCCCCGGAGAATACGAAGTTTTACAGCCCAAACCTTCTTTTCCTCGTTCTCAAGGTCCTCGAATATCGTGCTCCAAAGCTCCTGGTGACGGCCCAGCACATACGGCGACAGAAGTTCTTCACTAACTTCTGCGAGTTGGCGTATTTTATCTTCCGAAGTCCAACTTTCCTCAGATTCGACCTCCCGAATCAACCGCAAAACTTGCTGGTTGTAGAGCCAGTCCTTTTGTCTCTGGAGTGCTTTGATACGCTTCTCGATAGTACGGGAAAAAGCTACCGCTCCTGGCACCTCTGACTTTGAATAGGGCATTATTTCCTGTAGGAGATTAATTCCTTGTGTAACCGCTTTGGCCAACTGCTTTGAATGGCCTGGCACTTTATCTGGAGGGATGTCGTTACTCTTCTCACCAAGTGAGGCCGCAACTTCAAGCCAATTGTCTCCCTTCGACTTTGCCTCCAGGAACAATTCCTCGACACACTTTGCTTCTGCCAGCTCAACCCGTGATTCGAGCTCCGTGAATTTTCCTGTTGCTAATTCCTCACTGTTTCCGTCAGATGACGAAAACGAGTCAAGCAACGTACCGTTTAATGTGGTGCGGGCCTGCTCGGCGGCCATGGATCGTACCGCTAGTGGGATCGAAGAATTTTCTGAGACGGACAATAAAACTTGTACTGAATGAAACGGAGAGTGGCTGACCACTTCGGGAGCGGGGCTCCAAAATTCGTCCCGCATTTCCATGAGCCGCTGGCGACATTGCTGAACATCCTTTGGACTCTGAAAATGGACCAACGATTCGCCTCGAGCGAGGAGGTCTTCGGCAAAAACCATCGCTTCTTCCCCGCTGTCCTTCGCTTCGTCAACGAATCGAACGACGAGGTCGAACAGACGAGGCTCGGATGGTGAAATGCGTGATGCTACAAGGACCATATCAAATGCAGAGGCAAAGTCGTGCTCCGTCAGGTAACCGTCAGTAAGCTCCACGGCTTCATTGAAGTCAGCCATTCGCAAGGCTTGATTAGTGGTACCGTCAGCAGTGTCGGTCTCAGCCCCGACGATTGCAAGCGAAAGATCGTCCCATTTCGATTCTAGGTTTGCGATCTGCCCCTTCAGATCAGCAATGTCCTCTGACGAAGAGTCGCCTCGTAGAAGCAGGCCGAGCAATAGCACGCATGATGCCCCCGCTGCCATAAACGAAGGTTCCTTCAGCTTTTCCAAATTCATCGTCGGTTCTCTTGCCTAGCAGTAGAGAAGTAAAGGCGGCATCTTCGGCCATGAGTGAGGCGGTAGCGCCTCGGCGGTCTCCCGAACAGGAACCATTGTAGCAAATTCACAACCATCGAAAGCCAGCGTCCCATCGCTCGGAGCCAGTGAGCGATGCGTCGATGGCAATAAAATTTGTGCGGAGGATACTCCTAGCGTCCACCATCATGCGTTTGCGCCAAGGGGAAGGTATTGTTCAGTACAGCCTCCCACCAACGGGAACCTCGATATCTGGACGAACCAGCATCACGTTGCCGTTCTCATCAGGCACGCCAAGCGTCAGAACTTCTGACAGGTGCTTTCCAATCTGCCGAGGTGGGAAATTCACGACGCAGAGAACCTGTCGCCCGACGAGTTCAGCACCCTCGTAATTGGGAGCGAGTTTCGCCAGCGACTTTTTGGTGCCCAATTCTTGCCCAAAGTCGATCAGCAGAATGTGCGTGGAATGTCGACCTTCAGTGAATGGACTGGCTTCGGTGATTCGACCAACCCGAACGTCGAGTTTCTGGAAGTCTTCGATTGAAACCAGGTTCTCGCTCACTTAACTTCCCCTTATCCCACGGCAATTCCGCTCGCTGCAATCTTCATCTGCTCGCTGGTTTTCGACGATTTCCACCGCCTTGAACAGCATCACCACGGGGAACTTCCGATCTATCGATCACTGTTTTCCCAGTGCGTTGTAGCAAGCCAGCAGTTTGGTGCCGACATCTGCGGGGACTTGGAGAGACCCAACGTCATCAACCCCTGTCGAGATGAGAATCAGCGCACCCAGCAACTTCTTCTCCTCGTCGGCTGATAGATACTCGTCGTCAAGATGCTGCTCGTGGTAGTCGATCCAAGCAGTGGTGATGATGCACCAAACGGCCAATTCTTTCTCTGGATGCGAGTCTCGCATGAAGTTGACTTCGAATTGCTCCAACGAGATGTCGAGAAAGGGACCGACGACATCGTGAACAGCCTTGATTTGTTCGAGCAAGTTGGCTGGCAGCGATTCATGGCGAATTGGACCCGGCTTGAGATGGCGGGGATCAATTTGTTCTGGGTCGGGAGCGTTCATCGTTGAGTCCTTCGTTGCCGAGCGACCAATTCGAGGGGATACCGCCTGCGGCGACGGCCCGCAAACGGGTTGAGGCTTGGTTTGTCGTCGGAGCTGGTCGATGCCGGAAGGGTAGAGAATTTTTTACGCTACCTTATTTCACCAGCGTCAATTCCCACCAGGATCTGTTTCGTAGACAGCGGCATGAAGGACATGTCTCATAAAGCCGACTGCGAACAGGATGACCTGAAAGGCAGTAGCGACAAATTCCGTCTATCGTCGGTCCTTTCACTACAACCTCCCACCAATCGGGACATCGGTGTCTGGACGAATCAGCACCAAGTTTCCCTTCTCATCGGGGGCACCGAGGACCAAGACCTCCGACCGCTGCTTTCCAGCCTGCCGAGGTGGGAAGTTCAGGACGCAGAGAACCTGTCCTCCGACGAGTTCGTCGCTCTCGTAGTTGGGAGCAAGTCTCACCAACGACGCTTTCGTGCCCACTTCCGACCCAAGATCAACCAGCAAGAGGTGAGTCCAATACCCGCCTTCGGGAACTGGGGCGGCTTCAGCGATTCGGCCAACTCGGATGTTCAGCCTCTCAAAATCCTCGAACGTAGCCACGTATTGGTTCATCTGCTTGCCCCTGTTCGTTTGGTCGTGATTGCACAGCTAGCCGCAAACGTTCACTTGCTCCAAACTCTTACCCGTTTGTTCCGCCACGAGAACGTTTGCCCGTAGAGGATACAGGTTTCCCTGGCAGCTAAACTTTCGGCGATTATAAAGCAAAATGGAAGCGAACTGTGCGCCACTTCATTTGAGCAACGTCAACAGCATCGTCACCGGCGTTTCAGCCTTGATGCTGTGCGGCGTCGTGCGAGCCATCGGAATCCACGTTCCCTGCTTCCCAGCGACCGACCCGTCGCCAACGGACCTCAACGTCCGAAGGTCGGCTTCGACCATCCCAGCGTCTCGGGCAAACTCATCGGACATTTCGGGATGCTGAAAGAGCGTGAACATGACTTCGCTCCCATCGCCGTTGGTCACGACTCGCTTCAGGACCGACTGACCATCAGGCAACGTGACAACGTGATCTAGAACACCGAAGTCGTTGGCAGGGACGAAGGGAATCCCCACAGATCCCGTGGGCGTCTCCATGAGCCAATCATCACCTGACAAAAAAAAGCGATTTCTGGCGGGGGATGACAGATTAAACTTGCCACCCCTCGTTCTTGTCGCATAATTGGGGCAAGGAAAGGCATCCCGGCAATGGGCCACTGCCCCGGCCTCGCTGGACTGCTGAGCCCCCTGAGTACCTGCCCCACTCAGGGGGCTTTCCTTTTCTTCATAAGTGATCGGCTTTTGGGATTTGCCCCCGGCCCCCGTGAATTGCTCCACTTGTCTTGATCCTTCGGGGCTGATTCGCCTCAGGAATTTAGCGATTCAAGCTTGTCCCGCATCTTGACAATAGCCACATCCCACTCTGCCTTCACGTCGTCATCGAGTGTGCTGCGTCTCACCAGCATCTCCGTCCGAACCAAAGCCGCCAATCCAAATTCCGCTACATCAGCGGGGCAGGTCGCCCGCATCTTGACGGCAGCGAATGCTAAACCGACAGCGGCTTCGTTGCACACCCTAAGCGGGATTGGCTGCTCCTTGTCGAAATGGAGGACGGTTTCCTCGTCGGTCGCAAGCCAGTCAATCGGTTCAATGTCCCACGACTTCATTAGCCCATCCAGAAATTTGATTGGTGAGGTTCGGGGATGCCGCTTGTGCCATCGCCGAAAATCCTCAAGCAGATCAGCCCCGGTGTCATTGCCGTTCGGAGCAAGGTCGTTGGCACATTCCCAATAGAACGGCTCATCGAGGATGTCTCGGGCGTTGGGGTGAAACTGATCCCAGTCGACCTCCAGCAGCTCCCACGGACTCTTCGTTGCCCGAATTGCCAGCCGCTTCTTGACGGCTGCTTCTCGCACTGTCTCCCATTCCTCCACCGTCTGGATCTTCGTCGCCAGAACCTCCGAGGCGTCGGCGAGAAACCGCTCCACGTCGAACTCGTCTGTTGGTTTGATCCGTTTTCGGAGCAACGGAAGCACTTCCGCCACTTCCTGTGCTGCCGTCATTCGTTGCTTTGGCGTAGCGTTCCGCTCTTTCTCATCATCAGCCGTGAAATGCTCGCTCAGAAACTCGATCTTCACCCGCTTGAGTTTGCGACGAAACGTAATGCGAGGAAGCGACTTGATGTACTCGTGAAACTGGTCAAACAGCCCTTCGAGTGTGGGACGAAACTTCCGACTCTTGCTGCGGAGACAAGCAACTACCTCGATTTCCTCGATGGCAGAGCCGTATTCGCCGAGTCGGGAGGTCAGCAGATCGCCTGCGGAGCCGTAGAGCGTGCTGCCACCGTAGGTGTTGTAAGTGTTCTTTGAAACGAATACGTCCATTGGTCTGCCACGTCTCCCTGCGTTTTTGGCTGGCGGCGCACAGGCGAGTTTACTGCCCGTCCAATGCCGTCGTGCATTTTGCCTTTCATCGACGTTCTGCTGGAAAGTCACACTTAGCCAGCTAACCTCCAGCCGGATGACGGTCGCTGGAAAATAACGCCATCAGCCACGATTCCGAGTTCAGAACCATCCATCGCCTGACAAAAAGGACCGAAAAAATTGCTTTTTCTTGCGGGAAAAAACTTGCCACCCTTGGTCGTTTTGCAATAATCGACGTAACGAAAGGCATCCCGGCAATGGGCCACTGCCCCGGCCTCGCCGTGTTGCTAAGCCCCCTGAGCCCTGCCCCGCTCAGGGGGCTTTTTCTTTTCTGTGATCGTCTTTCGGTATCGGCTCTCGTTGCTCCCACCTGTCTTGATCCTTCTGGGCTGACCCTTCGGAAAGCTCATTTCCTCAGCTTGTTTCGCCAACCTCGGCCAAGGAAGTAGCGGCCCCAGAATTCGGCGATGTCTTCGACCAACGGGGCAGATTCGGGGATCAGTCCTGTACCGTATCGAGGATCGTAGCGTTCGGCATATTGGCGTGCGACATCATAGCCTAAGCCAGCCGAAACCGACGAGCGGACGACACATTCCAGTGCAGTTTCCACAACCAGCAGCTCTTTACATTCGATGATCCGCACTGGTCCCCCACGCAGTCTCTTGTGGGTGTTTTGAGCGTCTCGAAGTTCCCTTTGAAGATGAAACAGCGCCGATTCTGCCTCCTGAGTTGGCTCCTTCAAATACTTGGTCATCTCTCTGACCGCTTTGGACGCAAGCCGCTGGTACTGCTGCTTTATCTCGGGAGCCAAGTAACTGGACGCTTTCAACTGCTGCTGGGCCTTCTTGGCAAGAAACAGGGCGAACTGGGCTGCCGCTGCTGAATCTTCGCAAAGGCTCTTCAGCATCGTTAGTCGGGTGATGTTAAACTGCTGTCCGCTCCGAAGATCGGCAGCCAATTTGTCGAGCGTCTGTATCTTCTTGAGGACTTTTGGTGAGGCTTCGGCCATGGCTGCCATCTTGGGATGCGTTGGATCGCTGTTCAGGTGATGTCATTGTCATCGATGCATTCGCCGTTGATTTACGTTTAATCAACCGACCGCTTCCATCACAGACTTCAACGTCCGCAGGTCGGCTTCGACCATCCCAGCGTCCTTAGCGAATTGGTCATCGGGCATGTCGGGAAGTTGGAAGAGCGTAAACATCACTTCACTTCCGTCGCCATTGGACACGACTCGCATCGGATTCAGGACCGACTGACCATCAGGCAGCGTGACAACGTGATCCAGAACCCCAAAGTCATTGGCATGGACGAACCGAATCCCCACAAAGCCTCCTGGCGTCTCCATCAGCCAACCATCATCTGACTTCTCGACCGACAGGCAGAACGACTTAACCCATTGCGGCAGGTTCTCTGGGTTCGAGGCAAACTCGTAGGCATCTGCGGATGGGCGGTCGATCTGCACAGTGATCGTTCGGGAGTTCATCGTGGCACGTTAACTTCGGTGAGACTGGACATCTTTATTTGAGCAACGTCAACAGCATCGTCACCGGCGTTTCAGCCTTGATGCTGTGCGGCGTCTTGGGAGCCATCTGAATCCACGTCCCCTGCTTCCCAGCAATCGATTCCTCGCCAACCGTCAGAATCGCTTCGCCCTTGATGATCTGGATGATTGCTGGGAGCGGGGCGATGTGTTCGGCGAGACCATGACCAGCGGCAAAGGCGAAAAGCACAACTTTTGCATTGGCGTCATCGAGCAAAACGACGCTTTGCTTGCCGGACTCGGGGATCTGAATGTCGTCGGCAAGTTGGCGGATTTGGAAGTTGTCGGTCATTGGCTTGGTTTCTGTTTGAACGTTACTCGATCCTTCCGGCAATGATCGTCACCGTGGACCACGATTAGCCGTAAGCCACAGCGTTTTTCGCTGCGTCCCGTGCCTGTCGGAAGCTCGTGCTTTCCCGACCAAAACTGCCAAACGCATAATGGAAGGGATGTCCGTGGCACCTCCGACCTCGCTCCGTCTGAAGAAAAGCCCGCACCTGATCCCTCCCCGAGAACTCCAACCCGGGAAAATACAAGGTTGCCTCGTCCAAAACGCTTGGGTCAATAATCTTGCCGTCTTTGATGAGCCAGCCATGCTCGCCGGTTACGCTTCCGTGAAACACCGCACACCCCTCAACATAAGAGGCGTCCGAATAGTCTGGGAGCGACCGCAGCACCCTCCGTGCGTTGAAATAGCACTGCTTCGGTTCAGCATCCAGCAGCATCGCCACTCGCTTGGACTCCACCGTGTCCTTTTCGTCTGCCGATGAGGACGGCTGCCATCCCGAAAGAAACTCTGGGGGAAGCGTCCGTGCTTCGAATGCCGCTGCCGGTAACGAGATGAACGACAGACCCCTGTGGTGGAGTGCGTCGTACGAAACAGCCTCAACGTCACAGTCCAGGAGATAGAATTCATCGACCTCAGCTTTAATTTCTGGCAGTCTATACCACAATGTGTCGGCAAGCGTTGTGTCAATCGATTCGGTAGTCGAAGTTTCAACGATCAACTGCTTGACTTCGAATTGCTCAATTTCCCGTTTCAGAGTCACAACGTTTCGAACCGTGTTGCGGCGTTGGCTAGGGACAGTGCCTCTACCCACAGCCAATGGGTTTGGCTGTGCCAATCGGGAGGATGCAGATGTCTTCAGAGCCGAGAGATCTACGGCGGGAAGAGCAGCGTGCGTCCTTGGCTCAAACTCGCCCACGAAGGCTTCAATTCCAGCGTCAACTTCTTCGTCGCAGTCTGGTTCAATCCCGTTGGTCGTCAGGTAAAGCCACAATTCGGCTGGTTCAGTGGATTCAATTGGCTCGCCAGCGGGTGACTCAATCAACGCCTCAATAGACTCGGAGCGTTGGGTGGTTCTGACGAGGTGGACTACTTTGCGGTTCATGAGGTTTTTGGCTTCAGTGGCTCTGGATGTGTCAGCCGATGGTCGTTCCCTGGGCGACCAACACCCAACCGCTCATCGCCCTTTCCGTGATGTCGAATTCGGAGACGAACGGTTCCTGTAATGCTTGATCGTACTGTTTTGGACCGACACGGGCGACCAGCGATTCCTTCCAGACACCGACGCACATGTTCCCGTTCAGGAAGAAGCCGAGTCCACCAAACATCTTCTTCTCATCCATGCTCGTTCGCCCAACCAATTGGTGGCGGATTCGTTCGGCAAGAGCTTCGCTGTAGGTCATTGGTCGCTTTCTCTCGGGATCAAGCCGACAAAGGGCTCTTCCACGGTCATTCACCCGTCCTTGATTGGGATGGGACGGCGTGTCTCTCCCTTCTCAAAACACCTTCTGACTCGCCTCTTCCTTGAACTGCACAAAGCCCGCCTTTTTGTAGTTTGGAAGCGCAGCGGGATGATCTAGGGTGCAGGTGTGCAGCCAAAGACGATTGGGCTCGTAGCTCCAGGCTTTGTCGATGATCCATTGCAGAAACCACTTGCCCAATCCTTGGCCGATGAATTCGCCAGTCAGCCCGAACTGGACCAGCTCGATTTCGTCGGGCTGGCGGCGGTCCAGGTCAGCAAAACCTGCAGCCGTTCCGTCCACGTGCAGAACGTACAGCTCGTCCCGTGGGTCGTGAAGGATCTCAGCTAGTTCTTCGTCTGAGAGGTTCTTCCGACTCAGCCAGTGGTAATCCTTGCCCACGGCGTCGTGCAGAGAGCGGTAGTATGGCACGCTCGGCGTTGGAACCTGAGTCACCGTCAGACCATCTCTTGGAGCTGGCACCGCCCGATGGGAAGGAGCAAGCATCTCCAGATAAAAGACGGTGATGTCGATTGTCTCCACTGGTGCTTTCTCCTTCGGTTGCTGGTGCGAGCGTCCAATCACTCCAAAATCATGTAGCGAACCGTGCCGCCGCATTTCTGCCGTGCCCCAACGTTTTCGCAAACTGCTTAGTCGGACATAAAGGGGGGCTTCTCAATCGAAATGTGGCCTAGCGAGTCATACACATCGGGTGCAACTCGAAGTATGCAAAGTTCGGACTCGTCCAAACGGTTGCGACCTTCAGAAAGATCTGCCAACGCCACCCCCAGACGGACATCGTTACCGTGATAGGTGGCAAACACGACCACGCTTTGAAAATCCTCTGGGAGTGACATTAGCACGCTTTCATCGCAGCTCTCCTCGACCGACTGTCTATTCAATTCGAGAAGCCGTGCCTTCGAAAGACACTTCAGGCGAAACGGAGAATCGCCGTAATTAAACGCTACATATCGCAAAGCCAAATTGTCCCATTCACACTCATCTTGTAGCGTTAGGTAGTCGAGCTCAGAGAAGGTGCGAATAGCGATGTGCTCCTTTGTCTCCTTGCGACCTGCCTCCAAGTCCGATCTGCTGAACTCTTTATTCGGGCCCACATTGTTCGACTCGGCTGTAAGGTCGAAATGCATATTGTCGAACACGTTCCATGCGTGTTCTATTGCAATTGGCCCAGACATACTGTAGCCATGCACAATCCTAACACCGGGGACGTGTAGAGCACAGTTGAAAGCATTGCCCCAACATTTTTTGATTTCGGGTTGAAACTGTTGCACAAATTCAGCGATGCTGTCATGCCGAGGCGTTACTTCTTTGGAGTTTACAGGCGTCACAGCTTCCGAGTGCTCCGAAAGCCAAGAAGCGAACAGTGGGTTAACCCGTGCCTCGATTGCGAGATGTTCAAGCCAAGTGTCTCCATAGATTAGTGCAGTATCGGTAATCATTGTTCTTCTTCAGTACTGCATGCTCCGAAACTGACCCTCCCGCAACGGAGCGGGATGGTGGCCAGCATCGGAGGCGTACGCTTTAAATCGTAGCTCTATTGCAAAACGATCTGTTTTCGCTTGACGATGCCACAGCTACCAGCAACTCGCACACCCGCTACTTCGTTGCTACAGTTTGTCTGATCATAGCACGCAACTCCAGCGGGTAATCGGTCAGGATGGCATCGACCCCCACGTCGGCAGCTTGTTGCCAGTTCTCTGGCACATTGCCGCTGACGGTCGGACCAGCAATGAAACATCGCTTCCCAGCTTGATGCACCGCCTCGATCTGCTCCTTGGACGGCAGAAATCGAACGTAGACCCACTCGCTGTTCGGTGCCCCGAGCGCCTTTGGGAACTCCTCGGAATCATTAGCGACGGCAGCGGTTTCAGCGTTCTTCGACGCCACCTTGATCCTCACCCGCACTTTCGGATCAGTGATTGTGTTGCCAATGAACAGAAGCCGGTCCAGGACGTTGTGGTTCTCAGCTATCTGAACCACATCTCTCCCGACGTATTCAGCCTTCAAATCCACGGCAACCAAAATGTCGTGCTGGCGGTACTTGGCAACCAGCTTCAAGACCTCTTCGATTGTTGGCACCTTCTCACCAGCGAACTTGGAATCGAACCAACTCCCAGCGTCAAGGCGGCGAATTTCCTTCAATGTCAGATCCGAGACTTTGCCGGTTCCATCGGTGGTTCGGTCCACGGTGCTGTCGTGAATGCAGACCAGATGGCCGTCCCTCGTTCTCTCTACGTCGAACTCAAAGCCGAGTCGCAGTTCGAGGCAGGCCCGAAAATTTGCCAGCGTGTTTTCAGGGGCGTGATGAAGCAAGCCACGATGAGCGACGATCAGAGGGCGGGGCTCGGTTGCCGTGGAGTGCGCACAGGCTGCGACAGTTAAAAGAATCGGCAGGAGGACTCTGGGGAAGCTGGTCATGGCTGGTTTGCTTTTTTCTGTTTGTGAAGTGTCAGCCCTTGTTCAGTGGCGATAAAGATTCGTCACGGCTTCGGGTAACTCAGCGAACGAAGGGACCACAATGTCGATGGCCGGGCCAAGCGGAAACATCTCCTTGCCTGGACGAGCGACAAACGCCGTCTTCATCCCCGCCCATGCCGCACCAGCCACGTCCCAGCCGTGGGCCGCTACGAATAGGCATTCTGACACATCTACTCCGACATGCCGAGCTGCCCAGCGGTAGAGGTGCGTATGTGGCTTGTAAAAGCCGACCTCCTCCACGCTCATCGTCGATTCAAAGAAACGTTCCAGCCCCGAATTCCTCATCTGCTCGGCCAAAACTGCCGTCGAGGAATTGGTCAGCGTAAGGAGGCGGTGTCCTTCCTGTTGCAGTCGCTCCAATGCCGGAATGACATCAGCATGAGCAGGCAGTGAACGGATTGGGGCAAGCACCTGCTTCGCACCCGCCTCATCCAACTCGATTCCCTGTTGTTTGGCGACCATTCTCAAACACGCAGCACCGATTTCGTCGAAGTTCCGATAACGGTCTGCAACGGTAGTAACCAGCCCGTACTGAAGCATGGTGGTGAACCAAAGGGTAGCCAACTCCGGGCGACCACCGAGCGCATTCCCGACGCTCTCGTTCACGGGGCCGAGATCGAGCAGCGTTTCGTTCACGTCGAACAGGATTACTTTGGGTTCGGTCATAGTCGAGTTCCTCGTGTATCTTGCCAGAGGCATCTTACTCGGTGGCTCGATTACACTCCTCCGCCATCGTCTCTGACATAGGTCGATTTGACGCCGCCCGGAGCCGAATGCCAGACGTGGAGGAAGAGGGTTTTCATCTGCTACGTGCGAATTCTGTCATTCAACAGTTCTCGGAGGTCGTCGTGGCTGGAAATCGCATCCACCAGTTGGCGATTGTTGCTGCTGCCCCAGGGGAATGCTATCATTCTGCTACTTTTTGATCAATTTGAAGCGGTGGCTGGGTCAAAGAAGCGAAATTGTCAACAAGAACGCCTCGCTGAGCAGGGGCAGTTCGCTCAGCTCCACTCCCGCCGATGCGTCGTCAAAGACATAGATCCGGGCCGTCTCCGATTCGCTTTCCCAGAAGAAGACCCCGTAGCCGGTGACTAAAGCCAACCGCAAGGAGGCAGCTTCCCAACATGCTTAAGCAAATCAAGATTGCTGACATCAAGATCGGGAAACGTCACCGCAGAGACATGGGCGATCTTGCCTCCTTGGCTGACAGCATTCGGCAGATCGGACTACTACACCCGATTGGCGTGACAGAGGACTGCCGACTAGTCTTCGGGCAGCGTCGGCTCCTAGTGCAAAGGGACATTCTCAAGAAGAACACAATCCTCGCTCATGTCATCAGCATTGACTTCATCGTCTCAGGCGAACATGCCGAAAACGAAGTCCGCAAAGATTTCACTCCTTCTGAGCGGGTCGCCATTGCTAAAGCCATCGAACAAAAGATCGGTAGCCGACAAGGGCAACGCACGGACAAGCAACTTCGGGGAAATATCCCCGATGTGTCTCCAGGCAAACGCACTCGTGAAATTGCAGCAGAGAAGGCGGGGTTCGGGAACGACAAGACTTTCCGCCAGGCCGCCCAAGTCGTCGAAAGCGGCACGCCGAATCTCGTTCAAGCAATGGACGACGGACGGGTCAGCATTTCGGCGGCGTCGATCATTGCCAATGCCAGCCCTGATGAGCAAGAAACAATCGTTGAATTGGATTCGAAGGCAATTCTTCAAGCAGCGAAGGAGATTCGAGCGAGGAACGCTGAGAAGCGGGCAGAGCATCAGGCGGCGACGACCGTTAAGCCGCAAAGCCGAACTAAAAAGCAGTCGCTAAAGGCGACTCGCCTGATCCACGGCGATTGTTGTAAGGAGATGGCGAAGCTGAGGGCAAATAGCGTTGATCTCGTCCTAACGGACCCGCCGTATCCAGAAATCAACCGTGAGTACGGAAAGCTCACTGAGGCTAAATGGCACGAGTTAATGCATGAGGTCGTGGACCAGGGCCGCCGTGTGCTGAAACCCAGTGGATCAATGGTCGTTATCCTTCAGCCCAATTTCGAGAAAATTGGGAAAATGCGTCTTTGGTTGTGGGAGTTCATGGCATGGGCAGGCCGAGAGTGGAACGTGATCCAAGATGCGTACTGGTGGAATCACGGGTGTTTGCCATCGGTAAGCTCGAACCGCAAGCACGGCTTGATGCGTCAATCGGTAAAAACGTGCGTGTGGTTGGGACCAGCAGATTGCTACCGCAACCAGGACGATGTGCTTTGGCTTCCGTCTGACGACAACTTCGCCCAGTCCAAGTCGGATGCAGCCATGCGAGTTGCCCCGTCAGGCCAGCATTATCGTGGGTCGAGGATCGGTGATACCGTCGCCGAGCGTGGCGGATCAACTCCCTTCAACTTGCTACCGGTAGCCGCAGGAGGCGGGGCTGCGGCAAACAATAGTCACCCAGCCTCCACTCCGTATGCCGTTGCTGCCTGGTGGGTGAAATATCTTTTGCCGAACAAGGGTGTATTGCTCGACTGCTTCGCAGGTTCAGGAACAATGCTTCTGGCGGGCTTGGATTTTGGAGCGTCGAGAGTCATCGGAATTGAAAAGCAAAAGAAGTATCTCAAAATCGCAGAGAAACGGCTCTGCGAGTGACCGACCAACGCTGCCGTCGCATGATTGTCTCGAAATGTTCATGTAACTGCCTCGATGACTACCTTACACGCCTCTACCATCGTCTTGAGCGGCTCTGGATCGGCTATTCAACGATCGCAACTGATGGCGAGACTTGGCAGGCCACTGCTCTGGCTCCACAAGCGACGGCTCATCAGGCGACGGTTTCCGCTGGCTTGCCCAACCCCTGAAGAGAGCCGTGATGACTGTAGCGCTCATGCCAGCCATTTTTGCGATGGTGATTGTCTGGTTCATTCGGTGATCGGGCCGTGCTCTGATTCGTCCGGCTCCGCCTTTTCCACAGCAGCTTCGTAGACTGCCGCCGCCGCTTTTGCCATCGACTGCAACGTGCGCTGTGATGGCATCAGCGGATATTTCCACTTCTTGTTCCGCACGATAACGACTTCTGCCATCGCCTCTGCGAGTTCTCGTTCGAGCTTGTTGGTGGTTCGCTTGTCCATGGGGAGTTCTTTGGGTGTGGGCATGTTTACGCATTCAGCATCGACTTGAGTGAAGGTGGATCGGGCGATCATTACCTGTATCCCGGTCGGGCCGATCCTACGGGAAGGCCAGTGATCGTCGGTTACTCTATTTCTGCGTTGAGGCATAGAATCGCAACACTTCGCAATCAATGCAGCGGTAGGCTATGATCGGCACTCCACTTTTTCAACGGACATCGATGCCGCTCATTTTGAAGCCGAAGGCGGTGGATGGTCTTGGCTCGCCTCTGTGCCAGAACGTCTGTTTCACCGCTCCGTAGGTAAGGTTGGGAACGAAGCCCTTCTCCATCTGGCTTCCACAGTCTGGACAAAGTTGGTTCGCTCATTGGGATCTTTTGCTACTTGATTCTATTGGCGAACAATCTGCTGAGCCGAATCGTGTACAATGCTCGAAAGACATCAGCCTGATAATTGCCCACGGGGAACGACAATGGCAGCGAAAAAAGCCAAGCGGCCAAACGACTCACCAGCGACAAAGAAAGATCTTACGGCCACCACAGCAAAAGCCGTTTTGTCCTCCATCCCTGTTCCGGGAGCCGGTGCTTTTGCAGCCTTTCTTGACGATTACTATCCCGATCAGGTTAGGCGGCAGATCAACGATTTCAAGGAGGTTCTTCTTGAGCACGCCGAGCGGATTGACCAGCTGAACTGCGACCACGAGCGGCTAGCTAGCCTGACGAGTCAGGTCTTGCTCGAAATCCCGAAGACAACATCTGAAGACAAGCGAAAGGCATTTCGTGCGATATTGCTCAACTATGCAAGTGGAAAATCGGCTACACCGCACGAGCTTGACGCTTTCGTGTCCATCTTGTCGCCGCTCACTGACCTGGAGATGGAGATACTAAGGGTCGCAGAGTCTCCGAGAGATTGCGCTCTCGAAGAAGACCTGGTCTTCGCAGGAAGTGTGACGGGAGAACTACCCATCCCACTGCGTAAAATTATTGAAAACGTTTCCGAAGACATTCTGATGTTTGCTTACAACGGCCTGAGGGATAAACAACTTATCGATGCACGAAGAATACCAGGAGCGGGAGTGGGATGTGAGCTGCGTCTCGAACACCTCGAATTGTCGTCATTCGGAAGCAGTTTTCTCGACTGGATTAAACTAGAAGAACGATCAAAATAATTGTTTATAATTGGCTCTGCTCACACGCCTGCACCATCGCCTTTAGCGACTCCTCATCAGCCAATCGATGATCGTTCCCAACGACAACCAGCGACTCAGAGGGGAGGTCGCTGTTGACAAGAAGCTCCAGGGAGTTGCTGAAGGGGATCGTTTCGTCGGCTTTGCTGTGCAGGATGACCGTGTTCGGCTTGATCGTCTTAACGGTGCCCCAGTTCTTCCATGCTGGGCACAGAAGGACGAGCGGCGTGTCTTTGGATTCAATGTTCATGGCGACGGCACCGCCACGAGATGAGCCAACGACGACATCAGGCTCGTGCTCGTCGTGCTGGGCTTGGGCGGTGCGGACGGCGGCATCGAAGTCGTCTTCGTGGAGTGTTGGATTGATGACGGAGTGACCGTGGCTCTTGAGGTAGGTCGGCTTCACGCCGCCCGGAGCCGAGTGCCAGCCGTGGAGATAGAGGATTATCATTTGAATCAGCTTTGCCCATATGCAACAGGAGATTATTGGCTAAGGATTCGCATGGTTTTTGGTCCAAGCTGCCTGGCCTCTTCGTTAGTAGGGGGGATATCAAAAGCTTCTTGCCAATGGGTCAGTTGGTACTCGGGTAACCTCTCCAGCACTTGCTGGGCTACTTTGGATATGTAGCCGTCTGCGGAAACGGAATCCCGCAACCCGTCAACTAGCGTATTGAAACTTTGGACGAGATTGCGCCGAGCCAGTCGCTCAAGAGCAAATAGATGTGCGTAGGCCTCAGCCGCAATCACGTCTAGATGCCGGCTAGGAACGTCAAAGTTAATCCCTCGCTCCAGATCCTCGACGTGACCAATCTCGTGAACCAGCGAAATAATCTTGAACGCATACTTTAGCTCATGGTGCTGAACCGAAGTCTGTACGGAACGTCGGATGAGTATTACGCTTCGCACGTTACCAGCAGAGTCGTGGAATGCGCTCATCGATCCGCAAAGGTTGGCGTCCAGAGGACTACTTCCATAGTCAGCAAAGGTATCTTCGATCTTGAAGAACACTTGCTCCAAGTCGCTATAACCAAATTGTGACCATTCCTGCGTCTCGGCTGCGAATGTCTGATCATCAACTTCGTGAACTCCAAGAAGGGAGGGGTAAGCCGCTTTTGCCGCCTCTACTGTGCGGTGAAACTCCTCGGAGTAAGAGTCGAGATAATCGTAAAACGGAAGATCACATCCCCGGCTCCGCAGAAGCGCTTTCATATGGGGGGCTTTCGCCCGAAACTCTTTAATTGTCGCTTTTTCTTGACGCCATTTACGATTCCTCTGTTCCTTCTCAGCGTTCTTCTTCGTGTGCTTCTTATTCTTATTCTTATTTGCGTTCTTGCTCATACAGTCTCGCCTCCGTTTAAAGTAAACTTTTCTGTCCGCTCCACTCGTCTCTGTTTTGGCAGTGCCGCAGGGCACCGCCAGTCACCGAGGGCCTAGTCGATCAAAGAGGCTCTTCAGCGTGGTGCAAACCGTCGAAAGCGGCGTCGCCAGTTGCTCAACATGCTTTAATTCGGCGGGAGCGGCAAACGTGACGGGGTTCAGTCCAAGCAGATCACTTGGCATCTTCAGATCCAGTCCCCTGGGGCACACTATCACGGTGCGTTCCCTTCCTAGTTGCCCCATGAACAAACCGAGTTCAAAGACGACGTTGTCTCTCGGTGCTACCGACTGTTTCCGGCGACTCCGAGTCACGTCGTCAGGCATTACCACCGCCACAGCGAAATCTGCTGCCGCCACTTCCCGCTCAAGGTCCTCCATGGCCTGCTTCATAGGGCCGAATACCTGATCTGTCCAGACTTTGACATCGCTAGTGTGATGGTCCAGCTTCAATTGAATCTGTTCGGCAATTGCGAGGTATTCGCTCGATGAGCAAACGAAGACGTGCGGAACCTCGTTTGGACGGCGGATCATCTGGTTGCGGTTCCGAAGCCGGTCGCACAGTTCCACTGCTACTCGCCGCCAGAGAGCCGGAAACTCTTCGGCAGCACAAGCGAAGGCAGGCTCAGCAACTCTTGCAACAACTGTTTTTTCTGCGGCAATCACGTCTGCGCTTCTTTTGGCCTTGCAGTCGATCAATGCCATCTCGCCGACGTGCGTACCAGCCTGCCGAATAGCCACCAACCTGCCGTTGGCCTCGATTCGGAGACTACCCGCAACGATCAAGAATAGGTCGTTGTCTTCGTCATCCTGCGAGATCAGCACTTCGCCAGATGCCAACTCGGATGGTTCGGCTACTTCAAGCAAGCGATCTGCAATTGCATGATCTCCCTTGACGAGCGATTGATTCAACAAAGCATCCCGCAAGAGTCGCTTCCCGTCACCGCCCTGGAATCGTTCGATCATTGGCTGCGGTCTCCCATCACGCCTGGCCGAGCTACAGTTTTCCCAAATGACATTTCTTGAACTTCTTGCCGCTCCCGCACGGACATGCATCATTTCTGCCCACCCCACCGATTTCCTGAATTGCTTCACGGATGCCCTCAATCCCGTGTGAACGGTCCGGCCCGGGCCATTCGGCAACACCGCCACGCAGATTCTTTTCAATCAGTCGTTGCTGGTATATTCTTTCCTTGAGCAAGAAGGTGTGAATGACGGCGAACAACTCGTTCAGCGATGTGTCGGCGGCGAATGTAATCCCCGACTCTGCTGGCACGAAGAGGCACAGTTTCCAATCGGATTCAATGTGACTATTGCGCTCTTTTTCCCACCGATCTCTGTGGCTTTCAAGGTATACCGAGGGAGGCTGGTTGCGGGCCGGGAAATTCGTCGGATAAACGATCCGCAAGCTGACGGCCTCGTACAGATGGCCATGCTGCGAGTAGAGATTGAAGACGCCACGGATGCAGGCGAGGCCGTCGCTTCCAATTTCGGCTCTGCACTCGTCCAAAATCTCGGAAGCGATTTCCTGCTCCCGCCGCCAACGTTCCGGCGTAATACTGTGCCAAGACACTTGGTTACTCCGACATCCATGGGGTGCTGTTCCGCCACGGCTTCGCCGCCGTGTTGCCACCCGTCGTGACCTGGATTCGCCCGTTAACGACGGTCGCACCGAGACTGCCAGCTTCCGCTGCCTTTTCCTCCCTCGTCTCATCGAGTTTCAGGAACGTCAGGTCCGTGGCAACATATGCGTTTCCACGCTTCGTGAATTGCTCCGTGACATTCTCATCTTCAAGCTGTTCGTAGATTTCGGTGGAGATGCGGATTTGTTTTGCGCCGGAAAGACGCTGAAGACGCTCGGCCTCGGTGACTTCCGGCCCGAAGCAGATCGTGATGCGTTTGCCCTTCTTGCCGAGCCTCGTGACGAATGCCTTGCCAACGTCCAACCCAACGGCGACGTTGATGTCCTCCCGGTCAGCGAGATGTTCATTGAGTACCTGTTCCATCGACGATTGCAGGCCAATGGCGAGATCGACCGCATCTTGGCAGCGAGTGTCATGGTTGCCGCTACCACTGGGCAAGTGCAGCAGGCCGAGGATGCAGTCACCACGGTGTTGCAGAACCAGCCCATCGAAATCGCTGGAGACGACCGAGTGGAACTCGGCCCGGATCATGTGAAACTGCCGGATCAGACTGACAACCTTTTCGTCCGTTTCTGCCTCCTGAACGTAGCGGGTGAAGCCGTCAAGGTCGGCATAGAAGGCAACCGCCGCCGTCCGCTTGCACTTCTGCTCGCTGAGCTTCGTGACATCGATCAGCGTCGTGGCGTCCGAGATCGTGATTTTATCCAGCGGAAGATCGTCTTTGTGCTTCTGAGTCTTATTCTTCCACTTCTCTTCGTGCCACGTCACGCCGAGTTCGTCAGCCAACTCCGGTTTGCAACTCCAGCGAAGGCCGGACGCTCTGTAGGTCTGCACGCCAGACACCTCGGCGTCTTTGCTGAAGTGCTTCCTCAGACATTCCGGCAGCACCTCGTACATCTCAGCGGTTACGGTAACGGAATCCCGCCCGCCAATGATCTTCGCCGCAAGGTTGGCGCAGGTGCCGAGGGAAATCAGTTCCCGTTTTCCGTTCTTTCCGATGTTGGCGAGGTAACAGGTGCCGCTAGCCAAGCCGACAGCGCTGCTGAAGTTGCGAACATCGCCGAAAACCCCGTTGAACACGTCCAGGACATAGGTATTCTGCGTAATGGCGTGAATCACGGCGATTTTAGCCCGCTCGGCGTTTTTCGGATCTCCTTTCCCGTTGTAAGGCTTGAAAACTAGACCGTGCGCTCGGACGGTCTGCCGCTGAATATCGCCGACTCCGCCCTGCTCCATGAGTTCACGCTGAATCCGGCGCAGAATACTAGAGGCACGAATCAACTTCCGCTGTTTCTGCTGGTCGTTTCCGGCGTCATCCACCGCACGATGGAAGTTGGGCACATCGACGTAGAGGTGAACTCCCTGTGCCCGGCGAACGTCCTTTTTGCCGAGTTTTGAAAAGTCCATCGACCGGGACATGTCTTGGACGTTCACCTCAAAATCGCTGAAGTCGTTTTTCTGGACTCGCTCCTGAGCCCGTTTTTCATTCCACGCCATTTCGATTTCTCCATGCCAGATCGAGCAAATAAATAGAATTGCTAGCAGACTCGCTGCAATCGCTACAGTCTATCGGTTCGCTATGCAGGAAGTCAAGCGGCTCACTTGCAGAACCGCCGAATTGAAGCGGACGGAGGAATGCCGTAGGATTTCGTTTTCTAATTACGGAATTAATCGAGAGAGAGCGTGCCGAATGGCCACCGTGGGGGATCGAATCAGAGATCGTCGAGAAAAGCTCGGCTGGAAGCAGGACGACTTGGCCAGCAAGGCCGGGATCAGTAAGAGTTTTCTTTCAGACCTAGAAAATGGAAAGCGAAAGGTTGGAGCCGACAAGCTCCTTGACATTGCCCGTGCCCTGAGCTTGTCGCTCGATTACCTAATGACCGGAAGGGATGCCGAGAACGCATCGCAAGCCGCCCGTGACGTACAAATACCCACGGCGCTGGCCGAGTTCGCTGAAGACGAAGGGCTAACTTTTCGGCAGACCATCGCCCTGCTGGATATGCAGAACCAGATCATCGCCCACCGAAGCAGCACAAAGAAAGGTAATCTGGAAAAAATCGATTGGCAGAAGTTCTACGAAGCCGTGAAGGAATTCCTGTGACCGCATTAGACCAAGAGCAAGACGTAGTTGATCTCGCCCAACGCCTGAGCCTCGGCGGCGACCCAGTCGAAGCGATCATTAACTTCTGCCAGAAACAGGTCGATGTGTGGGTTCGAGAGGCTGGAGGTGTCGAGACCATCGGCGAATTGGAGGCGTTGATTGCCTCTCGCCTGAACCTCGTTATCGAAGAGGTCGGGAATGACGCTGATCTCGATGATCTGAAACGCCGGTATGTGCAAAAGGGCGAAATCGTTTTTGCGCATGTCGTGCAGAACGATCTGACACCTGAGACGTTCGGCACGATGGTTCGGCTCAAAGATGGCTCTCACGTTGCGGTGATCGATTGCCGAGGTGAGAAAGCTGCTCGGCGTTTTTTTACACGGTGGCATGAAATTGCGCACCTGTTGGTTGAGCCTGACTGTGAGCAGCAGGTTTTTCGTGCGTCGGACGAGCCGCTAGAAAGGCTGATGGATCAGATCGCCGGTCACGTTGGCTTTTACGACTCGATCTTCACGCCCCTCTTCAACACACATTTGTCTCACGGCGAGTTGCTGACGTTCGACAGGATCGATGATATCCGAAAGGCGTTCTGTCCCCACGCCAGCTTTCAATCAACGCTCTTTGCCTGCCAGCGGCGAATGAGGACGCCCGTGCTGTATCTTGAAGCTAGCATGGCATACACCGAAGACGAGCGGCGTAGCCTAAGGCAGGCTCGGATGTTTGCGGACGACTGCCCCGAGAAGAAGCTTCGTGTTCGCTTGACGCTGCCGAACAAAGCTGCTGGTGACATGAAGCTTGCGGCTCGGCGGAACATGCAAGTGCCTGAGTCGTCGGTCATCTATGCGGCATTTCATGACCAGCTAACCGCTGCAACAGGCGAAGAAAACCTCAAGACATGGACGTTTTCAAGCGGCGGCAGTCTGATGGATTGCGAGGTATTTGTTCAAGCACGTCGAGTGGAAGATAGTGTGATGGCAACCGTTCAACCCAGAGCTTGACGACAGCAGTTCGCAAATGGTTACTGGTGACATGCTGACATGATGAAAAGAAGGATGTGCTTGTTGGCTCTTTGGAGACCACTGAAGTAGGCCTTCCTTTTCTCGGTCGCCTCTTCGCCAGTCACGTGGCGGTTGAGCATTATGGTACCTGGGTCGGGCACATTTGCAGTTATGTCATCGATTGCAGCGTGCCTACCAGGTCCAAAAACGTGTCGCAACTCTTCCAGACGTTTCAGTTGAAGCCGAGCGATATTAACAGCTTCCTCAAATGCTTCCGGGTCGTCACTTCGGACCGCATGGGTCTCGATTAGCGATTGTATATTTAAGTAAACTCTTAAGAGTTCCTCAAGTCGCCAAACATGCGACCCCTCCTCGGTTACGATGCTTAAGGACGGGTGGAGCTTGCGGATTTCCGGCTCCAAGTCACGCACGAGAATTTGCAGCGACTGACTGACCCTAGCCTGCACAACCAATCCTTCAACGACGGGAAAGGTAGCGAGCTTGTCCATCGTTGGGTCAGCCGTCATTCGCCACTGGCTTAGCTGCCTGAGCGATTCGAGTGCGTTCATGTACGAAGCGAGGAATAACCGCTTCTCCGATTCCTGCTGTGTTTCAACCATGCGGCGATGCTCCTGCCTCGTTGCCTTCAGTTCTTGGCGTGTCAGCTTCATTTCTTCCCGTTGGAGCTGCAACTCTCTTCGTTGCATCCAAAGCGTGACCAACACACCCGCAAACACTAACGCAGACAATAGTGCGTTTACAAAGCCGAACGAATCACCCCACTGAGCTGCTGCTTCTGGAAACGTCTCTGCCCAGTCAGGCCGCAATAGGAACGTCACCCAAGGGGTCAGCCCAACCAATGCGCCTAGTACCAGAACGGCAATGAATACCCAAAAAATCGTCTGCCACCGAAAGAAGTCAGCATCATTTATGTCATTCGGTTTCATCGTTGTCACTCGTCCCCAATCTCCTCCAGCAGTCGATCAATCGCTTCATCGTCGAGCTGTGCAAAACGACGGAAAGCATCTGGGCGTTCGATAACCCGCTGTTTGATCCCGTTCGGTATCTTCTCAGCCAGAATCAGAAGCTCGTCCACATCGGCATCCAGCGTTGCTGCAAGCCTGGCAATCAACTCATCACCCGGGTAGTCGCCGAAACCCAGTTTCTCGTTTTCGATCTTGGAAATGTAGGTGAAGGAAACACCGACCGCTTCGGCCAACGCCCGCAAGGAAAGGCTCTTCGCCTTGCGGAGTTCTCGAATTCTCAGGCCGAATCGCATCGGGGTGGTCTCCATGGTTGCGAGCTACGACGCCCAACAATACGATGGGTTGAACAAAGAGTCAACGCAACAGCAAAGAGTCAACGCAACAGGAGGGGTCCGCTGAAACCCGAGCTACTCGAACAACTGCTTTACGAAGAAGAGGGGCCAACGCTGGACTTCAAGCGGGACCAGTACGCCTTCAGTAAGGCCACGGACGAGGAGAAAAGCGAACTTTTGAAGGACATCCTCGGATTTGTGAATTGCTGGCGACGGTCCGAAGCCTTCATCCTGATCGGGGTTGAAGAAGTCCGAGGCGGTCGCAGCAACGTACACGGTGTTTCGGATCACTTGGATGATCATTCGCTTCAGCAGTTCATAAACAACCTGACGAATCGGCCTGTCCAATTTGGCTACGAAGCCTGCGAATTTGAGGGCCAGCAGGTGGGGATCATTCGGGTCGAGTTGCAACGGCGACCCGTGTACCTGAAACGGGACTACGGCAAGCTGAAAAAAGGACTAGTCTACGTCCGGCGTGGCAGCTCCACCGATCCCACAAAGCCTGCCGATCCCGATGAGATTGCGCACATGGGGAGCGGACAGGCTGTTGAAGCGAAAGAAGCATCGCTGACAGTGGAATTTGCTTCGACAGAGAGCGAGCAATCGCTGGGCAGTCTAATCGATTTGTCAGCCGAATTCTGCCAGATGCCAACATCAGAACAGATTCCTACGCTCGATGACACACCAGCTCCGATTCGTCTGCCTGGCGGCGAAACTTTCCAGATACCGAGCTCCTCGTCGCTGGACTTTTATAACCGCCTAAATCCTGATTTTTTCCGTGAGCTTGCCGAATATGTCGTCTTTCACAAACTCCTCAAGAAGGTGCGGTTAGTTGTACTGAATGCAGGGGAATCACCAGCCACAGATGTCCGTCTCGAAATCTGTATACCGGACGGTCAGGGCTTCGGAGTTGTCGACTTGCTAGAAGCTCCTGAGACTCCGAAGCGACGAACGGGCCTTTTAGTTGCCTCTGCGATTGAGAACATGAGACGACAACCTCTAATCCGACAGGCTGGTGATGTGGATATCGACAAGAACGACCACCGAACAAAGATTGAAATCGAATGCGGCAATCTTCAGCCAGGACGCAAGGTTTGGACGGACGCCTTTTATATTGGCATTGGCCAAGCGGGCGAATTCAAAATGACTGGAAACGTCTTTTCAGCTAACCTTTCCCAGCCCCAGGAGTTTACCTTGGCAATTAACGCCGACTTTATCGAAACAACGATGACCGTTGACGAGCTGGTGGCGCTGGGAAATTCGGATGAGGACGAGGAGTAGAACGTGGTCGGAGATAATTGCCGCAGTTAATGAGAGAGACCGCAGGGGAAGGCAGAAACGAAATGGAAACAGCAACTGCCACGACGAACGTGCCCGAGCAAGGACAACTGGTGCAGGTTCGTTCTCGGCGGTGGGTCGTCAATAACGTGAAGCCCAGCAGCCTGCCCGCTGTCGCTTTTAAGCCGGAATTTGCAGGTCCCCAGAACTTGCTGACGCTTTCCTCCGTGGAAGACGACGGCCTAGGCGAAGAACTTCAGGTCGTTTGGGAGGGCGAGCCGGGTGCCCGTGTCATCGAGAAGGTTGCTCTGCCCGACCCGACTGGTTTCGATGCTCCCGACAAGCTCGACGCTTTCCTCGACGCCGTTCGCTGGGGCGCAGCTTCCACGGCTGACCTGAAGAACATCCAGTCGCCCTTCCGAAGTGGCATCGAGATTGAGGACTACCAGCTTGACCCCGTGGTCCGGGCGATCCAGATGCCGAGGGTCAACCTGCTCATTGCCGACGATGTTGGCTTGGGAAAAACCATCGAAGCAGGGATGGTCGCTCTCGAACTGTTGATTCGTCACCGAGCGAGGAAGATGCTGATTGTCGTCCCGTCGTCGCTACAGATTCAGTGGCGGGATCAGATGCGGGACAAGTTCGGCCTTGAGTTCCGCATCGTCGATTCCGAGTTGATGAAGGAATTGCGTCGAAAAAGAGGTATCCATGTTAATCCGTGGAGCCACTTCCCACGGCTCATCACGAGCATCGATTTTCTGAAGCGGGAACGACCACTCCGTCTGTTCCGAGAGACCCTGCCTGCACCGGGCGAACCAATTTATCCCCGCAAGTACGACCTACTGATTTGCGACGAGGCCCACAACTGCGCCCCTTCTGGTCGAGGCAAATACGCCACCGATTCGATGAGGACGCAGGCCCTACGGGAACTTGCCCCACATTTCGAGCACAAGCTGTTCCTCACGGCCACACCCCACAACGGATATCGGGAGAGCTTCAGTGCTCTGCTAGAACTGCTGGACAACCAACGGTTTTCTCGTGGAACAGACCCGGATCGCAAGCAGCTTGAAGCGATCATGGTTCGACGACTGAAAACCGACCCAAGTTTTGCAAAGAAGTGGGACGGCACGCCTCGCTTTCCGCCTCGTGTCCTCGAACCCATCGAAGTGCCGTACACGGACGAGGAACGGGAAATTCATGCAGCGTTGCGTGAATACACGAAACTCCGCTCTGACCGAGCAACCGACAACACGGAGCGGTTCGCCACGGAGTTCGTGCTGAAGACGCTGAAGAAGCGACTGTTTTCCAGTCCTGCTGCTTTCCTCACCACGCTGGAACGTCACGAGAAGTCACTCAAGTCGGCAAAGAAAAAGGTCGTGGCAAAGCCAAAGATGAGCGTGCTCCAGCGTGAGTTCGACCGGATGGAGGAGGATTACGCCGACGACTTCGAGTACGACGAGGCAACGGACGACGCCCTCGATTCGGCGACACGGCTGTTTGCCGAGCCGACTAGTGAGGAAAAAGCGTTACTGAAACAGATGAAAAAGTGGGCCGAGCGTGCCCGTGCGCAACAGGACTCGAAAACCAAGCAGTTGATTGAGTGGCTGAAGGACAACCTCAAGCCGGGCGGCAATTGGTCCCACGAGCGGGTCATCATCTTCACCGAGTACCGAGCGACGCAGAACTGGTTGCAAGAGGTGCTTGCCACTGAAGGCTTCGGTGGTGGTGATAGGCTGATGACTATGTACGGTGGCATGGACAGCGACCAGCGGGAAGCCGTCAAAGCCGCTTTCCAAACTGATCCTGAAAAGAGTCCGGTTCGCATCCTGCTGGCGACTGATGCTGCATCGGAAGGTCTCGATTTCCAGAACTTCTGCTCTCGGTTGATCCACTACGAGATTCCGTGGAACCCGAACCGAATGGAGCAGCGAAACGGTCGTGTGGACAGGCACGGTCAGAAGGCCGACAAGGTGATGGTCTACCACTTCGTCGGTAAGGGCTACAACGAGCGAGCCGCTCGCCAGTCCAGCGGCCATGCTTCAGACATGGAGGCCGACCTTGAATTCCTCATGCGGGTCGCTCAGAAGATCGAGACAATCCGAGAAGACCTCGGCAAAGTCGGTCCAGTGATCTCCGAGCAAGTGGAAGAGGCGATGTTAGGTCGGCGGTCAACGCTACAAACCGCTGACGCCGAGCGTGACGCCGAGCCGATCCGCAAGATGCTTCGTTTCGAGCGTGACCTGCACAAGCAGGTTCAGGCGTTGATGGAGCAGTACAGGGAGACTCGTCGGGAACTGCGGTTGTCCCCGGAGAACGTCCAAAAAGTTGTAACGGTGGCTCTCGAACTAGCCGGGCAACCAGCGTTAGTGCCGACCAAGACCGAAGACGGCACGCCCTGCTTCCAGCTACCGCCACTCAAAGGAAGTTGGGCGGCATGTGCCGAAGGCTTGGAACATCCTCACACCAAAGAGATTCGCCCGATCACCTTCAGCGAGTCCGTGAGCAAGGGTCGGGACGATGTGGTGCTGGTTCACCTGAATCATCGCCTGCCGCAGATGTGCCTGCGGCTGCTGCGTGCGGAGGTTTGGGCGGAAAAAGGTCGGTCAAAACTGGAGCGTGTGACCGCACGTGTCATTCCCAACGATATCATCGACTCTCCAGCCATGATCGCCCACGCTCGACTGGTGGTGATCGGCGGGGACAGCTACCGGCTGCACGAAGAGATCATCGCCGCTGGTGGGCTCATCAAGGAAGGGAAGTGGGGTGGTCGCCTGAACGTCGGGCAGACGGAGAAGGCATTGGCGGCTGGAAGGGATCAAGAGCCATCTTCAGCAGTCGAGGAGAAACTGCTGGAGCTTTATCCCGAGCTTGTGCCGTCGCTTGCTTCGGCCCTCGAAGCACGAATGAAGGATCGGGTCGGCGGTTTAGAGAAACGGCTCAACGAACGTGCCGAGAAGGAAGCCAAAGACATCGAGGCAATTTTGACGGAACTCAAGAAAGCCATCGAAGCCGAACTGAACGACCCGGAATACCACCAATTGACGCTTTTCGATGATGCGGAGCGAAATCAGTTCGAGCGGAACAAGAGCGCCATGCGGTCGAGGGCGCAAGAGATTCCGGGTGAGATCGAGCGGGAGACGGAGGCGATCAGAGCCAGATTTGCGAATCCGCAGGCGAGGATGTTCCCGGTGGCGGTGACGTTCTTGGTGCCTGAAAAGTTGGCGGGAGGTGCGTGACTGTGATGAGAACGCTCTCCCTAGTCGGTGAATCCCTTCCCGACGGACGACCTGTTCCGGTTGGTCCCCTTGACGGACTTGTCGCTTTGGATGCTCGGCACGGGGTGTTCCCGAACCTCGTGATGACACCAATTCTTTCGGCGCTGTGGGCGTTTGACCAAGTGAAGCTAAACCCCTCGGCATTGTGGCGACAAGTTCCGGGGTTGCTCGAAGGCGTTGATCGGCGCTTCAACCTATTCAACAAGGATACAACCGATCCGAAGAACCCGACCTTCGAGATTCATCCCGACGCCGAGGGACGCCTCACAGGGTTTGACACGGCGACAGACTTGTGGGCCTTGTTCGGATTCCAAACGACTTTCGGGTTGTTTCGATGGGTGCTGAAACGAGATCGTGCGGCCACCAAGAAACAGATCAAGAGCTTTGCCATTGGCTTTCTCGCCTCGGCACTTGAGCGATGGACGCCAGAAAGTGGGCTACCGAAGGCGCTGCCGAAAAACATGTGTGCGCAGGAGGGCTACGCTCATCGGCTGTGTACTCAAGATGACGCTTCGGGCGCAAGTGTATTGCCAATGCTAATCCATGCGGTCCACCGGCACACGAGTTTCCCCGAGCAGGTCGATAACCATGTTGAGCTGTTTCGTTGTTTTGTCCCCCTCTTGCACAACGAAGCTTACCAGTTGGCACCTTACGGAGTCGGTCAGGCCAACTTTGTGCTTTCACAAGACTACGACGTTGGGGGCGATGGCCATGCAGCAGAATTGTACTGGACGGTGATGGGCAAAGCCTTGATGCGAAGACTAAAGTCAACAAACCCCACGACCGAAGCATGTGCGATGTCTGCGTTTCCCAACTGGCAAGACCACGCTGTTCACCAACGCCGTCAACAAACGGGGTGCATTCCAACCGGGTACGAGATGATTCTGCGTGCTGCTGGTGCCGAGGGTGTCGATCTTGATTCCTTTCAGGACGACTTCGATCTCGACATCAATTTGGGGCGTGGCCAAGTAGAACCAAAGAACCACTTCGGCAGCGTCGCCTCTGAAGTTCACCGCAAATATCCGTGGGTCGAGTTCGATTGGAAGCAGTTCGGCACTGGCCACGATAAGGTCGCATTCATTGACGAGCATCTTGCGAAGAAGCAGCCGGTGTTGATCTCACTGGCCCTATCGTCATTCGGAGGAAGGGGCTGGCACATCATGCCGGTCGTGGACGCAACCGACGCTCAATACCTCTTGTTGGAATACGTCGGATCGGATGGCAGAGTAAGGACAAGATGGATCGACAAACTGGAAGTTGCCCGGATTCACGATGAGTACGACGGTGGATGCGAAGTGGCCTTTCTGTCGAAGCTCGGCGAACCGACAAGCAAAGGGGAGAGTGAGTAGTCATGTCCATCGCACGTCATCACGCAGAATGGCTTTCGCTCGTGCCGGTCTCAGGCCCGTTTCTGAGTATGCCGGTACTGATGCAGGCGTTTCCGCAGGGACTTGATGCGCACGATTCTGAACACGCTCGACTGCTGCGGCTGGCCTACGAGGAATGGGACGACAGCTTTCAGAAGAAGAAAGTTGATCCCAGCGTTCACGATTCGTGGATCAAGTTCGTTCTCACGAAGACGCTGGAGTTCGACGAGAGCCTGCTCGCTGAGGGACAAGCGATTCCACAGACGCTTCACGTCCAGGTTCCCGAGCACGGTGAACTGCTCAGACCCAGCATCGTCCTGAACGACCCAAGTACGCAGAAGGCCCGGATGCTGATTCGGACCTATCCTCGCTCGCAAGACCTCACGAGCTACGTCGCAGGGTCTCGTTGGAAGGCGTCACCTGAAACTCGGATGACGGACCTGCTCCACGGCACGGGCGTTCGGCTTGGCCTCGTCACCAACGGCGAGCATTGGATGCTGGTCGATGCCCCCAAAGGCGAGACGACCGGCTACGCCTCTTGGTACGCCTCTCTATGGCGAGAAGAGAAAATCACGCTGCAAGCGTTCCGAAGCCTGTTTTCAATTCATCGATTCTTTGGAGTTTCCGATAATGAAACGATTGAGGCTCTGCTCGCAAAGAGTGCCTCCAACCAGCAGGAGGTTACTGAGCAACTTGGCTCTCAGGTGCTTAGAGCGGTCGAGGTGCTAATCCAGTCGCTCGACAAAGCCGATCAAGACCATGGACGGGAACTGTTGGGCGGAGTGACCGAGCCATTCCTTTATGAATCCGCTCTTACAGTGATGATGCGGCTGGTGTTCCTGTTTTGCGCCGAGGAACGGGAACTCATTCCAACCAAGCCGTTTCCCGTCTATGAACAAAACTACTCCGTCTCCACAATGTCGAAGCAGCTTCGGGAAATCGCCGATCAGCACGGCGAGGAACTGCTCGAACGCCGGTTCGACGGCTGGCCACGGCTGCTATCGGCCTTCCGTGCCGTCTACAGCGGTCTGGCTCACGACGATGTGTATATGCCAGCCTACGGCGGACGGCTATTCGATCCCGACCGATTTCCGTTCCTTGAAGGACGAGAAAAGAAGACAAGCTGGCAGGATACCGAGGCGACTCCCCTGCCTGTCAATAACCGTACCGTGCTGCACTTGCTAGAAGCGTTGCAACTGCTGCAAGTGAAGGTGCCGGGCGGCGGGCCTGCCGAGGCTCGTCGGGTCAGCTTCCGTGCTCTCGACATTGAACAGATCGGACACGTCTACGAAGGTCTTCTTGACCACACAGCGAAACGAGCATCCGAGCCGACACTGGGGCTAATCGGCAAGAAAGAGCCAGAAGTTGCGTTACAAAAGTTGGAGCAGGAGCGAGAGAAAGGCAACAAGCAGTTCTTTGACTTCCTCAAGAAACAATGTGGAAGCTCCCGCAAATGGGAGAATTACCTCGATGTCGGATTGGATGATCGCCAAGAACGGCGACTTCGTACGGCCTGCGGGAATGATGAGTCGCTCTTCGAGCGAGTGAAGCCGTTTGCGGCCCTGCTCCGAGACGACTCGTTTGGGTATCCCGTGGTCGTTCCTGAAAGCAGCGTCTTCGTCACGGCAGGAACGGATAGACGCAGCAGTGGCACGCACTACACGCCTCGGAGCCTGACGGAACCAATCGTCCAGCACACGCTGGAGCCACTGATCTACGTTGGCCCAGCTGAAGGTAAGCCGAAGTCCGAGTGGAAGCTGAAGTCGGCGGCGGACCTGCTCGACCTGAAAATCTGCGACATGGCCTGTGGTTCGGGGGCGTTTCTGGTTCAGGCGGCCCGGTACATGTCCGAGCGTCTGATGGAAGCTTGGGACGCTGCGAAGGAGAAATATCCAGATGTGCCGGGAATCACTCCCGAGGGGAAGCCATCAGCAGGTGGGGCCAATGAGTCACTGATCCCCGACGATCCCGCCGAGCGAACCACCTACGCCATGCGGATCATCGCCCAACGATGCCTCTATGGCGTCGACGTGAACCCGCTGGCGACCGAAATGGCGAAACTGTCGCTGTGGCTCCTGACGCTGGCAAAGGACAAGCCGTTTGAGTTTCTCGATCACGCCATCCGTTGTGGCGACTCTCTCGTTGGTCTGCATGATCTTGAACAACTACGGCACTTTAGCCTAAAGCCTGACAACGACGACACGCCTCTGTTCAAAGGGCCACTGGACAACGCAGTGGAAGAAGCGGTTAACCTGCGTCTAAAGCTGGAAGACATGCCCTCGAACACGGTCGAGGACATCGAGGCTCAAGAGGAGTTGCTCAAGGATGCAGAGGGCAGGATTGCCCGGCTGCGCAGTGCGGCGGACTTGCTGGTATCGGCTGAGTTTTGGGGAGAAGGGCCGAAAGATAAGCAGGAGAAAGTGCGGCACGCTGCGGTCGTTGCTGGCCATTATGTCGAGAATGGTCCAAGTGAGGAGTTTGAGGGGAAAGCCCAGAGGGAACGCCGAGGCCAGAAGATGTTTCACTGGCCGCTAGAGTTCCCCGAAGTCGTTGTGAAGCGAGGTGGATTCGATGGAATCGTGGGCAATCCACCGTTCATCAAAGGCTCATTTATATCCGGCCATTTTGGTGACACGTATCGAGGCTTCATCCAAACTCATGTTGCGGACGACAAGAAAGGAAATGCAGACTTCTCTGCGTTTTTCCTGCTCCGTGCCGGTCGTGTTATCTCGACAAGCGGCCTGCTGGGCTTAATTCTCACCAATTCCATTGCTGAGGGTGACACCAGAGAAGTGGGACTCGACCAGCTTTTGGCTCGGGGAGCTACGATCGTCAGGACTGTTCCGTCTCTTAAGTGGCCGGGAGTCGCAGCATTGCAGGTGGCGTGCTTGTGGTGTTTCGCCTCCACATGGGGAGGACGCCGCTTTATTGGCGGCAGGTCTGCCACCAGCATTACTGCATATTTGGCAGAGGGGGATGCAGCGTCCGCCACTCCATTTCCTCTGGTTGAAAACGCACGCCTGAGCTACACGGGGAACAAGATATATGGGGACGGTTTCGTTCTCACTCCCGAGGAAGCGCAGGCTTTAATTGACCAGAGGCCGTCGAACAGCGAAGTAATATTTCCATACGTCAAAAGTGACGACCTGTTGAACAATCCAAGTCAGACGTACGGTTCGTGGGTCATCAACTTCGGGGAAATGAGCCTTGAGGGTGCCAGACGCTATCCGGAGTGCATCTCAATTGTTGAGCGACTTGTAAAGCCGTATCGTGATTCGGTAAAGGTTCGGAAAACAAGGGAGAATTGGTGGCTTCATGAACGAAGGCGTCCAGAGCTTTACGCAGCTATCAAGGTCGTGAATCGTGTGCTGTTCCACGGATTTACGTGCAAATACTTGGCGTTTACGTTCGTTCCGACCGAAGTTGTGTTCGCTGCGCCGCATGTGGTCATTCTTCTGGATCAATGGCACGATTTCTCAATCTTGCAATCTTCCTTGCACGAGGCGTGGGTCAGAAAATTTGGTTCCACACTCGAAACTCGGATGCGTTATCCAGCTTCAGATGTGTTCGAGACTTTTCCGAGGCCAGTTAGAACACATAGGCTCGGGCAGATTGGCGAAAAATATTATGGGCATCGTGGGGCGGCAATGGTTGGCAGGTCGGTAGGGCTTACGCAGTTATACAACCGCTTTCACGACCCTGACGAGTCACCAGCCGACATTCAGAAGCTACGTGGTCTCCACATCGAAATGGATCAGGCGGTCGCTGCTGCTTACGGCTGGGACGATCTCGACCTTGGCCACGGCTTTCACGAGACGAAGCAGGGGCTTCGTTTCACGATCAGCGAATCAGCCCGCCGTGAAATCCTCCAGCGACTCCTCAAGCTGAACCACGAACGCTACGAGGAAGAGGTTGCACAGGGCCTCCATAAGAAGACAAAGGGCAAGGGGAAGAAGGTAAACACTTCCCGAAAGACCGCAAGTCCGAAGAAGCGCAGAAGATCGCAGCCTGTCGGCCCGACGCTGTTCGGGGACGATGACGACGAGGGAGGCTGACCGGCGAGGTCGTACAAGAAACTAGGTCACAACCGAGATCAGCCACGAAGGCCGCCACCAAGGGGCGGGATGCTTCGCTGGATGGATTTGCCACCAATGAAGTGATGGCAGCATTCCGACAAGCGGCACGCAACCGAGGCTGGATGGAGAGAACTAAAATGCTGCGGGAGGTCGCCGGGCTACTGGGCTACCAAAGGCTCGGTTCCCGCATCGAGAAGACATTGAAGGGGCATATGCGGGCGGCGAACCGACGAGGCATCATCGAAGCCGATGGCGATTCTGTAAGGGCGTTGAACGCCACGATGAGCGACTACACACGAGAGGAACTGCGAGACACGCTGATCTCCGTTATGCGCAAGGGAACGAACTACGAGCGAGAGGATGTGATCTGCGCCGTCGCCCACCACTTGGGATTTTCCCGAGTGACCGACGCCGTACGTGATCCCATCAAGTCGGCAATCAACAGCGGCGTCCGCCAAGGCATACTCGGTTACGTGGGAAGCGTGGTCTGGAGAGAGCGGTGAGTCTAACTGTGCAGACTGAAACAACCGTAAGCAAGATTTGAGGTGAGAGCCTGACGTGATTCTGAAGAGCATTACACCGAAGCATTTCGGCCCCTTCGCTGCGGACACTACGCTTCATCTCGACCCTGAGGTGACGGTGCTTACAGGTCCGAATGATGCTGGGAAGAGTCTTGCACTTCGGGCAATCGAAATCCTCTGTACGCAGAGCACCATCGACAGCCACGAGGTGAACCGAGATCGGACCGGGGAATTCAGTGGCAAGTGGCAAGACGATACAGAGATTGCCTGTATTGTCATCTTCGAGACGACTGAATCTACGCCTGCCCAAAAGGGACTGCCAAAGGGGACAAGACCGGGAGCAACGGTGACGGTTCATCGCCGGATGACGGCGACTCAAGGGAAAATCATAGAAATCAACGTTGGACGAACCCGCTCTGAACCTCAGAGTGCCTTCAATCCGCCACATCTTCTGAAATTGCCTTTGGCCACAGAGGTACGACAAGAGATCAACTTTGAAAACCTGACCGATGCAGAGAGCCATCTCATTCGACTTGGATTCGGTCGAGAGTTCTCACTGGAACAGCACAAGAGTCTTGACCAGATCGCCCGCTCGTTCCGTATCGACGAGGCTGAGAGCCGATTGAACGAGAAGCTTCACAGAATACTTCCGAAGGCGATGCCTTTGAGCTTCAAGCTGCTGGAGGTTGGGGCGCAGCCCGAGCTTCTGGGTGTCGGATTGATAGACGAGCATCGAGGGTACGCCCCGCTTGGGTCACGAGGAGCGGGAGTGCGGAAATTGCTTAACGTGATGGGGGCACTCCTCCGAGTGAACCCCGACGACGGGCACACGATTGTCCTCTACGATGAGCCAGAGACATCGCTGCACGCCGATGCACAGCACATGTTGCGGCGACTCATGGAGAGCCTTGCGTCCCATCCGAACGTGCAGGTGATCTATACGACGCACTCACCTGCGATGGTTAATAATCTCCGTCCTCGGTCGATCCGTGTCCTTGAGCGAAAAAGGGTAGGTGAAAAGGCCGTCTCGCTTTTTGTGAACAATGCGTGCGGCGAAAATTACAATCTGGTTCGCTCCAGCTTGGGAGTCAGCCCTGCGGATTCGCTCTTGTACGCCCCCATCACAGTCATTGCAGAGGGGACAACCGAGGTGCAGTGTGTTCCGCTAGTGCTGATGAAACTTTCGGACAATGGCGTCATTCCTGCCGATATGCTCGAAACTCTTTTGTCGCAAACACACATTCTCGACGGAGAGGGATCGAGCTTCGAATACATGTGTCGGCTCGCAAAGTCACAGAACGCAAAGCCTATAGTCTTCCTCGACGGTGACAAACAAGCTGATGTGCAGAAGGTGAAGGACAAGCATCCTGAAGTAGCGGTTATTGTGCTCGCCAGCGGAACGGAATTCGAGGATGTGGTGCCGAAAGCTAAGTATATTCAGGCAACAGCCGAAGTTTTGGAGGACGAGGGTGGTGACATCTGTGAGGGTTCCTTTCTTGAATGGGAGCAGAAAGCATCACTTCGGCCATCTGTGATGTTTTCCAAACGAGTTGAACGCTGGCTTCGAGACGAGTTCGACAAGCCGCTCTACAAGCCGTTGGTCATGCGACGAGCCATTGAGCTAACAGATACTCCCGACATTCAGACTGAGCCTTTCAAGCAACTCATTGAAGCAATGCGGAAGGTAGGCGAAACACTATGAGCGATCAACCTGTCCTAACCAAACCACCTAGCTCCGCCGAGATCCGAGCCGAACTCGAAGCGATGGTCGTTGGCGATCTGCTCGGTCCTGCTGGTGGCGAGAGCGAGGAACTCACCGAGCGCACGGTTCGTGATCGCTACATCGTCGGCGTTCTCGCACCGAGCCGAGCAGGCGCACCATCCGACACGGCTGCTGACGAAGAAGACGAAGAAACCCCGCTCATTCCCGATGAATTGGCAGAAGGTGGCACTGATACCATCGACGATGGTACGACTGACAAGGATGTTCCTGTTGCTGCCGGACACCTGCCATCTTCCATCGGAATGACCTTCTGTGTGGACGGAGACGTTCAATCCATCAAGGTGTCCGTTTCGTGGGGACAGTACAAACGAGAAGTACGGGAAGATCAGATTAGCGAACGCACAGGTAATCCGATCCGTGTCTGGCAGCGGTACAGTCGGGGAGGCGTGGTCGATGTTCCGCTCAAGGTTGGGCCTGTCAAGGCGACCGCTCCCGATAACGAATTCTCTGACATCTACGTTCAGGGACAGGTTCGCAAGCGGGATTCGTACTGGGTTGTCACTCTGTTCCTGATCAACGCTCAAGAAGAGGGGCGGCCCAAGGATGAGTTCCAGGTATTTCAGCCTGTTCTCAGAGTGGAAGCGGCTGATAAAAGCGCCATTTTCTGCAAACGGATGACCGTCGGCTCCAACCACGACCTCGAAGAAAACCTGATGGCAATGCTCTACCGCCACCAGGTCGAGTTTGCCGTTGGGCACGGAGTGAGTGTCCACGCTGAGGTTTCTAAGGAATCATCCGACCGAGCCAAACTCATCCGCACCGAGTTCATCCCCCGTCACGAAGTCCCCCGCACTGCGCCACCCACTGAAAACGATGCTGACCAGAACCCGGCATTTGAGAAACTAAAGGGACTGGCCCTCGACATGAAGGCACTGGCCGAAGCGGATG